>JAHEJB010000008.1 GCA_024639085.1 Rubricoccaceae bacterium | reverse complement strand
CTCTACGTCTTCTGAGGTTGCTTTTTCGCAGCAGGGAATAGCACGTTGTTTAGAATGAGGCGATAGCCGGGAGAGTGCCGGTGGAGGTTAAGATCCGTTGGCTGGTCGCCGACGAAGTGCTGGTAGTCTTCTGGGTCGTGCCCTGCATAAAAGGCGAAGAAGCCTCGGCCCATCGGCCCGTAGAGATATCGCACCGCGTCGCGGCCAGGAGCTTCAGCCATCACCACGACGCCCGGTTTGATGAGGCTTCTGCGGAAGCTTGTGGTCTGTCCCATAAACCCACGCACGGATGCCACGTGGTTCTGTGTGAGCATGGCCGGAACGGGATCCCACTTGGCCGAGAAATCGAAGAGAGTGAAGTAGTCTACCAACGGATTACGAAGCTCGCCGGGCGGGCTCACGTCGATATCCGAGTGCTCGTATTCCATCGCATTGAATGACGGCGTGAAGTTCTGGAAAGCGAGTGTTTGCGAGAAGTCAAGGTGTGATACGGCGTCGGACGAGAAACCATCCCCGTCCATTTCCGCTGGCACGATGTCAGTCCCGCTTGCGGCGAGCGCGATATCGAAGGTGTCGGTCCCGGAGCACATCGCAAACAGAAAGCCTCCCTCAGCAACGTAGGTGCGGATGGCTCGCGCCACGGCCAGCTTCAATTGGCTCACCTTCTCAAAGCCGCGCGCTTCAGCCGCTAACTCCGCTTCGCGCTGCTGTTCCTGATACCATCCCTGCGTGCGATAAGCCGCGAAGAACTTGCCGTATTGGCCTGTAAAGTCCTCGTGGTGAAGGTGCACCCAGTCGAACTCACCAAGCCTTCCATCCAACACATCATCGTCGTAAATCTGCTCGTAAGGCACCTCTGCGTAGGTGAGCGCTAGCAATACGGCATCGTCCCACGGCAGCGTCTGATTGGGCGCGTAGACGGCGATCTTCGGCGCTTTCTCCAACCGAACCGCCGCCATGTTCACTGCAGGGCTTTCCACTTCGGCCAAAATCGGCCCACCACTGACGAGTTCAAATGAAACGCCACGAATCCTCAGTTCTGTCGCGAGCGCATCCACGCCTGGGGCGAGGAATGAACCGCCACGATAATTGAGAAGCCAGTCGACTTCCATGCCTAGGTCTAACGCATAGTAAACGGCACCGTACGCTTTTAGGTGGTCCGCCTGCGTCTCGTCCATGGGGATGAGGAGGTCCTGCGCGCTCGACGTGAGCGGCAGGAACGCGAGAAGGAGAGCCGGAATAAATGCTTTCATGGCTCAACCTGGCGGTCTATCACCCCGCAAACGGCGAATTCTCGATCGGGCTTCGGGCGCGAGAAGAGAACCGGGGAAGCGGGCGAGAAGGTCCGCATAGGCCTCGGTGGCGGCCGCAGAATTGCCGAGCTCTCGCTCGTAGACCTCGCCGCGAAGGAAGACGGTTCGTTCGACGAGGTACGAATCGGGGTAGCGGCCGGGAAAGCTTTCTAAGGCGACCAGAGCATCCTCAGGTCGCTGGAGGCTTCGCAAGGCTTTAACGCGCAGGAAGTCGGCTTCATCGGAAATGGGATGTGCGCTCGCCGTTCCGAGCAGGGCGTCGAGCGTATCCAATGCTTCGCGTGAGCGTTGCTGGCGTTGGAGTAATTCTGCAGTGGCATACGCCAAAAGTGGCTCGGAGAGCGAGTCCGGCCCCGTATTCTCACGCAACAGCAGTTTCAGGCTGATGGCGTCGTTTGCGACGTCGGTCGCCGTGTTCTGGTTCATTGCGTCAACGCGGGCTAGCGCCCCCTCGAAATCGCCTTCGTAAAAATCTAGTCGTGCGAGTTCCAGCCGTGCACTTTCAGCAAGCGGACCAATCCGAAGGCCTTCTTCAACTTGGGCAAACGAACGGCGCGCCGCACCGAGATCGCCCCGCCGAAGAGCTACCCGGCCAAGATCCAATCGGGCGTTTCCGGCAAGTCTCGGATCGTTTGATCCGGCAACCAGTGTTTGCAGAAGCGCTTCAGCCGCCGCGTAGTCCCTGAAGACGGATTGCTGGAGTTCGGCAGCCCGAGCGAGCGCTTCTCCTGAAGCGACGTGACGCGGAAAGCGCTCAGGGAATGTAGAATAGGAAGCAAGCGCGGCTTCGTAGTGCGGAGCCGGAACACGCTGGCCTGCCGCGTCGAAGGCATGTTCGCCCGACTGCTCCGCAAGCTTCTGCGATAACTGGGCCATAGAGAAATGAGCATAGGGAGCGATGGGTCCCTCGGCGTGGCGTTCGGCGATGATGGATAGCGCACGCTGTGCTTCGTTGAAGGCTTCTGCTGTTATCGCCGCTCCGGCAAAGCCGTAGAGCGACTGTCCCTGCTCGCCCTGGAGTCGATCTATTGCAATGTTGGCGTCAAGCGCCGCCACAAAGTCACCTCGCTCAAGCGCAATCCATGCTGCCAGTTCGCGGTAGGAACGATTGAGAGGGTCCTGTCGGACAGCCCTGGCAATAGCTCCAGAAAAGGCATCGGCGGCACCTTCCGCCTCAATCAAACGCGTCAGCCGAGCGCGTACGAGGTCTCCCGCATCGGGGTTCTCGATTAAGAGCGAGAGGTATTCCGAGGCAGCCCCTTCGTAATTGGCAGCGAGCCCGTACAGGTTGGCTAGTTCAGCGCGGTAGAGAAGAGGGTCGCCGAGGCTTTCGCGACCTTGGTTGAGTGTGGCAGCCGCTTCATCGTACAGCCGGGCCTGACCCATATAATTGGCTACGATTCGGTAGGTCATTTCCGCTGAAGGAGCTGCCTCAATTGCCAGCGACCAGGCCTCCACTGCTTCTGTTGGGCGACCAGCCTGTTGCCGGGCCATCCCAAGTTCTGCATACAGGTTCATGCTCGGCGAGTCCTGCGCAATCCGATCCTGCAAGATGGTTACGATCTCGTCGAACATCCTCGCCGCAGTGTAAACCTGCTTCAGTTTTGTGAAAACGGGCAGCGATGTTGGCTCACTGGCGTACAAGTCCTCTATTAATGCCACCGCCCGGTCCAGTTGCCCCGAATTGATGTATTGGTCAGCCAACTGAAACTGAGCCAGAACTTGCCCATCAAGCTGCTGAACTTCCGGAACGACATCTCGCTTCGGCGGGCTGGGAGGCGTTCCGACCTGCGCCGTTGCCTCCTGACCGAGGAAGCCAGCAGGCAGAAGTGTTAGGGAAAGCAGATATAGGCGAACGAGGTGCATCCTCTCAAGAAACGAAAAACGTACAGCAATGGGGCATCATCCGGCTATCTTTGCCCCGCCTGAACAACGGCCCCGACCTATTCGTATTGCCGTCTCCGCCATGATCAGCCGTCCCACTATCGTATGATTCCAATTTACCGAGCGCCATCCCCAATTCAGCGAGATGCTCCGCGTAGGCTGGCTTTGCTGGGCTCAACGGGTTCCATCGGGACGCAGACGTTGGAGATAGTTAAGCTTTTCCCGGAACGGATTTCTGTTCATGCGCTCGCTGCGGGTTCAAATTGGGAGCTTTTGGCCGAACAGGCACTGGCATTTCAACCGCAGGTAGTCTGCATAGCGGAAGAGGCTCGTTACGCATCACTGAAGGATGCGCTTGCGACGACATCAATCCGTGTTGTCTCGGGAAGAGAAGGGCTCTGTGAGATCGCGTCGGCTGAAGAGGCCGATGTCGTTGTTGCGGCTATCGTTGGCGCCGCAGGTCTGCGCCCAACACTCGCCGCGGTTGAATCTGGCAAGATGATCGCGCTTGCAAACAAGGAGACGCTCGTGGTCGCGGGTTCGCTCGTTGAGAGACTGGCTCGTGAATATGGTTCTATGCTGATTCCCGTCGATTCAGAACATTCGGCCATCTTCCAATGCCTCGTTGGTGAGGATTCGGACTCCGTCGAATCCGTCACGCTTACCGCATCGGGCGGGCCATTTCGACAGCGGTCGGTCGAGACCTTCGATGCCATAACCCGCGCAGAGGCACTCAACCACCCCAACTGGTCAATGGGCGCGAAGATCACGATTGATTCGGCGACGATGATGAACAAGGGTCTGGAGGTAATCGAGGCCCGCTGGCTGTTTGGTCTGACGCCTGAAGAGATCAATGTCATCGTGCATCCACAGTCGATCATCCATTCGTTCGTCACGTTCTCGGATGGATCGGCCAAGGCGCAGCTTGGCGTTCCCGACATGAAAGTGCCAATTCAGTATGCCCTGACATTTCCGGATCGCTGGCCAGCACCGCACGATCGCATCGACTGGAACACCCTTCGCAGCCTGAACTTCGAGAAACCAGACTTCCACCGATTCCCGTGCCTTCGCCTTGCGTTTGAGGCGTTGAAGCAGGGAGGAAGCGCTCCCGCGGTTCTTAACGCAGCCAACGAGGTTGCAGTTGCTCTTTTCCTGGCTGATCAGATTGGTTTTACAGATATTCCGCGACTCATCGAAGAGGCCATGTCCAGTGTGCCGTCCTCAGATGGAACCGACCTGGATAGTTTGCTCGCGGCAGATGAATCTGCCAGACAAGCTGTACGTACGAGCGTCTCGGAGCTTGTCACGTAACACACATTCCAAACGCGTGAATTGTTGATGGGCGCGGAACGGCAACCCGCTGTTCGCCCGTAGATGATCTCTTGCACTTCGCCCGTTGACTGCTAAACGCTGATATCGACCCCCCCTGACGCCGCATGGACGCCGTTCTCAACTTCCTCTCGTATTTCTTCTGGGTTGCGCTGGCGCTCGGGATTCTCGTGTTCATTCACGAGCTTGGACACTTCCTTTTTGCACGCCTGTTCGGGATACGCGTGGATGCGTTTTCAATCGGGTTCCCGCCTGTGATTTGGCGAAAGCAGCGAGGAGAAACGGAATACCGACTAGGTGCCGTTCCGCTTGGTGGTTACGTCAAGATTGCCGGGATGATTGATGAAAGTATGGACACAGATTTTGCGGAGTCTGAGCCGCAGCCGGATGAGTTTCGCTCAAAACCAGTCTGGCAGCGCATGCTCGTAATTTCGGGCGGGGTCATCTTCAACATGATCCTGGCGTTTCTGATTTTCATCGGGCTGGCGTTGTGGTACGGCAAAGCGTATGTACCAGCAGAATCCGTCGCTGGCGTTTACGTCGCGGATTCCTCGGTCGCGTACAACATGGGCATGCGGACCGGCGACCGGATTGTTGGGTTGAACGGAGCGCCCCTCGATCGCTTCGACGATTTGCTTGCCCCTCAAGCACTTTCTGCAAATCCCTACCGCGTTGAAGTTGAACGGGGCAGCGAAACGTTGATTTTGGAAGGCCCGGACAGGTTAATCTCAGAGCTAAGTAGTACGCAGGCAGAAGGCGGATTTGAGGCCTTCGGGTTTTCTATCGAACCAGCTCAGATCAGCGCAGTCGTGCCGGGTTCGCCAGCGGAAGACGCCGGGATTCGCGGCGGTGATAGGATTGTGGCGATTGACAGCCAGAGCGTGAGTTTCTGGGGTGAACTGGTCATGATCGTCCAGGCAGGTGAGGGTCGTCCGATGCAGTTTCGGTGGGCTCGACCGGATTCTCTGTGGAGGGAGATTGATCCCTCTCCAGAATTCCAGGAAGGCGGATATGCCTATTACGAAAGCACGATTACACCCGACGAAAATGCCGATGGCTCCTACGCCGTTGGCGTATTCGTGGACCCGACTTCAATCAGGGTTGAGCACGAGAACTACGGCCTTATTGAAGGAGTGGGTGCTGGCGTAAACGAAGCGTGGTCGCTCACCACATTCTACGCGCAATTTGTCGGTCGTCTAATCACGGGACGAGAGAATGTCCGTGAATCGGTCGGCGGACCGCTCATTATCGCCAAGACAACGAAAGAGGCAGCAGATAACGGCGCGCGAGGTTTTTGGAATATCGTGGCGGTACTCTCCATCGCCCTCGCCATTTTCAACATCTTGCCTATCCCTGTACTTGACGGCGGTCACCTTGTTTTCCTTATCTACGAAGGTATTACACGTCGCGAGCCAAGCGTCAAATTCAGGATGGTGGTTCAGCAGGTTGGGTTTGTCTTGCTGCTGGCATTCATGGCGTTCGTCATATTTAACGACGCCGTTCGCTGGTTCGGTTGAGCCACAACGTGAGGCCAGCGTACATTCTGTCCGTAGAGCATTGTACGACGCCGTGAGTGTCCAGACCGAGCCTGTTCGCCTAGCCAAGAAAGCCCAGACAGCCGAAGATTCGGCGACTCAGGCTGAACTGAAGGCACGAGGGGAGATTCCCACGCACATTGCCTGCATCATGGATGGCAACGGGCGCTGGGCAGAGGCGCAAGGGAAGCGTCGTGTATCGGGGCATCGGGAAGGCGTTGAGTCTGTACGCGACATCACAGAGGCGTGTGCACAACTTGGCGTCGAGCACCTTACGCTGTACACGTTTTCGACGGAAAACTGGAACCGTCCGGCCGCAGAAGTTTCTGCGTTGATGGAGCTCCTCGTGCGAACGCTACGCAGAGAAGCAGACCGTCTAAATAAGAACGACATCCGCCTGCAAACCATTGGCGACTTGTCGAGACTTCCAGCACGCGGACACCGTGAGATGACAGAAGCCATGGAGCTCACCGCAGATAACCAGCGCATGACACTCAATCTTGCGCTCTCATACAGTGGGCGATGGGAGATTACACGCGCGGCGAGGCAGCTCGCGCAGAAGGTTCTTGCAACTCAACTCGATCCATCGGAGATAACCGAAGAATTGTTTGCCGACGAACTGGATACCTCGACAATTCCAGATCCCGACCTTCTCATCAGAACGGGCGGAGAGCACCGCGTCTCCAATTTCCTGCTCTGGCAGATCGCCTACGCCGAGTTCTACTTCTCCGATCTCTTCTGGCCTGTTTTCCGCCGGAATGCTCTCTACGACGCCATTCGAGACTATCAAGATCGGGATCGCCGTTTTGGCGGCGTCCGCCAGGCGGAGGAGTAGTTCGCGAGAAGGCATGATCAAGAGCCGTCGCTCTCGGCAATAATAGGCCCTGAAGGGCCGTTGACGCGGGGATTCCCGCTGTCCGCGTACCGTTCGTGCAGAAGTAGCTAAATCGGCCTCAAATCCTCGAAAAACGCGATTGGGGAGCCGCATTAGCACTGTGGAATGCAGAGCACGGTGTTAGTTTTTCAGACTTGACGTGGCGCGCGTTCTAGCCGCATCTCTCCGCATCAACTTTTGTATGCCCCGTTTTCAACATTTGCTCGCTAGCCTGCTAATTGTAGGTGCGAGCGTCGTAACTACTGCATCAGCTCAGCCCGGGAATCCTCCGCAAATCACGCGGTACGAGGTTCTCTCGTTGGATGTGGAAGGTGCTTTCGACGCATCATCTGCTCAATTTGCCGTTCAGACCAGCGGCTTGCAGGTCGGGCAGCGTGTTGTGTTGCCGTACGATGAGGCTTTCGGCGAAGCTATCCGCAAGCTCTATCGTGGTGGGCTTTACTCCGACGTTGAAATCATTGCCGACCGCATTGTTGGCGAAGGCGTCTTTCTATTAATTCGCGTGGTGGAGGAGCCGCGACTTGGTGCGTACACTATTGAGGGTGTGAGTGGCGGCGAGCGAAACGATCTCGAAGACGAATTGCCTCTACTCAGGGGGCGCGCTGTGCTTGAATCGAGCGTTGGTCGCAGCGTCCGGATCATTGAAGATTATCTACGTGCGAAGGGTTACCGTCTCGTTGATGTGGAGGTTGACCGTCAAATCGTTGAGGAGACAGGCCGCGTCGATCTGGTTTTTACCGTCAACAAGGGCGATCGGGTTGAAATCCAGGACGTTCGCTTTTTCGGGAACGAGGTGTTCAGCGAAGGAACACTCCGCAAACGGTTGAAAAACACACCCGAGAACCGCTGGTGGAGGTTTTGGAGCCGCGAGACGTTTGAAGACGAGAAATACGACGAGGACCTTCAAAACCTGATCAGCTATTACAACGACCGCGGATACTACAGTGCCCGTATCGTTCGCGATTCCGTCTATTTGGAGGAACGGCCTGGTGGCTCCGCCGGCGTGGTTGTGGAAATCGAACTGGAGGAGGGACCGCAGTACTTCGTGCGCGAGATTGATTTTGAGGGCAACACTGTGTTTACCGATGCCCAACTGCGGCAGGCACTTGGGTTCGAGCGTGGCGATGTGTTCAATCGCTCCCAGCTCCAGACCAATCTCTACTACACGACCGACCACACGGATATCGCCAGCCTTTATTCGGACCGGGGGTATCTCACATTCAATATTCGCGAGACTATAACGGATGCGCCTGGAGATTCGCTCGATATGTTCTTCGAGATCACGGAGGGCGATGTCTACGAGTTCGGGCAGATTGCCATTCGAGGTAACACACGAACAAAGGAGCACGTCATTCGGCGCGAACTGCGAACGATTCCTGGTCAGACGTACAGTCGCCAGGCGCTTGAGCGCTCCGTCCGCGAATTGATTCAGCTCAACTATTTCGATCAGACGAGTCTCGCGGGTGGCCCAGACATATCGGTCAACGAAGAAGAGAAAACAGTGGACCTCGCCTACAATCTGACGGAGGCCGGTAGCGATCAGCTTGAGCTTTCGGGTGGTTGGGGTGGATCGACAGGGCTACTGCTGCAGGCCCGTGTGACGTTCAACAACTTCTCTATCCAGAACCTGTTTAACGGTTCGGCGTGGAGCCCGTTGCCCTCAGGCGATGGGCAGCAACTGTCGCTTTCTGTGGTGACGAATGGCCGTCGTTATCAGAATTACTCCGTTTCCTTCACCGAGCCCTGGTTCCGTGGTCGCCGCACTCCTGTTGGAGGATCCGTCGGCTACACGTATTTCCAAAGCCGGGCCGACGATGAAAGCGTCGTTGCTTCGGGTTCCGCCCGCCTGTTTTATCGACAGAGCCTTAGCTGGCCGGATGACTTTTTTCAGACAGGGACGGATCTCGGGTATCGACTCTACAACATCAGAGGGGAGAATAACGTGAACTCGCTGGGCCTACCAGAAGGCAACAGCCAGGAATTCACGATTCGACAGAGTCTGACGCGTAATTCGCTGGACAACCCAATCTTTCCAAGCGCCGGTTCAAACCTGAGCCTGTCCGTGACGCTGGCTCCGCCACTGTCAAACTTTATCCAGTACCACAAGTGGGATCTCGAGAACGCATGGTATACGCCGCTGACCGGTCGTCTTTCATTGAGTGTTCGTGCCCGCTATGGCTACATCGGCTCGCTCACGGGGGATGATGTCCAGTTCCAACGCTTTCTTGTTGGCGGATCACCTCTCGACACACAAGGGCAATTTCGCGGCTTTGGGAAAGATCTCGTTTTTATGCGCGGATATCCCATTGAGTCCATTTCGCCAACACAAGGAGGTGAGAGCGTTGGTGGGCGCATTCTTAACAAGTATTCGGCCGAAATTCAGCTTCTCGCAGTTCAGACACAAGCCTTCTCGTTCGCACCGTATGCCTTCGCTGATGCAGCCAATACGTGGGATGGTTTTGATGATTACAATCCCAGCCAGTTATTCCGTTCTGCAGGATTTGGCGCGCGCGTGTTCCTGCCGATCCTCGGCATGCTGGATCTAAACTACGGGTATCAGATCGACCCCTTCGTGCCTCGCATAGATGGTGACAGCGGATTGCCACAATGGCGCTTCCAGTTCTCGCTTGGAGGCGGTCAATAAAACAAGCTCGAACCGACTGCCCAACCCCTCACGTTTCTATCGACCCGAATGCTACTCAACTGGTTTCGCCCCTGACCTAGCCGTAGGACGCCATGCGCTTCATTCTCGGACTCCTTGCTATTCTTCTCGCTGCCAGCCCGGTTGCGGCGCAGCAGAAGCTCGCGTACATCGACTCGGAAGAAATCCTTCGTTTGCTCCCGGAGTATCAAACCGCTCGCGACCAAGTAGACCGATTGGCGAACCAGTGGCAAGCCGAACTGGATGGGATGGCTGAAGAGATTGAGGCACTTGAACGAGAATTTGAAGCGCGCGAATTGCTTTACACCCCCGAAGACCGCGAGCGCAAGCAGACTGAGATCTCGACGCGTCGCACGGAAATGGGCCAATTTCGTCGTCGGCACTTTGGCCCGGATGGAGAGCTTTTCCGGCAGGAACAGCAGGCGATGCGACCCATTCAGGAGCGGGTTTTGGACGCCGTTGAAGTGATCGCGGAAGAAGGCGACTACGACTTCATCTTCGATCGGACCGGCGATCTAATTTTCCTTTACGCCAAAGACGCTCACAACGTAACCGATCTCGTTCTCGACGAACTAGATGTGGATCCTGCCCGACGCGCGGGAATATGAGGCCATTCGGTCCGGCGTTTGCATCCCAACTACGACCTCTCTACTACCAACCTCGACTATCAACATGACCTTTCGTTCAACTCTTCGTGCACTTGGCCTACTGGCCGCGATCCTCGTGCCCCTGTTTGGTGCACACGCGCAGTCCGTACAGATAGGCTACCTCGATCCAGACATCATCATTGTCCAAATGCCCGAGTATTCCGAAATGCGCGACTCGCTGCAAACTCGAGATCAGGCGATAGCAGCCGACTTGCAGGCACAGGAGAATGTGATCCGCACCAAGTTTGCGGAGCTTCAGCAGTTCGCACAGAGTGCCGTTGCATCGCCTGAAGCCCAGCAGGAGCGCGAAAACGAAATCCTTTCGCTTCAACGCGACTTAGAGCAAGCCGAATCAAGAGGGCGGAACGAGTTGGCACAACGTGAAGCACGTATGCTGGAACCGTTGCTCATTCGCCTTCAGGGTGCCATCGATTTGGTTTCCGAAGAAATGGGCCTGACAATGGTGTTCTCGGCCCGCGCCAACAACGCGCCCGTGATTTTGTACGCCTCTGATGACGCGATCAACATCACAGAAGAGGTGATGACAAACCTAGGCCTCGAAATCCCAGCGGATCAACCGGGGAACTGATTCGAATCGCAATCTTAGAGTACACGGGTGGTGACGTTGTTGCCGCCCGTTCTTTTTGGTCCGCGGGTCCGTATTCTTAACGTTCGACTAATCTCATAGAATGTCACGAGCGAGGATCGGATCATGAGTACCCAAACCGTTTCCGTTGCGGCGGCAGAAGCCAAGCGAGTGACAACACAAACGCTCCTCGAAATGAAGAGCGAAGGTGTGCCGATCGCGATGCTGACGGCTTACGACTATACGTCTGCACGCATCCTCGATGAAGCCGGAATTGATGTTCTGCTTGTCGGCGATTCGGCTTCGAACGTGATGGCCGGGCATGAGACCACGCTGCCAGTTACGCTCGACCAGATGATTTATCACGCGCAGTGTGTGGTCCGTGGAGTAAACCGGGCCTTGGTTGTTGTTGATCTTCCCTTCGGCTCCTATCAAGGCAGTTCGCGCGAGGCCCTGCGCTCGGCGATTCGTGTGATGAAGGAAACCGGCGCTCATGCTGTGAAACTTGAAGGTGGCTCTGTCTCCGTTGATTCTGTCCGCCGAATTATCGACGCGGGCATCCCTGTCATGGGGCACCTTGGGTTGACGCCGCAGAGCATCTACAAATTCGGGACCTACAAAGTCAGGGCACGAGAAGAACAAGAGGCAGATTCTGTGCGCCGCGACATTCGCAAACTTGAGAAGTCGGGCTGCTTCGCGGTGGTGCTTGAGAAGATTCCTGCGACACTTGCCACAGAAGTGACTGAGAGCATTTCAATCCCGACCATCGGAATTGGGGCTGGCGGTGGTTGCAGCGGTCAGGTTCTCGTAACCCACGATCTGCTCGGTCTCACGCAGGACTTCAACCCCCGCTTTGTTCGTCGCTATGCAGATCTTGCCGGAACCATGACACAGGCCGTTCAGGGTTATGTCGAAGATGTCCGTGCTCGCAATTTCCCGAACGATGACGAGAGTTATTGAGAGCGATCATTTTGCATGAGTGCGCTGCCACTGTTGAGATAAAAGAGTATGCCCCGTAATTCGATTCCCCTGGACGTTCAGCCGGACCGTCCGCTCATCCTGTTGTCCAATGACGATGGCGTGGATGCGAACGGGCTTGCCGCCCTTGCATCCGCATTAACAGGTCTAGGGACTCTTGCCGTAGTTGCGCCCATCCAGGAGCAGAGTGCTGTCGGACACTCTATAACGGTTCGGGACCCAATGCGGGCCCATCCTTGGTTGTTTGAGGGACCAGAAGGCCCGATCTGGGCGCGAGCCGTTACAGGAACGCCCGCCGATTGCGTGAAACTTGCGTCTCAAAAATTGCTTCCGCGCAGACCAGATCTCGTCGTGAGCGGGATTAACCACGGCCCAAACGCAGCTGTAAATGTGATCTACTCTGGCACAGTGAGTGCCGCGACCGAAGCTGCCATCCTCGGAATTCCATCATTCGCTGTGTCGCATTGCTCCTGGGATCCCGAAGTAGATTTTGAGGCTGCCGGGCGATACGCTCGAATCGTCGCGGGGCGAATCCTTGAGCACGGTCTTCCTTCTGGTGTGCTTCTAAACGTGAACGTGCCGGACCAGAAGATGGAGCACATAAGAGGCATAGAAGTCACGAGGCAGGCGCATGCGCGTTGGGAAGAAGAGTTTGAAGAACGCCGTGATCCAATGAACCGTCCGTATTACTGGCTTGGAGGCCACTTCGTAAACCTCGACGATGGTCACGATACAGATCTCCACGCTATCGACCAAGGCTACGTGTCTGTAACCCCCATTCACTATGATCTGACAGCCTACAAGCATCTCAGCCGTCTAGAGGCCTGGGACTGGCACGTCGAATCGATCAACCCCGTACCAACCGACATATGAGCACCGTACCAGAGCCCGGGGATATTGCCCCACCGTTCAAAGGAACAACACAGACTGGTGAGACCGTTTCGCTTGCAGATTTTAAAGGGAAGTATGTAGCACTGTACTTCTATCCGGAAGATGACACTCCGGTTTGCACGAAGCAGGCATGCAGCCTTAGAGACGGCTACAGCGAGCTTAAAGAGGCAGGAATAGTCGTGATAGGCGTTTCGCGAGATGACGTTGATTCACACAAGGCTTTCGCTGACAAATTCGATTTGCCCTTTCCACTGGTCGCCGATCCTGAGAAGAAAATCCTGAATGCCTACGGGACGTGGGGCGAAAAAAACATGTACGGCAACCTTGTGATGGGTACGAAACGGTTCACTTTTCTCATCGACCCCAACGGAGTGATTGCACACGTCTTCAAGCGTCCAAAGAATGCCGACCACGCTCAGGAAATACTGAGAAAGGTACCGAAAGCCGCCTAAGGGTCTTCGCTGGGATTATCAAATCGTGTGGCAATCTCGTCTTGTCCGCTCGGCCCCACGAGGATGATGTCGTCCTTTTCAAGTACGTCAGAGGGCAGGGGTACGACTACCTCCACACTGAGCAGTGCCTCGCACGTTTCACCGTTGGACGCATGTACCAACCAGACGGTAGCAGATGCTTCCGCCAGCGTGTGATCAGCTCTGAAGGTGTGGTTGGCACATCCGCCCGTAAACTGAACAGCCACGTGTAGCGCTCCAGAGCCGTCCGTAAACGGAGTGGCCTGTGTTAGGCCATTCGCCGCCTCTACAACCTCGCCAAATAGCACATTGTATGGCGACCCAAAATCACGCGCTAGCTCTGGGCGATCCACGAGAGCATCACAGCCAATCGCAGCTAGCACAAGGGCGCAAACAAATGTGGGCAGGATGAGGCGATTGCGGATCATCACTGAGGAAGTACTGGGGCTGGACTAACTGGCGTCGATGTATTTTGCACAACAATGTAGAGCATAGAGACAAGATCCGGTCCTTTCAAGGGCATCTTGCTCCCCCCAAACTCAATCTAAAAGTGTAGCCCATTCGCTCATGTTTGTCGCAGGTAACTGGAAGATGCACACGGATCATCGTGCAGCAAGCCGATTGGCATCGGAAGTAGTCAGGCTGACGGAACCGGACGCGCGTGTTGTGGACGTGGTAGTGTGTCCGCCGGCCGTATGGTTGGAGGCCGTGCGTGAGCAGGTTCGGAATTCCCGTGTAACGCTGGGAGCCCAGAATGTCTTTCCGGGAGAGACGGGCGCCTTCACGGGGGAGGTCTCGCCGCTTATGTTGAAGGGCGTTGGCTGTACATACGTGATTGTCGGCCACTCAGAACGTAGACAGTATTTCAACGAATCGGACGCTTTCGTGGGCGAGAAGGTGAAGCAGGTGATGAAACACGAAATGACGCCCATCCTCTGCGTTGGAGAATCACTCGAAGAACGCGACGCAGACAATGCCGAGACCGTCGTAGGGCGACAATTGACGGGCGGCCTGGGAGGCGTTTCTCTGAAGCATGGCAACCAGCTTGTCGTGGCGTATGAACCGGTTTGGGCAATTGGAACGGGTAGAACGGCGTCTCCCGAGCAGGCCCAGGCCATGCATGCATTCATCCGAGAGAACCTGATTGCTCGATTTGGCGCAGAGTACAACGTCCCCATTCTTTACGGTGGAAGTGTAAAGCCCGACAACGCTACTGATTTGTTTTCTCAGCCGGACATCGACGGTGGCCTTATCGGCGGCGCCAGCCTGGATGCGGAATCGTTTGCAGCCATTGTTCGAGCTGCGGCCGATTCCGCGCGACGCTAACATGCTCAAGGCCCGGCATCACCAAGGGACGGTCGCTCCCACCAGGTGTCTAAGTGTTGGCCTGCTGCTTCTTTGCCTAATACTGATCAGACTTGTAGGATGTTCAGGAGCGTCGGGATTGGATTCGGCGGACGCGGGACGCTCCGCAGAATACCAGCCGGGATTACCCAATTTTGATCTGGAGGCCATCGCCACGTTGCGTGACGGAGAATCGGGCCTGGATCTCTATCTTGGTCTTCCCCAGGCCTCGCTCGCGTACACGCGAGATGGCTTCGGATTCGAGGCGATAGCGCGGTACGATGTAGCCATCGTCGACGATATCGGAGGACACCGAATTCGCTCCGTGAACTTCCTCGATACGCTGCGTGTGGCGTCCTACGCGGCCACGCAATCCTTTCGCCCGTACATCCGCGAAGAGAGGCTGGATGTTCAGCCCGGCACCTACGTCGTTTCTGTCATGCTGTCGGACGAGAGCACGAACAAGTCGGTTTTCCGGCAACAGCGCATCACCGTTCCTGCGCCGACGGGCGAACCGGCCATGAGTCGGATGCACATTGAGGTGAGACGGCCTGGCGAAGCCTTCGAACCCCAGGTTGCGCTCAGCGTGCCGACCGGCTTCGATTCCCTCCGCTCTACGATCGACCTGTATCAGGTTCCAGCGGGAGCCAGCGTTCGCCTCCAGCTTGAACAGCTCGAAAGCGACACAATGGTGGCTCGTCCTGGGTTTTGGCTCAGCTATGCGCGTTCCTCACTCCAATTCAAAGGTGTTGATTTCAATGCGCCGCCGATGGACACCATACAGACCAGCACGCGAACGCTCGATCAGGCTGCAGACGCCGTAACGGTGGAGATCAACTTGCCACCGCTGTCTCCAGGCATGTATCGCATACAGATGGAGGCGAGAACGTCAACTGATCAGACTCCCTTCGCTGAGCAAACGCGTGAATTTGCAGTCCGCGAGGCAGATTATCCACGGCTTGCGGAAGTGGATGATCTCATTGATGCGCTTGCCTACATAACGTCCGACCGCGAACTGGAGGCGATTGCCGAAGGTGAGTCTGTTACCGAGCGTCGACGTCATTTTGATGCCTTCTGGGGTAGCCTTTTCAATGATCGCCGAGTCGCCTCCGGGGTTGTGCGGCTCTATTTCGAGCGCGTTGAGCAGGCGAATATGCTCTTCACGACGTATAAAGAAGGCTGGAAGACGGATCGTGGAATGGTGTACGTCCTGTTCGGACCGCCCGCGTTCGTGGATACCCGGTTTGATTCAGAAACGTGGCACTACGATCTCTCTGCTCGCGATGGACTCTCCTCGTTTGTTTTCGAGAAGGCGTCATTCTATGCATCAGAACGCACGGCGTTTGAGAACTGGGTGCTTCAACGAAGTAACTCCTACGAAACCGTCTGGCGCCGAGCCGTCCGCCGCTGGAGGGAAGGTGCAGCTCGGTAAGCGATTGAGTCCGCTACTTTTTCGTCGAATCGGATGATGAAGCGCTCTTCGTGTCGGATTTTGTCTTCGACTTGTTTTCCGCCGCTGGTTTGCTATCCGCCGAAGACTCCTTCGAGTCATTGCCGTTACCTCCGGGCCGTGCGTAATCCGTCAGGTAGAATCCTGTGCCCTTGAACTGGAGTCCGACCCCACCAGAGATCACACGTTCGATTTTCTGTCCCGTCTCTGGATCCTCGGTTAGCGCATCTTCCGAAATGGATTGGAAGACTTCGAACGTAGTTCCATCTTCGCGGCGGTATACATACGTGGGCATAAACAATCGAACTGGATTGGAAAGTGGCGGTGCAACAGGAGGTCACGAGATGTGTTCCTGCTCAACAAACTCTTGAACAGTTTGTCAGTAGCCCAGTAGATCTGCCGGAACTGCTCCAAACCCTAACATCCGCTCGGGATGCCCTGCCGGCGCGCGCAATGATCCAGCCGCAGCGTCGCCGAGCGCAGGACGCACATTTCTGATGCGACTGTTGTTGCGTGTCGGGAATACGCGGTTGGTTAGCATGATCACGAAAAGATCTTCGTCGGGGTCGATCCAAATCGACGTTCCTGTATAGCCCGTGTGTCCGAATGAGCGAGGTCCAAATAGTCTTCCGGCGGATGACGACCCTTCGTTCTGTGAACGCCAACTCATCCATCCCAGTGCCATAGGATAGCGGCCCCTTGACGAGACGCGGGTCGTAAACAGCTCAATCGTTTCCGGTCGGAAGTAGCGACGGCCGTACGCCTCGCCCCCATTTGTGAGCATATAGGCGAATCTGGCGAGGTCCTCGGCTGTGGAGAATAGGCCAGCGTGGCCAGAGACACCACCGAGCATCCAGGCCGCTTCGTCGTGTACCTCGCCCTGCAAGAGACGCCCTCTAAAAGATCGGTCGCTTTCCGTTGGAACAACCGTTGGATCGCGTCGGCCCGTCCCCAGAAACCGCGTGCTTGTCATACCGAGAGGTTCAAAAAAGCTATCGCGAACGTAATCCTCAAGCGGCTGACGAGTGATTTCCTCAATCACTTCGCCGAGCACGATCATATCGAAATCGCTGTAAACCGTCCGTGTGCCTGGCGTGTATCGCGCCGAATCCGCGTAGATGAAGCGCAGGATGTCGCGTGCTGAATGAATATCCTCGTCAGTGTGGAACGGGTGGAAGGCTCGCTGGCCCGCACTATGCGAAAGGAGCTGCCGAATGGTGACCCTTGCCTTTCCTCGCTGCCCAAATTCAGGGACATAGTGAGCGACGCGCTGATCGAGATCAAGGCGGCCTTCTTCGTAGAGTTTCATTGCCGCCGCTGTCGTGGCAACCACTTTAGTCACTGACGCGAGATCATACTGTGATCGCTCCGACACGCGATCCACATTGGCGTACGTGAAATAGCCGTATCCTCGTTCTTTTACGATCACACCGCCGCGCCCGACCGCGACGGCAGCTCCTGGGAATGCCCGATTTCGTATTGCTCTGTTGATGACGTCATCAAGGTGCTCAAGAACATCGGCCGACATTCCAGCTTCCTCCGGTGTGCCACTGCGAAGCGCAGCCTGTTCAAGTTGGACGCCCTCACCAAATGTGTATCGCCCTGGAATGGTGATGGGCAGTTTGCCTCGAAGCGCAATTCGGCCGAATAACGCGTCGGCAGCAGCCCGTTGGCTTTCAGCTGAGCCGCCGAAAGCGGATACAAACGCAGCAGGTTCGGGCAGCCCCAGCGGTATATAGGGATTGCCGAAAGCGAGGAGAACAACAGGCCTGCCAAGCGCCATGACCTGCTCCAAAAAGTCCTTGTGGCGGGCTGGAAGTTCAATGCTGCCACTCCACGAACGGACGCGAACGAACGACGGGACGAGAATGATGTCGTGTTGAGACACGAGCGAGAGTGCTTGAACAAACTCTGCTTCGGTGCTCCCCACGCCAAGTCGCCTCTGCGTCGTAACGCTGCCAATTGGCACGCCAGCGGAAACCGCCGCCGCAAACAGTTCTCCCGTTGTCTCGTCCTCGCTGTCATCCAAGATGAGCGTCAGGAAACTGCGAGGAGCATCGGGCCCTACAAATGGGACAGGACCATTGTTGTTCTGCAGTAGCGTGATCGATTCCCGCGCAATCTGATCAGCCAACATGCTTGAGCGCTGCAGAAGCGAAGCGCTCGGCGCCGCAAGTTGTGCGAACTGCGTGCGGCGAACTTCGCGGAACGCTTCTGCTGCATCTTCTACACCGCCAGGCTCGGGCTGCTCATCAGACCTCGTGTTCGATATGATAGGTTGATTTGCGAGTGGATCCGCAAGGCCTGCCCAGGCTTTTGCGCGAAGGATCCGCGTCAAGGAGGCATCAATGCGGTCCTCTGTGATCCGCCCTTCATCAATAGCTCGCATGATTGCACGATGTGCTCTTCGTTCATCGCGAGTGAGAATGAGTTGGTCAACGCCCGCCTCGAGTGCACGCACGGCTATCTCGCCAATTTGCATGCCATCGGCGATTCCTTCCATATCCAGACCGTCGGTGACAACGAGGCCTTCAAACCCAAGCTCCTCACGTAGAAGTCCGCTAATAATGGGTTCTGACAGTGTGGCGGGGCGTTCCGAGTCGAGCAGAGGCAAGGCAAGGTGTCCCGTCATCACCGCCATCACGCCCGAATCTACCGCCCTTCGAAACGGCACCAACTCTATCTCATCCAATCGATTTCTGTCGAACGGGAGCGTGGGCAATGCCGAGTGCGAATCCGTTTCAGTATCGCCGTGGCCGGGGAAGTGTTTTGCCGTCGCGATCAGTCCGCCATCCTGCATTCCTCGAATGTAGGCTGCTACCATTGTGCCTACGAGTTCCGGGTCTTCCCCAAACGAGCGCACATTGATGATTGGGTTGAGAGGGTTGTTGTTGATGTCGGCCACCGGCGCATAATTCTGATGGACTCCCATTCCCCGCGCTTCTTCAGCAGTGGCTTTTCCCATCAGATAGGCCAAGGCGGGATCGCGGGTAGCACCCAGTGCCATCGCTTTCGGGAACGAGGTTCCACCGTCTACACGCATACCCGTGCCGTACTCCATGTCTTGCGCAATCAAGAGGGGAATGGCGGCACGTTCCTGCAGATTTCTGGTCGACTCGGCCTGCCGTGCGGCTTCGCCGGAAAGAAAAAGAATGCCACCTACGTGAAAGTCCTCGACAAGGTCAGAGAGCCGCTCCCATTCAGCACCTGTAGTCCCTTCCAACGTTGCATGCGCGTGGGTTACGAACAATTGGGCAACCTTTGTCTCGAGCGTCAACGTGTCGAGTACGCTTTCTGTCCACCTTGTCGTGCCGGGCCACAGCAATTCCAGCGGATCCGCCGGAGGCGGAGAGATCGGATTCGTGTTCGGGTCGGACAGGGCGGTCCACCACGCTGCAAACGAAACAACGAGGGTAACCGCTAGAACTTTAAACATTAGCGGTGAACGTCGGGGGGACGAAAACATTGGCTCGAAAGTACGGCGCGGTTCAGCTATATCAACATTGGGCGCGCATTCCTCGAACGAAAGAAAGCGCCTCAACGATATGCCGAGGCGCTAGGGAATGCTGGCTATCCCCAGCTAGCCGGGAATTTCAACGACCTTCTCACCGTAAGCCAGCCGCCGCCCGTCTCGGGCGTAGGCCCGCACGGAAAGCAGGACCGTACCGGACTGCGTTGGTTCCGCCGTAATCAGTCGGCCCAGGTAGTCAGGATCAGCGGACTCGATAGCCAACCTGCCAGCACCAAGTACCCGCCACTCAAAGTAGTCGAGTTCAGGATGGAAGAATGGCTCTGCCCTATAATTACCCAGCGTTCCTCCCCGCAATTCAGCAGGTCCTTTTACGTAGAGGGGTGCAAGGTCGGCCGCTGGTGGACTAGGCTCCGCAATCGGATCGATCGGCGAATCGGGACCTGTTATCGTCTGGCGGCATCCCGTGAAAACCAAAAACGCAACGAGAAGGACAGAGGCAAGGCGCGACATAGCAGATGTGGCAAGATGAGCATTGGCAAAAAGGGTACAAGTTTCTACACTAACATGCAAGAAGGGCACTTCAGGGTGCCCTGCCGGAAACGCCACTCGTCTTCCTACTCGTCCACCTGAGGTTTCAGAAAGCCGTCTCCTGTATTGCCCTTCTTACCAAAGAGCTTATTCAGCACGCCTTCGTGTGTAAGCAGAGCTGTCAGACCGACAAAGATGGCCTCGCCAGTGAGCTTGCGGACAAAACTCAATCTGAAGAGACCGGAAAAAATGCCTGAAACCACTCGGAACAGAAGGGGCAGAATGAGAAGTGCTCCCACGAATCCCAAAACGACTTCGAGGACGGAGCGGCTGGCCGCGTTTTCTGTGAGCTTGCTCATCATTAGGAGTAGGTAAGTAGTGTAATCTATCGCTTGTTTTGGTGGGAGTACAGTGGATTAGCTCTCCTTGACAGCATCAACGTATGTTGCGACAAGCGAGTCGAATTCGGCTTCGAAGGCTGCTACCAACTCATTCGGATCAGAAACGAGATTCGCATCGGCCGCGACCCCAACCAGCACGCGCCCGTTGAGGCTTAAGATGCTGATGCCCAGACCTATGTCGCCCGCCTGTGGGACCCAGAACATTAGGCTGTCAACTGGAACACCCATGAGGTGAAGTTGCTCCGTAGGCCCGGGAACGTTAGTAATTACTAAGGAGCATTTCTCGCTGAACATCTTGACCACGAGCTTGTGAACCCACTTAGGCGCAAAGCCGATGCTCTGCAAAATGCCAAACACCACTGCCGGCTCTTTGGATTTCTTGATCGTGTCCATTCGGGACTTTAGAAGGTCGAAACGCTCGACGGGGTTTTCCACGCTAACGGGGAGACGCAGGAAGACCAGAGCAAACGCATTGCCCAGTTCATGCGCGCGCTCCGGTGGTCGAACGTTGAACGGAACGGCCGCGCGGATTTCGATGCCGTCTGTGTCGTCGCCCTGATCGTCGAGATAGCGGCGGATACCACCCGTCGCGGCAGCCATCAACACATCATTGACTTTCGCGCCAGTTGCATGCCCAATGGCCTTGATGGTCTCCACTTCGATGGGCTTCGACCACGCAGCCTGTTTTTGCGCGACCGCCCTTCCCTTAAAACGCGTGTCTGAATCTGGCCGCATCGCTAGTAGCAATGCCAGGCTCTTTGTTCCTCCTCCAGCTTGCTTTGCACGAGTAGCCAGATGGGATGGACGTGTTACGAGGTCTTTGGCTTCCCCAAGCGCTCCTTTGGCCGTGCTTTTCAGTTTTATCCCAAAAGGCCTCTTCGGGTTTGGTCCGGACGAAACCCGAACGTTTGCTGGATCCCACATCTCGTCCGACATGGACAGCAGAACGTGCATCATTGCAATACCGTCAGCAATGCAATGATGGAGTCGGACAATTAGCGCCGAGCCCTTTCCGTAGCGTTCTACGTGGTGAATCGTCCACGGCGCCGACGCAAGCGACAACGGCGTGCTCATCAAGTCGCTCACGGAACGCTCCAAAGCATCCTGGTCGCCCGGTTCGGGCAATTCGTAGGGCAATATGTGCCTACCGAGATCGAACGGTTCCTCCAGGACCCACTCAGGTCTGTGTCCCTCGGGGTTGTCGATGCGCATCCGAAAGCGTTGATGCGGAAGCATCCGTTCCTCAAAAAGCTGAAGGACCTGCGGCCTCGTCATCGGCTCGGCTGTCATCATCACGCCCGAGATGGTCATCGGGTTGACGGGGCTTTCCATACGAAGCCACGCAACATCGGCGGACTTCATTTTTTTACGAATAGACATAAAAGTGGCAATGCTTGTGGGAAGGTACTCCGCAGACGAGCGCCTTCGTCTTTGACAGGACGTTAAGCTTCCACTGCCAACTGCCCACACGCAGCGTCAATGTCCTGCCCACGGCTTCGACGTACGGTTACGCGGACCTTTGCATCTACGAGTGTCTTGATGAACGCGTTTAATGCGACTTCATTGGTCGAGGTAAATTTCGTGCCCTCAACTGGATTGTACATAATCAGGTTCACTTTACTCGGGGCCCAGCGAACCACACGAGCGAGGTTTTTCGCATCCCCAGGCCCATCGTTGATGTCCTTGAACATGCAGTACTCGTACGTCACGCTCTTGCCGGTCTTGTTGTGGTAATGCTGAACGGCATCTCTTAACGCAGCGAGATCTGTTTTCTCGGAGCGGTTTACTGGCATGATCGCGCTTCGCTTGGCATCGGTCGGTGCATGAAGTGAAATAGCCAGATTAAATGGCGCCTCGTCGTCTGCAAGCTGGCGGATTCGACGTGCGAGACCAACTGTTGAGACTGTGATGCGTTTGGGGGCGAGGTCGAGGGCTTCTGTAATGAGCCGCGTACTCTTCATGACGTTCGTGTAGTTCTGCAGCGGCTCGCCCATCCCCATGTACACAACATTTGAAATGCCACGACCGAAACGTTCGCGAGCGAGGCTATCCATATGCCGAACCTGATCGAAGATCTGGCCTGCTGTCAGATTTTCGTGGAAGCCCATCAAGCCTGTCGCGCAGAAGTGGCAGCCCATTGCACATCCGACCTGGCTTGAAACACATACGGTGAGTCTTCTCACTCTTCCGTCGTCCTCAAAATCGGGTATGAGGACGGTTTCAATTTTGCGCCCCGACGGCAACTCAAAGAGGCTTTTGACCGTCTTGTCGGTAGCTGTTTGCTGCATTACCTCCGTTATTGTTCCAATTTCGGCGATCTCGGCAAGTCGTTCGCGCAGATCTGCGGGCAAGTCCGTCATTTCGTCAAACGACGCAGCACCTTTCTCATATAACCATTTGAATAACTGCCGACCTCGAAATCTGGGCTGGCCGATAGACGCGGCGAACGCTTCAAGTTCTGTTCTTTCCAGAGCCTTGAGGTTGGATTTGGCCAGCTCGGGTTGTTGTGACGTAGGCATGGAGATCGAACGCTCCACTCTCTAAAAAGTGCTGTATTGATTCAGCCAAACAACGGACGCCTAACAACCCACGTCGCGATTCCCAGCGTAGCGGTGGCGAAGAGCGTGGTCAGTAGGATTTCGATGCCAACAACATCAGGAGATCCGGCAGATCCTGTCGGCCAATAAAAACCCGCTCGGAGCAACTCAACGCAGTAGAAAGCGGGGTTCAGCTTCATCAGGAGTTGCAGGATGGCTGGAGCTCCATCGATAGGGAATGCCGCGCCGGACAGGAACCACATCGGCATCAAGACAAGGTTCATGATTGCGTGAAAGCCTCTCGTGGTGTCCAACCACCACGCCATAGTGAAACCTAGGGCTGTGAAACCGACCGCCGTGAGCAGCGAGGCAAGCAAAATGATTGCAAGTCCAGCTAATGTCGGGGTGAGTCCTACAAGCGGTGCCAGTATGACAAACAGTGCAGCCTGAACAACAGCCAACGTTGCACCGCCAAGCACATTCCCTAACACGATTGCCAGGCGTGATGTCGGCGCCACCAACGCGGCCTGCAGAAAACCCTTCTGTCGGTCCTCAACAACCGAGATTGTTGAGAAGATGGCCGTAAAAAGCAAGATGAGCGCAACAATCCCCGGAAATAAATACTCCAAGTAGGGCATGTCACCGTTTTGTGCTCCGGGCATTTGGAACGTTCCGCCAAAGCCGAAGCCGAGTACAATCCAGAATCCGAGCGGCTGCAACAAAGCCCCTACAACTCTGCTTCTGTCGCGGATGAACTTGATGACCTCTCGGTACCAGAGCGTACGGATGGTTCGAATCATTGAGCAGGAATCAGGGGTCAGATATCAGGAGTCAGAGGATGTGTTTTGGGGATTCAGAAGCCATGGCGCAGGCCGGTTCATCATACTGCCAAGTAGTCGGCCGACCTCCGCATACTCCTCGATATAGCCGTCGTGCGATTCTACGGAGAGGTAATCATTTGCCATGGCCGTGTGTAGCCAGTGTTCCGTTTCACCGAGTTCCATGTCCGTGTCCGAGAGCTTGGCAACAAAGTGGGCCCTATAACGTCGCTTCTTCCACGCTTCGGCCACATTCGCACCAATAGAGCGTGAAGAGTGAAGGATCTGATCAGTCAGCGAATAATGCTCCTCCCGAGGAAGACTCTTTGACTCTTCAAAGAGTTTTTGCTGCAATAAAAACGCCTTCTTATAGACGAGCAAGTCTTCAAACCTTTGAATGGGGTCACCCATAATGTGCCTCACTAATTTGCTGTCCGAAGAAGGTATCACGCTGATCCCTGACCTCTGACTTCTGACTCCTGAAACGCACGACCCGTTGCGGCGACAAACACGTCATCCAGGGTCGGTTTGCGTATAGAAGCCGCTTCGATTTGCCCAGACAGTTGCTCGTAGATCTTCGGCAAGAGCATTTCCGGCTGACTTGCCTCGACCAATACACTACCGCCAACGATTCGCGAATCAACAGCCAACGTTTTCTTCAGCTGTTCTGTCAACGCTTGAGGGTTGGTCGTTTCGAGCCAGAGCGTCTCAGTGCCCAGTTTCGCTTTGAGGTTTTCGGGATTCCCAATCACTACTAGCTTCCCGTGGTCGAGAATGCCGATGCGGTCGCAGCGTTCGGCTTCGTCCATCATGTGGGTTGCAACAATCTGCGTCGTTTCGTTTGTTCGACGGATGCGGTCCAATGCATCCCACAGTTCACGCCGGGCGATCGGGTCCAGGCCTGTCGTCGGCTCATCGAGCAGCAGCAATTCAGGGTGGTGCAGAAATCCGCGAGCGAGGTCAGTCCGCCGGGCCAATCCGCCCGATAACGTCTTCACGCGATCCTTTGCCCGTTCTGATAGTCCGAACGTGTCAAGCACACGCGCTACTGAGCGTGAGGCTTCCGCTCCAGATAATCCTACCAGGGCAGCGTGGGTTTTCAGGTTCTCCTCCACGGTCAGTTGGTCATCCAGCGCCGTATGCTGAAATACGACACCCAGGCGTCGACGAGTAGCCTCCGGGTTCTTCGAGACGTCCTCGCCGAACACGCTCACCGAGCCGGAACTCGGCTGCATCAGCGTCGAGATTAGGCGGAACAATGTGGTTTTCCCACCACCATTCGGCCCAAGCAGTCCAAAACGCTCGCCCGTCCCTACGTCAAACGAGACCTCGTCCAGCGCAACTGTCTCCCCATATCGATGCGTGACCTCTGAGACACTAAGACAGGCGATCAACGGAGAAGGAAGTCGATAACTACGAGGACGAAGAACACCGGCACGTACACCAGCGACGTGAGCATGAGTCGGCGTGCTCGTTCGTCGGTCGGCTCGCTGAGGAATGAGAACGCCGGAATCGTGAACGCAGTGCCGATGGCCATCATGCCGATTAAATAAATCCATCCTGCCGCACCAAGCGCCGTTGGTAGAATACCCGCCACGAGGAGTAAGAGGGACGCTATTACGGCGTTGCGGCCTGTTGATTTCCCTGAAGGATCAACATTTGGAAGCATTACGAATCCGCCGGCAGCGTAATCGTGGCGGTACTTCCACGCGAGCGCATAAAAATGTGGAAGCTGCCAGAGAAACAGGATTGCGAATACGACCCAACCAACGGTCCCAAATGCGCCCGTTGCAGCTGTGAAGCCTCCGAGGATCGGCAGTGCGCCGGGAATCGCGCCAACAAATGTATTGTGCGCCGTGACGCGCTTCAATGGTGTGTAGACTACGATATAGAGGATCGAGGTAGCCAGTGCGAGAATTGTCGTCAGCGGATTTGTCGAGACCACAAGGACGCCAAGCCCGGTAACGAGAAGAGCTACCCCATAGACATAGGCTCCCCGAAAATCAACGCGACCCGCAGGAATCGGACGGTCCTTCGTTCGGTGCATCATGGCATCGTGATGCCGTTCGGCGGCGTGGTTGAGCGCACCCGACCCGCCCGAAGTCAGCGCGGTGCCTGAAATAAGGCCTAGAAGCACCAGCCAGTCGATACTTACCTGCACGCCCAGCAAGTAGCCCGCAATCCCCGTGACCACAACAAAAGCCGAGATGCCCGGCTTCAAGAGCTCCTTGAAATCTGCAACCCGCGAAGGTGCCATCGCCTTCGACTCTGCGACAGAGAGATCGGCGTTGGTTGCTATGGTTGTAGAAGTGTTCAAAGGCCTTCAAAAGTCACACGGCTAATCAAACGCCGAACCTGCTGTGCGTTCCGTTAAAAAAGGGCGAGTTTGGGAAGTGCGAAGTAAGAAGCGTGAAGTGCGAATTTGAGAGTGAAAGCTGGCAGTAGCTTGGAAATTCTTAAGGTCTGACAAAGCTTTCTTCACGTCCAACTTCAAATATCTTCCCCCCCGTGCCTCTAATCGCTTCAATTTCGGGAATCCGTGGTGTTTTTGGCGATGGCCTTGATCCGGCTGTTCTCACGCGCTACGCTGCGGCATTCGGTGGATGGTGCTGCGAGCAGGCCGGATCGAAGAAGCCAACCGTACTAGTCGGACGAGACGGGCGAACGACAGGGGAGGTGTGTTCGCGCCTCGTCACTGCCACCCTACAATCGTGTGGATGCAACGTGATTGACGCGGGTCTTGCCACGACGCCGACAATTGCAATGGGCGTCTTGGAAACGAACGCTGACGGAGCTGTGATCCTTTCTGCGTCTCACAATCCGGCAGAGTGGAACGCGCTAAAACTCCTCAACGCGAAGAGCGAGTTCCTTTCGCCCGATGAAGCCGAGAAAGTCATTGCCATGGCTGAGAAGCAGCCGGGAATGTACACGGTTTCGCACGACCTGATCGGCAGTTGCAGCGAACAGGACTTCCTCGATATCCACATCCAGCGAATTGTGGAGTTGCCCTATATCGATGCTGAAGTGATCCGCGCGCGCGGCTTCAAAGTTGTTGTGGATGGCATCAACTCCGTGGGTGGGTTCGCGCTGCCCGCGCTCCTTCACGCACTCGGCGTGAAGGATGTCGATGTCCTAAACGGAACGTGCAACGGACAGTTTGCACACAACCCGGAGCCACTTCCTCAGAACATTGAAGGTATCCTGAAACACGTTCGCGAGACGGGTGCAGACATCGGGCTCGTGGTTGATCCAGATGCAGATCGGCTTGCCTTTGTAGAAGATGGTGGCACGTTTTTCGGCGAGGAACTCACGCAAGTCATCGCTGCCGATTTCCTAATGCGCAAGCAGCCAGGACCATTTGCAACCAACCTGTCCTCCAGTCGTGCCATCGACGATGTGATGAAGGGATTCAATCAGCCTGTCTATCGCAGTGCCGTCGGGGAAATCAACGTGGTGAAGAAGATGCAGGAGGTAAGTGCCGTCCTTGGTGGCGAAGGTAACGGCGGAGTCATTCTTCCCGCCCTCCA
This sequence comes from Rubricoccaceae bacterium, assembly GCA_024639085.1. GTDB lineage: Bacteria > Bacteroidota > Rhodothermia > Rhodothermales > Rubricoccaceae > JAHEJB01. The sequence goes on along the minus strand of JAHEJB010000008.1, from coordinate 14,850 downwards.
TTATGGTCGGGATGCCCTCGTAGGAACGGCTTTTGTCCTTCAGCATCTCGCGGAAACGGGTAAGTCGCTTTCCGAGATCCGAGCCGAACTACCGCATTATCACATCGCCAAACACAAGCTGCCTTTGCCAGAAGGCGCAGATCCTGACGACCTACTGGCGAAGATTGCCGAGCAATACGCTGGCGAAAGAGTCTCCACAGAAGACGGTGTCAAGATCGACTTTGCGGACTGCTGGGTGCACCTTCGCAAATCCAATACGGAACCGATCCTACGGATTTACACCGAGGCTGCAAGCGAGAAGGAAGCCGACGATCTGGCAGAGCGGTTTAAGAACAGGCTATCCCAAGCTGAGTAGTTGGTGGTCGCTATCCAGCCGGATAGCCATAATTCGCGCCAAGTCCGAGCGGAATTCCGAGCGTCCAGTAGAGGAGCAGGAATAGGGTCCAGATGACAAGGAATGCCACGGAATACGGAATCATGATCGACGTCAGGGTGCCGATGCCTGTGTTCTTTACGTAGCGCTGGCAGTACACCACCACGAGCGGGAAGTAGGGCATGAGCGGCGTGATGATGTTGGACGACGAATCGCCTACGCGGTAGGCCGCCTGTGTGAGGTCCGGCGAGATGCCCACTTGCATCAGAATCGGCACGAAGATCGGTGCGAGGAGCGCCCACTTGGCCGAGGCCGATCCGACGAACAGGTTCACAAACGCCGTCAGGAAGACGATGCCGATGATGGTCATCCAGCCTGGTAGCGACATCGCCTTGAGCACCGCAGCGCCCTTCACTGCCAGCAAGGCACCGATGTTCGAAGCGCCAAATGCATGTACGAACAGGGCGCAGAAGAACGCCATCACGACGTAGTAGGCCATGCCTTCCATCGCCTTCGTCATCGCGTCGATGATGTCCTTCGACTTTTTGAAGACGCCCGAGACGTAGCCGTAGACCACGCCTGGAATCAGGAAGAGTAGGAAGATCAGCGGCACGATCGATTGCATGATCGGCGCGGAGAACGAGTTCAGCGAGCCGCTTTCGTCTCGAAAGGGAGAACCTCCCGGGAGCAGGGAGAGCGTGAGCAGAACGAGACCAAGGAGGAGCGTACCTGTTGCCCACCAGAACGCCTTGCGTTCCCGCGATTCAAACTTGCCCATGTCCGGCGACTCTTCAGCATCTTTATCGACGGGCGTATTCGCATTCAGGCGCGGCTCGATGATGCGGTCTGTTATGAACCACCCAAGCGCAATAATGAGCACACTGGAGATCGACGTGAAGAAGTAATTGTTGAGCGGGTTAACCTCCATCCCGGCCGCAACGATCTGCGCGGCGGGCTGGGTGAACCCTTGAAGCAGTGGGTCAATCGCCGACGGCACAGGATTGGCACTGAAACCGCCCGATACCCCGGCGAACGCAGCCGCAATGCCCGCCAGCGGGTGTCGTCCTGCCGCATAGAAGATGATGCCGCCGAGTGGGATAACGAGGACGTAGCCCGCGTCTACCGCGCTGTGGCTAATGAGCCCTACAAGGACGACAACGGGCGTAAGGAACGCTGTCGACGTCTTGCCGAGGAGCAGCTTGATGCTGGTGTTGAAGTACCCGGCCTCGTCAGCGACGCCCACGCCGAGCATCGCCACGAGCACAACCCCCAACGGCGCGAAACTCGTAAAGATGGTCACCATATTCGCCAAAAAGGCAGTCAATGCTGTTCCTGTCAGCAGACTTGTAACCTGAATGGGTTCTCCACTGCGCGGGTCTATGTCCGCGAATTCCACGGGCGAGAGCAGTGCCGACAGAATCCAGACGATTACCAGGGAGAAGAAAAACAGGATCGCAGGGTCGGGCAGTTTGTTTCCGACTTTCTCGATGCCGCCGAGGAGTCGGTTAACCAAGCTGTTCTTCTCGGGGGCTTGTGCAGGCGTTGATTCCATTGATGGGCTGAACGGATGATAGAAGCCCGAAACTAAATGAGGAGGACGCCTAGAGAAAAGTCACCACTCGGCATCCACCATTTGCTCACATAGCGAAGGCCCAAGCGAACCTCTACACAAATCCAGCTCCTAGTACATCACGTGCATCTATGCCGAGGTGGCCAAAGAGTAGGAAGCCGACGATCTGGCCATGCGGTTCAAAAAGTGGCTGGCGGAGGCGGGATAGCGGCTAAACCTGCCGTGCAATCCACATAACCGGTTCGCCCGTAACGCCAGCCGCCTCCATGGCACGGCCAATTACTGGAGCCCCGGCAAAAGCCAGTGCAGCCTCAACGGATTTGAAGTCGTGCCATACCGTAACGTCCTCAGGGTCGACAACCGATTGGTACACGCCGTCGCCGAGTACAGTCATGTCGTTTCGCTCTTGAGCAAAGACATCATACGCGAGCTTCCACTCCTCAAAACTATCTACCTGGTGGCGGATGAAAAGGCGGACCATGATGAGATGCGGTAGTGGAGAAGTGGCGCGCAATGTAGTGAGTTAGATCGAATGACGCACATACTGGAATTCTACTAGTGCAGCTCAGGATTCGGCAGAGTGATCAGCTTCAGGCGCCTTCAATTTGTTGAGAGCAGGGATCAGTGGCGTAATAAGATCCAGTGGGATGGGGAAGACGATGGTCGTGTTGTTTTCGGAACCGACCTCCACGAGTGTCTGGAGGAAGCGCATCTGCATAGCCATCGGATGCTTCTCGATCAAGCTGGCAGCATCGCGGAGTTTTTCTGCCGCCTGAAACTCGCCCTCAGCGTGAATGACTTTGGCCCGGCGTTCTCGTTCGCTTTCGGCCTGTTTCGCCATCGCCCGTTTCATGTGCTCCGGCAAATCGACGTGCTTGACTTCGACGAGGTCAACCTTAATGCCCCACGGGTTGCTTTGTTGATCAATAACCGCCTGTAACCTCTGGTTAACCTTTTCACGCTCGGCAAGCAGTTCATCCAACTCAACCTGTCCGAGGACGCTGCGCAGCGTCGTCTGTGAAAGTTGACTCGTGGCGTATTGGTAGTCTTCAACCTCGAGGATGGAGTTCATCGGGTCGGTGACGCGGAAGTAGACAACTGCGTTAACCTTGACCGAGACGTTATCCAGCGTAATCACGTCCTGCGTAGCGATGTCCTCGACGAACACACGAAGGCTTACGCGCACCATCCGATCTACAGGCCAGAAAACCAACAGTAGGCCGGGGCCTTTAGGCTCCTTCATTACCCGCCCAAGCCGAAAGATCACGGCCCGCTCGTACTCGTACAGGATGCGAATGCAACTGAGGAGATACAGAACGATGATGCCCAGACCGATTCCTACTAATTGAAGCGACATCTTACTACCCTCATGTACGATTGGAACGATACTACGATTGCAGACCACCTAGGATTCCTTCGTGGTTACACCGAAAGATGTTCATGCCGTCGCGGAGTTGCTTGGGCGACATGTAATACACTGGGGCTCTTGCCAGAGAGCTCATTTGCCGGTTCCGTCGTCGTTTGCTTCCCAGTACCCCCAGTCTGATCCCCGGACTCGACTTGCACCGATGCCCGTCATGAGCATAAGTGAGCGAGTCCAGCTGTGGAGGGTCTTCTTTAGGATGCCTTTCCGCAGGCGGCGGTGATCCCGCTCGAATACCTGAAGCGATTTCACATACAGGACTCGCCAGCCTGTTCTGCGAACCACCCACAGGATGTGCGTGTCCTCATTTGCGCTAAGGGCGAAGTCGAAGCCGCCCGCCTCCTCCAGAGCACGCTTCCGAATGACCATGTTGGACCCAGACCCTGCCGGAATGTTGAGAAGAGCGAGCAAACCGATACCCGCTGAGAAGAGCTTATAGTAAGTGGCATATTCCCGATCTGCACTGAGCTTCGCGCCCTGGACGGCGCCGACCCGGTCGCCGAGTTCGAGGCCGACCCAAGCTTCGAAGTACGTCTCGCCGAACACCATGTCGGCGTCGGTGAAGAGGAGCCAAGGTGAATCCGCGTGGTCGGCACCGAGTTGGCGGGCCCGAGGAATATTGCCTGGATCATCAAGTACGATCGTGTTTCCAGGTCGCACTCGGGCGATGATAGCCCGAGTTTCGTCCGTACTTGCGTCGACCACGACAAGCTGGACATCCGGGTGAAGACTGCCGAGGAATGCCTCAATGTTGTCTGCCTCATTCTTCGTAGGAACGATTACTGTCAGATCCTCCAGTCGCATTGGCAAGATGAGGCTTAGGCAAGGATTTCAGGCTCTGTGACTGTATGCTTCGCGTCCCTATCGTGGCGCCGTAGTACACCTTCATAATAGCCCACGAGGCGGCTCATGATGTTCTCCCAGTCATAGGACAGGGCAGCGTGGCGCGCAGCGGCCCCTAAGCGGGTTCGCCGTTTCTTGTCTCGTACGAGACCCGCAACGGCATCGTAAAAGTAGTCTACATCTCCGGGAGGACAGAGGAAGCCGGTGACGCCGTCCTCAACGAGACTATGGCTGCCCGTTGCATCGGCGCACACAGCGGGCAGGCCGCTGGCCATCGCTTCCAGCGTGACGTTCCCGAAAGTTTCTGTGGTGCTGGGGAATAGGAAGACGTCGGAGGATGCATAGGCCGTTGCCAGCGCGTCGCCATCGAGGTGACCGGTGAAGACAGTCCGACCGAGGCGTGCTCTAAGCTCCCCGAGAGCTGGGCCGTCGCCGACGACCATACTGCTATGGGGGACTCCATCGCGCTCGAGCCGCTCGATGACTTCCGCGAAAAGCTCTGGTCCCTTTTCCCAAACCAACCGGCTCACGAACGTGACGACCGGAGCAGAGAAACCTCGCGCATCGCGCCAAGCTGTCGAGCGTTTTGACGGCGTGAATTGGTCCGCCTCAATCCCACGTGACCACACTCGGACAGGTATCTCGATCCTCCTTTCTTGAAGCTCGTGGGCGAGCGAGGGGGATGGCACGTAGACCTCCTCAAACTGGTTGTAAAACCAGCGACCGTACGCCCACAGAACTGGCTCGATGGCTCCCAGGTGGTAGTATTTCAGGTATGATGCGAAATGTGTGTGGAACGAGGCCACTGCGGGAATGGAACGACTTCTTGCCCACCTCAGCGCGCGAATGCCGAGCAAATCCGGCGTAGCGACATGCACCAAATCTGGCCGAAATACCTCTAGCTGCCTTCGTGCCGCCCAGGGGAAAGAAAGCGAAAATCGGTACTCAGGGCGGAGTGGCAGAGGTATTGAATGCACGGGTAGAAATCGGCCGGCAGGCTCTATCGGGGCATCCTCTACTGTCGGGGCGATGACGAGCACCTTGTGGCCATGCGACTCCAGGTACCGAACGAGGCGGTTCAGGGTTAGTGAAACGCCATCGCGGATATGGACGTAATTGCCCGTAAAGAGGGCGATCCGAAGGCGTTTAGTACCGTTGTTGGGCACGTCCCGGGAAATCTGTGATGCGTCAGGACGGTCCGAGGATTTGCGCGCTAGCGCGATGTCCCGAGCTGCAGGCACGGCGGTAGTGGTAAGCTATTGATTTTAAGAACGCTCTAGGCTAAGGTACCCCTGGCGCAACAAGGGTAACATAGGGCTTATTTGTTGCAGCAAATAGGGCCACAACGTCAATAACGAGCCTGGGTCCTCGGCCATTCTCGAGACGGTCATTGAAGCATGATTTGTCAGTCCGTGGAAAATTCTTGCCATTTCGAGAACGGACCGGCGCATCTTTCGTCTGGCTTTCCGCCTTACCTCTCAATCTCAGATTATCCTGATGGACGCTCTTCAAGACTTTGACTACAGCTTTCTTTTGCCCTTGCTCATGAATGTGCTGGGAGCAATCGCGCTGCTGATCGTGACCCTGATCCTTGCAGGATGGGCCAGCCGGGCTGCTCACCGTGCACTTGAACGGTCTAATCTGGATGAAACGCTGGCGCAGTTCTTTGCTAGTCTTGCGCGTTATGCGGTAATCGTTCTGGGCGGCCTTGCGGTGCTCAGCGTTTTCGGGATCTCCGTCGCGAGCTTTGCGGCAATTCTAGCCGCCGCAGGCCTCGCAGTAGGCCTTGCGCTACAAGGAACACTGTCGCACTTCGCCGCTGGTGTGATGCTTCTGCTCTTTCGACCATTCAAGGTCGGAGATGTCGTGTCCGTTGCTGGCGAAACGGGGAAAGTGGACAGCATCGGCCTCTTTTCATCGACGATAGATACTGTCGATAACCGTCGGCTGATCATACCGAATGGCGCGATTTCTGGTTCGACAATTGAGAACATCACCCACCACGCTATGCGGCGAGTGGACGTGAGTGTGGGAACGGATTACAGCGCCGATCTTGCGGCAACGCGATCAGTACTGGAAAACGTCGCCTCTTCGGTCAATGGTGGGCTAGACGATCCCGAGCCGCAGGTGTACCTCTCCGAGCTGGGTGGCTCGTCGATCGACTGGTCTGTCCGCGTTTGGGCAATTACTGCGGACTATTGGGCTGTACGCGAGAAGCTCACGAATGACATAAAGCATGCGTTGGATGCCAAGGGGATTGGAATTCCATTCCCCCAAATGGATGTACATATCGATGGAAGTCTGACCAGAGATACGTGACCAAGCGAAATCGTAGTGTTCTTCAACGATTAGGTTTTAGCAGGCTGGTTCTCGCAATACGTCTTTAGCGCGTTCATGTCCTTCTCGATGGCCTTGCCGATCATCCCTTTCGTCAGCGGAATGAAGAGCTTTGCCAGCAGCTTGTACGGTTTCGCGTCCATCATCATGGTCATGTTTGTCCCATCGCCAGCGGCCTCCGTCGTAAAGATTGTATCCCAGATTGTCCCGCCTGCATTCGAAATGAGGCGGATGTACTTGTCTGGTTTGTATTCCGTCACCTCCAGTTCAACGACAGCTACGCGACCCTTCATCTTTCGTGTCTCCTTGAAACGGGTCCCCACACCTTTTTGAGTATCAGACAGGAACTCGACGTTAGTGATGTCCGGAATCGCTTGCGCAAAATTCTCGATGTGGGCAACGGTATCGAAAACAACCGCTACGGGCGCGTTTATGAACCGATGAATTGTGGTGCGTGTCATGGCCCTTACCAGGTGATGGGACTAGAGAATACTCGCCACGCCGTTTGCGATCAACGACTTAGACAGTAGGACTCAATCGGATGGAACCTGTGACGTAAAGCGTTCGGCCTCTACAAACACGCGCTTCACGTTTTCGAACTGCTCCTTGATCCGCCGGTCGAGATGGGCGATGGTTTTCTCCACATCCGTTGCTCGTATGTCATCCAGAAACTCAACGCTGATGTTCACAAGGATGAACTCAGGGCCCATGTGCATCGTCAGCACCTCGTTGACGTTTTCAATTTCCGTAAACGACTGCGCGAGTTCTCGAATTCCATCTACAACGCGTGTGTTGGCGCTCTCTCCAATTAGGAGGCTCTTTGTTTCGAAGGCCAACCAAGCGGCCGTTGCGCCGAGAATTAATCCGATGACGATGGACGCGGCTCCATCTAGCCAAATCAGTCCGGTGATCTGACTCAGGAGAATGCCTGCAAATGCCACGACCAGACCCAACATGGCAGCCGTGTCTTCGAACAAGACAACGAAAAGTGAAGGGTCTTTTCCCCGATGGACCGCCTCCAGGTATCCCCAATTTCCCTTCGACTTTCGGAATGCTCGATAGGCGAGAAACCAGGCTACGCCCTCGAATACCATCGCCAGCGCAAGTACTACATAGCTAACGAACGCGTTTTCAACGGGGTGTGGATGAAGGACGCTCTCAATGCCTTCGTAAATCGAAACGCCTGCGCCCACGGCGAAGATCAGGATGGCTACAATGAAGCTCCAGAAGTAGATCTCCTTCCCGTGCCCGAACGGAAATTGTTTGTCAGCCGGCTTTTTTGCCCGGTTTAGCCCGAACAGGAGCAGTACTTGATTGCCCGTGTCCACTGTTGAGTGGATTCCTTCCGAGAACATCGCAGAACTGCGCGTCAGCGCCGCCGCCGCAAACTTGGTAATGGCAATGAGCCCGTTACCAATAAGTGCCGCCCAGATTACTTTTTTTGAGCCCGAGGCCACAGGTTATCTGTTGTTCATGATACCAGCTGGAAACCTACGCTTTCTTAGGCTGAACGACTATGTCAGTCAAAGGTGGACTGCTAGAACCTGGCAAGTAGTCGTCGTATTCAGGAGTTTGGGCGACATCGAAATGGGATTCAATACCGCAAATTGAGCACGCGAGCTTCACCATCGACGTGAGGCGTGACTACAAAGATGTTGTCGTCCTCGCTGCTGAACATGGCTGGTATGGGATAGCCACCAACGGCATCCAGAGCTTCTCGGAGCACGTCGTTTGAGCCGGCAATGACAATAACGCCATTTCCATGGTCGGTCAGAATCTGTTGGGTGGAGGCCTCCACATCACTCACATCCAGTGCATTGATTGGAAGTCCGAGCTCGGTTGCAAGAGCCTGTACCGCTGCGTCCGAAGACGACGAATAAATGGCATCGACCTCAGCCTTTTCTGCTACGTGGCTTACCAACTGACCACCCAACGCGGTGTTTTGAACAAGCAGCAGCGTCGGCATTACGTTCGCGTTCTTCTCCAGGTCGGACGTGCTATCGGCGCCGTATTGCAGGTTGACCACGTTGGTCTGCGCTCCCACTGTGACTACATAGAGGTTGTCGTAGTCAGAAATGGTTTGTGTGGAAACACTGGCTCCTAGCGCATTTGCCACGGCACCGGCAGTGTTGCTATGACCCACCACTAACACGACATCGCCATTGTGGTCATTCTGAATTTGTGTGGCGAGTTGTGCTGGGCTGTTGTACAGAAGAGGCTGCAAATTTAGAGAGTCGGCCAGATTCTGTGCCGTCGCCAGTGTCCGGACGAAGTCTGTTGAGTAGACAGCGGTAATGCCTGCGCGGTAGAGGGCTTCGGCCAGGTCTCGCGCGCGGACCTCGCCATCTGGGCTGAGTGGTTCGGTCTGGTCGTTGGAGTTTGGATCCAGCTTTTCTGCATGCCGAACAACCAAAACCGTGGTGACTCGGGGCTGTCGAAGGAAGACGTTCATTGTCTGCATCCGACTGCTATTCACGACACTGAACCCCGGTGCGCTGTTGTAGTCCTCGAAATCAGGGTGTGTCGCCAGTACGACGTAACGGGCCTGTGGGAGCTCAATCGAGTAAGATCCGCTTGCGTCTGTCGTGGCTGTGAAAACAGAGCTTCGGTCCTCCTTGATAAACGTGATTTCAACATCGGCAATTGGCGCTCCGATGCTGCCATCTGCCTCGCGCAGGTAAGCGAGTCCCTGCTTCCCGGAACTGCATCCGGCCAGAATGAAGACCGAACAAAGGATAGAGAGAACGACGTAGCGCATGTTCAGTCAGCCGGCTGACGGGTTAGAGAGACAGATGCGAAGAGAATAGCGTTAATCCAAATGAAGTCCGTCACCAGCAGGTGGATCAACTGAATCCAGATGGGAGCTTGTAATTGAACATTCACAAGCCCCACGAGCAACTGAAAAGACATCAGCCCCACGAGGACGTATCCGAACTGAATGACTCGCTCGGATGAGGTCTGCCGTTTGACAAAGAAGACCGTTATAGCCACCAAAAGGAAGACAGCGCAGGCCAAAAGGGGGTGGTAAATGCGAAGTCCTGTTAGCGTGTCCACCACCGCATTTTGGGTTGGATCTAACCCGCCGCCGATTGCCAACGTGTCCCCGAGCGCGGTCACCGCGCCGGATGCACCAAGGACCATCAAGCCGACCAACGAACTGCCGATAAGCCAGCCTGTATGCCCGCTCCCTTTGAAACTCGGCGGGCTATGGCCGGATGCCGTCCACGCCGTTATGGTCAAAGCGGCAAGAAGCAGAAACGTGTTGCTCAGGTGCGCTGCCATCCAGTAGGCTCGTGCGATCGATGGGTTGTAGGCGACATATTCAAACAGCACCAGCCCCGCGCCGACAGCGCCTTCCAGCATCATGAACCCGAAAACTGCAAAGCTCGCCCTGAACACAGATGTTTTGCTTCTGAACGCCGAGAACGCCCACACCACAAGCAGAATGGATAGCAGCCCCGCTAACCCGCTCGTTAGACGATGCGAAAACTCGATGATCGTATTCAGCGCAGGGTTGTTGGGGATGACCTCACCGTTGCATAGCGGCCAGTGATCGCCGCAGCCTGCTCCAGCACCGGACGCACGAACAAATCCACCCCACACGATCACAAGAAGCGTATAGCCTAGGAGGCCCCAGGCGTATCGGCAGAAGGCGGTCTGGCTACGAAGCATGACAGTGGTGCGTGAGACAACGAAGGTAATTCGCCGTCATTTGCTAGTTCCGCCTTTGGGCCGAATTAGTTCAGCCCCAACCTCTCCATCGCATCGCTGATCATCTGCGCCGATTGTTCGGCCGTAGGCGGGCCGTCGTTCACGAATACATCCATGATGGTCTGTAATTCCGTCCAAACATTGTCGACCGCCCCCTGAACCAGCCCGGCAATGCCATCCATCGTCATCTTGGTTCTTCGCGGTACAATAGGTCCGCCAGGCGTGTCTTGTCTGAAATCCTTGTGGGTTCGGTATATCGTAATGTTCTCCCCAGTTGGAGTATAAATGTTGGCCCACATGGCGATGGGTTCGTAAAAGCCTTCTTCTTCATCGGATAGCCATAGCCTCGCGGAGCCAAGCCTGTAGTCTTCATATCCCGGACCGAGATCAAAGTCTTGAAGATGCCTCCAATCGGCCGAGAGAACGTCGCAAGAGTAATACTCGCCATCAATAAGTACCTCCTGTTTTCCGGCATTGAATGCACGTTCGGCGAGCTCCTGGTTCCAGAATAAATCATCCACTACGCCTTGCTGTTCTTCGAACCGGCCGCGTCCCTCTCGAAGGCCTTCGCCGAAGTCTCTGATTCCGTCAATAATTCCGCCCAGAACACCTCCTGAACCGCCATTGCCTGAACCGCCATTGCCTGAACCGCCATCCCCGTTAGCAGAACTCTGCGTGCCGCCCCGGCTTGATTCGCCACCCGCAGAGCTGTCCCCTGGATCTTCGGTAGTGCCACCGCCCAGAAGTCCGCCCAGAGCATCAGCCAGAGCAACGACTCCTTCGCCCATCTGCTCGGATGTCGGCTGGCCGTTGGCCGCCGCTTCTCGGTCTGCAAGTTCTGCTGGAGAAATGAGTTGGAACGTGGAACGCCCATCGATGATCTCTTTCTCATAGTAGAGAACGACAGGCATCGGTGCGCTCGATGTGGTCATGACGGTAGTGTAGTTGTCCACATTCGCCACGCGTCGTTCGTTATCCGCAAACATTCGGTCTAGAATCTCCGGTGCTGTCAGCGGTTCGCTACTTCCGCCACTTGAGACACCGCCTCCTATGATGACCATACAGTCGCACATGAAAGGTGGATCAGCTGGAATGATCCGCTCTGGCAGAGGAACTCGACACAGCGAGTCGCAATAGGCGGTTGAATCTTGGCTTGTGCCACCGCTCTGCGCAAGTGCTGACGGAGAAGCGAAAGCGATTAGAGCAGAGAGAATTAGAAGCTGTCGCATGGGGTATTAGTGAGGTTAGAGGTTCTTGATTTCACGACATCGTGGCCATGTGCATGACGGCTTAGATGCAACCACCCGATCTCCGTACAGCTCCTTTCGCCACCGTCACCAACCGCCCGTCCTCGAGGATGTGAATGAGACGCGTCTGATGCTCTATGGGACAATCGGATAGCGACTCTTCGGCGAGGACAAGGTAGCCGCCAGCTGGCTCGGTTCGAACGTCGGTGGGATGGAAACCCTCGAACATGACGAGGAGGACTGCTTCGGCCTCCGTATCGACTCGCCCAAGCAAATCAATGGCCTCCGTGGTCGATGCTACGGCGAAAGTAGCGTCACCGCGCACGACGGCAAGGTAGTGTAGGCAGGCCAGAGGGGCGCAGCCACCCCGAACTCCGTCTTCGGCAACCAGAGAGTCGAGCGCTGACTTGCAAGGTTCGTCCTCGCACCGAACGCCTGCCGAAGCCTTCACCTGATGATCTCCGGCGTACTCTCTGTCTCGAAAAAGCCTCACAAGTCGCCATTCCACATATTCCACTGGCTCAGTGGGGCGGATGGCACCGAGAAGGCTTCCCAGGTCATCATTGAGCTGCACCCTTTTGAAGCTAACGGCTTCTGGGTTTGCTGGAATGGTGTCGAGGGGGACGACGGATTGCTGGTCGAGGGAGTTGGCGGAATCCTGCGAGATCTCGCCTGTCTGCGCAGAAGTCGTTTGCGCCACTGCGAGGGCGAAGAGGGCGATAAGCAGGAGAAGCGATCGTTTCATGATTTCAAGCTGATTGCATGACAACCGGGGAAGCCCCTTCGGAGCAAGCAAGCCGCCATTGAACGAGTGGTTGGCTATTCAAATTCGAAAAAGCTGAAAGGAAATACTGCCGTACGAAGTCCATCGTTTACGAACAACTTTTTGGTTGACCGGATCTCCGTCGAATCATCATTGACGCCCAGAATGGCGGGGATGTGCGTGACAGGTTAGAAAAACCCACCCGACCTACACATGGCTGGGCGCTACTGCTGCTGCATAATCTCCGCCATCAACTCCGCTTGCTCCTGCTGTGACAAGGGGCCCGTGTTGACAAGGACCCTTACGAACTGGGTGATGATCTTTTGGAAGTCGGCCACTATGTCACCCACCAGATTCGTCAAGCCATCAATGCTGGATTCGTATTTACGAGAAAGCCAGGGGGTTTCCTCGCGGTAGTCAGCGTATGTCCGTCGAATGGTCACGTACTCGTGCGGGCAATCCTCGGGTGTACAATCGACACTTCGCTCTTTAATCCTGGCCTCCATGGCCACGGGATGCCTTTCATTGCCGTCGGTCACCCAGAGACGGGCATAGAAGATGTCGAAGCGCTCGTAGTCCTCGCCTAAGATCTCTCCAAGTTCACCCTCCTCAAAATCGCGTGAGTCGACATAGAGAACCGCGCAATCAATAACCTCGCCTTCTACGGTGACGTCCTCATTGGAGCGCATTCGGGCCCGTTCGTTAAAGATATTTGACCTCATCAGTTGGTCTGCGAGATCCTCGCGAGTTTCCAATTCATCTGAAGATTGTGCTATGTCGTCGAAAGCCTCAGCAACCTGTCCCAGAAGAGATCCAAGGCCACCATCTGAGCCGGAGTCGTTACTCCCCTGATCACCAGTTCCGTCGCCACTGGCACCATCACTTCCACCGGCTTCGGGCTCTCCACCTCCGGCTACACTGCCGAGAAGCGCCGCAATACCTCCGGCAATGTCCTGAGCAGTCGGGTCTCCCCGTGCTTCTGCTTCGCGGTTGGCCAGTTCTGCCGGACTAACAAACCGGAAGGCAGGATAGTTGTCAATGATCTCTTTTTCGTAATAGAGGACAACAGGTGGACCGCCGGCCTCCGATGTTTCTACTACGGTATAATCCTCAATGCCCGCAACGGCTTGCGCATACTCGTCCCGCATGCGGTCGATGAATTCCTTGGCTTCCGGATTCGGATTGTTTACATCGGACGATGCGTTGATGCCGATGATGGTCGTGCATAGACACTCTGTTGGGGCCGATTGAGGAAAAACGCAAAGCGAATCGCATGCAGCAGGAGGCTCAGTGATCTGCGCCGAAGCACAGGGTGGGACCGCAAGTCCGATCAATATCAGACGTAGGAGGAACAAAGGCTTCATTATTCCGATGTGTTTGTTGGACAATTAGGAAAGCCCTCTTGAGAACCGGGTCGAAGGGCAATATCAAACCAGTTCATTCAGAGCTTTCTCAAAAGAGAGGCTTCCCCAATTACGTTCAGCACACTCTTACAGGTGTATTTGCGAAATAACCAGACCACTCACATTGCGGCGACTCTAATCGGACCGAGGTACATCGGGTTTTCCTCGCTCGCATTGTATGGATTAAGCAAGTGAAGTGCCTCCGAGCGTGGCAGATAGGCGTTGGGGACGTTGCTCGTTCGATTGTAGCCTACGTAGGTCTTAGCATACTCGCCTCGCACCATGATGCGGAAAGGGACGAGGCCCTCGTTGGCGCTGACATCGGGGTTAATGCTTGTGGGAAGCCCCAGACCACTGGTCGCTTCAACGCCGCTTCCATGGTTTCCGCTGATCTTGAAATAGTTGTAATCGACGCTTCCCCAGTTTGCTCCCGGTGGTTGCGTGAACAGTAGAAAGCGTTGATTGCCAGAGGGGAAGTAGATCTCCGTTTCGATGGTGAAATTTTCTGGCAGGTCTTCCGGAAGAACGATGCGAAGGGCCGACCCACGAGGACCTGTATTTCTTAGCAGCCGACGTCCCTGCCACTCCGCAATCTCCCAGTTTCCTTCCACGAATTCCATACTGCTCGGGAAGTTGCCAATTGGGTCATTCTCATAGTTCTCATAATAGAGAGTACGCGTACCGGCCTGGAAGTCTGAGTTCACGTTGACGTCACTCCCCGGCGCTGGGTAGCGTTCTATGACATTGCCATTCTGGTCTCGGACTTCAACCGCTTCGCCGTTTCGGCGTGCATTGTCGATACACTCCTGATCTGTGACGACGCAGACAATCGCATTCTCTGCGCTGCGCATGACGTTAGTCACGGCCTGATCTGCCTGGCGAGAGGCCTCGCGGTCTACGGCGCGTTCAGCCCCGCGTTCAACGCCGCGCGCCATTCGGTCTGCGACGTTGGCGCAGCCGAAAGCGAAGGGTAGAAAAAGTGCGATAAGCAATATTCGAGGAAGGGCGTTCATGGCGATCGTGTGGTTAGGTGCTTCAGTTTGATATACGGGAAGAAGCAGTTAAAGAGGACATGAATTGGTCAAATGCTTGGCATTCATCAAAGCGAGGACCATCCGTATGCCGCGCGCAGCGCTGCTCTTATCTCGTCACGAAGCGGATCCGCGTCATTGAGGGCACC
>JAHEJB010000078.1 GCA_024639085.1 Rubricoccaceae bacterium | reverse complement strand
GTTCGCAAGCACTACAATAGCGGGAATATGCAGGACCTCCAGGAGGAATACACGAACGATGGTGTGGTCTGGCTGTCCATCGTTTCCTCAGCCCCCGGCCAGCAGGGCCACTTTTCGAATGAAGAGATGAACGCGCGGACGACCGAACACGTCGGGCACCAGACGGCCGTATTGATGGACCCGGATGGAACCGTCGGCCACGCGTACGATGCACGTACCACACCGCAGATGGTCGTCATCACGCCAGATGGTGAGGTTGTTTACAACGGGGCAATTGATGATCGTCCGTCACCCGACCCGGCTACGCTTGAAGGCGCGACGAACTACATAGTCAATGCGCTTGGCGCTGCCATGAGCGGTAACCCGGTATCACCCGCTACGACACAGCCCTACGGCTGCTCAGTTAAGTACGGATCGTAATCAGACCGACTTTTTCAAAAAAGCGAAGCCCCAACTCAAAGAATGAGTTGGGGCTTTTGCATGAGCGGAACACCGGACTCGAACCGGCGACCTCAACCTTGGCAAGGTTGCGCTCTACCAACTGAGCTAGTTCCGCGCGAGGACTGCCAAACTACGGATTTTGCCGGGGGGCTGTCAATGAACCATTGGGGAAGGACGCATGGTCTTGGGGCCTCTCAAAGGTCGGCCTAGAAGTTCAAATTGGGTACGACGGTTGGCCGCCGTTGCGTATTCTGGGCGAATCGCCGCTGTGACGTGCCACTCATCGGACCCGCCGCCTACCCCATCATTCCATGCTTTTCCCAATCAGTGACGATGATAGCAGGCTTGGCAGACCAGCCTTTGTCACGCTGGCGTTTCTTGCGATCAATGTCCTTGTATTTGTTGTCTTCCAGGGTCTGGGTGGTAACGAGCGGTTCACGTACGGCTGGAGCGTCGTTCCTCAGGAGATTGTAACGGGAACGGACATCACGACGCCGACAACGTTCTGGGTGGCAGGGCAACAGGTTCAGATTCCGCAGGCGCCCGGACCGATCCCCATCTATTTCACGATCATCTCGGCCATGTTCATGCACGGCGGGCTGGGACACATCGGCGGGAATCTCCTCTATCTCTGGATCTTTGGCGACAACGTGGAGCATCGGTTCGGCCATCTCGCCTTTTTCGGGTTTTACATCGTGAGTGGCATCGTGGCCACCTTCGCTCAGATCGCACTCGACCCGGGATCGCTCATCCCAAATCTCGGAGCCAGCGGAGCCATTTCGGGCGTGATGGGGGCCTATTTGGTGCTCTTTCCACGTAACCGCGTGCACGCCATTCTGTTCTTCCGTGTTGTGCGAATCCCAGCCATGCTGGCCTTGGGTGTGTGGATCGTGTTTCAGTTGTTCGGCGGCTTTGGATCGATATCGGGAGAGCAGGCCGGCGGCGTGGCGTATGGAGCTCACATCGGTGGCTTTCTTGCCGGGGTTATTATGGCGTTCGTGCTACGAAGGGTTATTCCAGAGCGGACGAATGATGTGCTGGTTCGCTCGATGGCGCGGGATCCGAAGACGAAGCGGTTGTGGTGAGCTTCTTTGCCTTTTGAAAGGGTTGAGTCGATCCCGGCCTGCTGGATTTGTTTGTTTGGCCCGGGATCACTATGCTCTAGTTACGCATGGGTTTACGAGCTGCAGACGCCGTATATAAGCATGCGATTCTCTCCGCTTCGATTTCCAAATCGTACACGATCATGAAAGCGTATTCTACCTCGATCAAATTCGCTGCTGCACTTATTGGTCTCTTCCTTGCAGGTACAAGCACAGGATATTCGCAGCTTGATGTGGTTGCAGGTGCTGGTGGACCGATTCCTGACGATGGCTATGATGGAACACTGGGAAGCATGGCCTGCGCCACACTCGATAATTCGTCGGGCACGGTCGTGTTCGTTAACGAAGTATCCCTCAATCTTTCGATTGTGCACACGTTCGTAGGCGACCTTACAGCAAAGATCATGAGTCCTGAGGGAACGATCCTGACGGTCTTCTCAAGACCGGGTTTGCCGGCATCCCCAGACGATGGGACCGGATGCTGTGGCGACAGCTCAAACCTTGACAATACTGCGCTGCTGTGGGTGAACGGCGGATCTGTCGATTCTGAATTAATGGGCGGGACGATTGACACTGACATGTCCGTTTGTACGGACGACGGCGAATGTGACTTTTTCCCAAACCCTGACGGTGGCCCCGGTACGAATCTCGATGATTTCGAGGGTGAAAGTGCGATTGGTATATGGCTTGTGTGTGTTGGTGATGGCGCGGGAGCGGACACCGGCGATTTCAACAATGCAGCTCTAACCATCCAGGGGAACATTCCGGTCGAACTCGTCTCGTTCGACGCGGAGATTCACGGCTTAGATGTTTTCCTCAACTGGAAAACATCATCCGAAACGAACAACGCGGGCTTCGAGATTCAGATGCAAAATGGGGAAAGTTGGCATGTGCTGGGCTGGGTTGAGGGAAACGGAACAACCACGATTGAGCAATCCTATGCCTTCACTGCTACCAACTCCGGCGTCGGCACACACCTCTTCAGGCTGAAGCAGATCGACTTCGACGGCACCTTCGAATACAGCCCTGAAATCGAAGCGACCATTGAGACGCCGGGTACGCATTTGATTTCTGCTGCTTATCCGAACCCGTTCAATCCGCAGAGTCGCTTCTCGCTAGCGGTTGCGACGGACCAACGCGTAACGGCAGCGCTGTTCAATACGCTCGGTCAGAGGGTAGCAACGCTGTTCGAGGGATTGTTTCAGGCCAATCGAGTCCACGAGGTGACCATTGATGGCGCCGGGCTTCCGAGTGGTCTATATGTTATCCGCGTGCAAGGAGAGCGATTCCTCGATGCGCTCAACGTAACCCTGATCAAATAACATGACGGAACTGATACAGGACCCCAGTCTTCGATACCGGGGACTGGGCTCTTCAGTTCAAGCAGACTGATATCTATTCCGTCTCCTCCTCTGCTGCCTTTTCGGGTGGCGTCTTTGCACCATTCCCTGTGCCGTTCTCAGCCTCAGCCTCAGGCTTCGCTTCAGGCTCTGGCTTGGCTTCCACTTTCGGCTTCGCAGGCTTTTTGCCTTTCTTCGTCTTGAAAAACAGTTCCTCTTCTTCCTTCTTGTGGTCAACCGTAATTGTGCTGCCTTCCGTCAGATTGTTGCTGAGAATGGCCTCTGCCATCGGATCTTCCACATACTTCTGCAGGGCTCGACGTAATGGACGAGCACCGAACTGTGGGTCGTAGCCCTTGTCCACCAAGAACTCTTTGGCAGATTCCGTCATCTCGATGGATATGCCGAGGTCTTCGACGCGCCCGAAGAGCTCCTTCTTCATGATGTCGATGATCTCGAAGATGTGCTTCTTGTCGAGTGGGTGGAAGACAATCACATCGTCGATACGGTTCAGAAATTCGGGGTTGAAAACGCGCTTGATCGCGTCCTCGACCGTCGACTTCATCTTCGCGTAGTCAAACTCTTCCTCGCTCAAAGAGAAACCGATTCCCTTGCCCAGGTTCTTGATGTCCCGCGCCCCGATGTTCGAGGTCATGATGATGATCGTGTTTCGAAAATCCACACGGCGGCCGAGACCGTCCGTCAGGATTCCGTCATCCAGCACTTGAAGGAGAATGTTGAAGACATCCGGGTGGGCCTTCTCGATTTCGTCGAGCAGGACGACCGAGTACGGCTTGCGGCGCACTTTCTCTGTCAGTTGGCCGCCTTCTTCATAGCCCACATAGCCGGGAGGCGCACCTACAAGACGAGACACGGAGAATTTTTCCATGTACTCACTCATGTCGATACGAACGAGCGCGTCCTGGCTGTCGAAGAGGTATTCCGTTAGACGTTTGGCCAACTCAGTCTTGCCGACGCCCGTAGGGCCGAGGAAGATGAATGAGCCGATCGGCCGCTTCGGATCCTTCAATCCAGCGCGAGTGCGACGGATGGCCTTCGTGAGCTTCTGGATGGGCTCGTCCTGTCCCACGATGGTTCCCTGAAGGGCGACGTCCATTTCCATCAGGCGCTCGCCCTCTGTGGCGGCCACCTTATCGACGGGGATACCGGTCATCATGGCGACAACCTGCGCGATGTCCGTTTCCGTTACCGGATAGGTTACATCCTCAGCCTGTCGTTCCCACTCGGTCTTAGCGTTTTCGAGTTCTTCCTGGATCGTTTTCTCACGGTCGCGCAGGCGTGCTGCCTCTTCAAAATTCTGCGTTTTGACGACCTGGTTCTTCTCCTCGCGGACGGCTTCGATTTCGTCCTCAAGCTCCACGATCTCCGGCGGAACCTTGATGTTGGCGAGGTGAACACGCGCGCCGGCCTCATCCATCACGTCGATGGCCTTGTCTGGGAGGTGGCGGTCGGTGATGTAGCGTTCGGATAGCTTGACCGTCAACTCAAGGGAGCCTTCCTCGTACTCGACCTTGTGGTGGTCCTCGTAGTACGGCTTGATCTGCGTGAGAATCTCGACGGCCTCCTCAGGCGTGGCCGGATCGACCATGATTTTCTGGAAGCGGCGATCCAGCGCGCCATCCTTCTCGATGTACTGGCGGTACTCGTCCAATGTCGTTGCACCGATGCACTGGATTTCGCCTCGCGCCAAGGCCGGCTTAAACATGTTCGAGGCATCCAATGAGCCTGAGGCTCCGCCGGCACCAACCAGCGTGTGGAGTTCGTCGATGAACAGTATGACGTCCGGGCTCTTCTCGAGTTCGTTCATCACGGCCTTCATCCGTTCCTCGAACTGACCGCGGTATTTTGTTCCCGCAACAAGAGCTGCTAGATCGAGCGTAACGATTCGCTTGCCGTAGAGAACGCGGCTTACCTTCCGCTGGATGATCCGCAGCGCCAGGCCCTCAGCAATCGCTGACTTGCCCACGCCGGGCTCTCCAATCAGAACCGGGTTGTTTTTCTTGCGGCGGCTCAGAACCTGAGCTACGCGCTCTATTTCGCGCTCGCGGCCCACGATGGGGTCGAGCTTGTTTTCCTCGGCGAGGCTGGTAAGGTCGCGGCCGAAGTTGTCAAGTACGGGAGTCTTGCTCTTGTCGGACATTTTCTGGCGTTCACTGGAGCGGGAGCTACGGCCTGAAGGAGGCTCGTCTTCTTCTTCGGTCGGTCCGGAACGAGGGGAGCCCGAGGCCTTCCCGCTGATGATCGAATCGAGCTCAGAACGGACCGCGTCGTAACTGACGGAAAAAGCCTGTTGCAGGATCTGCGCGGCGATATTCTCGTCATCGCGGAGCAGCGACAGCAGGAGGTGCTCCGTACCGATGACCTCGCTCTTGTAAAGCTTGGCCTCGAGATACGTGATCTTCAGCACCTTTTCCGCCTGTTTCGTCAAGGGGATATTGCCCACCGTGAGCGTACCACCCGTGCTGCGAACGGTGTCTTCCACGGCTTTCTTCAGCTTGACGAGGTCGGCGCCGAGGTTGCGCAGGATTTTGACGGCGATGCCTTCTCCCTCCCGGATAACCCCGAGCAGAAGGTGCTCGGTGCCGATGTAATCGTGCCCCAGCCGGATTGCTTCTTCGCGGCTGTAAGAGATTACGTCGCGTACGCGGTTGGAGAAATTGCCTTCCATTCGAGTCACGGGGGGACGGTGCAAGTTTGTAGAGAGGGATGTTATGCGGCGAAACTGGTTCCGCAGCCACAGGTTTGGGTTGCGTTGGGATTCTCGAAAACAAAGCCACGAGCATCCAGGCCATCGTGGTAATCCACCGACGTGCCCATTAGATACAGGCCGTGGCGTTTGTCCATGTAAATGGCGATGTCGTGATCGGCGAACTCAAGATCGTGCTCGCGCCGCTTGTCGAAGCCGAGGATGTAGCTCATCCCGGAGCATCCACCACCCTTGACGCCAACACGAAGGCCGTAGCCTTCAGGAATCTGCTTGTTCGCGATAATTCTGCGTACTTCCGAAGCAGCCCGATCAGTCAGCTTAACGGGGCTGGGGCGTTTGACGGTCGTAGACGTCGGAACTGGAGAAACCGGGGGGGCAGTTGCGCTCATTGTTTTGGCAATCGGTTGTTTTGTAAGTCAGAGCGGAATGGAGCAGCTACAATTCGGTACCTGCAAACGCTGTTCCGTGTACGGCGAACCTTGTTGCAGAGTTCGCAGAGCACAACGAAATGCCTGTCTGACTTGCTGCAAGGTCGCGCCCAAACGGAGGTCCGGCAAGTACCGTGGGAAATCGTAACGGTTCGACTTCGCTAAAACTGACGTGCCAACACCGCGACACCCCGGTGAGCTTCGTTCGTAGCACCCTCTACGTTAACGGCTTCTAGCAGCACGATGTAGATCCCGATACGGAGTTGCCGTCCGTCATCTCCACGCCCATCCCACAGGAGTGTGCCTGTCGGCCCACTGAGATTCCCGTCCTCCAACTGTCTCACGAGCCTACCCGCTCCGTCGAAGATCCGAACGCGGATCAATCCGGTATCCGTATTGAGTGTGTAGCGAATGGCTGTTGATTGTCCAGCGTCTGGGTCAAATGGTGAGTCGATCTCAAGGCCCGGACTTCTCGGCGCTTCACTTTCAACGACGAAGGCTGTGTTCTCAGCTCCAGGCGTGCCACCACGAGGATCCAGCGAAGACGACCAGTTCGTCGGGTCGGTAGCAGGATTCTGTGGATCGACACGTTCGAGCGAAATGCCCTTTGCGTCTTCTAGTTCTACGCGATGCCAGTCCGGTTGGTAATACACCGAGTCGATGACAACGCCTTCGAAAAATAGCGTGAGGGCGTCGCCCTCGTTGTTCAAACCCGGAAAGGACCTTGCCTCGAAAATCGGCGCTTGAATATCCGGGAAGACCACGCTGAACGAATCGCGGTTGGCGACGAGCACGACATAACCATTTGAGGGGATGATCGCTGGTGTTTCGCTGGCTGTTGTGCCTTCGGAGTCGCCGTCGTCCGTGAAAACGAGGGTACGCAGGTCGAAGAGCTTGTCGGAGAGATTGAGGAGTTCCACGTACTCACCGTCACCGCCATTTACTGGATCGAACATGATCTCGTTGATTGCCAGCTCGCCAGATAGCGGCACATCGGCTTCACCAAAGAATAGGGTCGCCGTACCGTTTGTTACCGTGTTTCCTGTTGCATCAGCCACACCGTCAACGGTCAACGTGTAGATGACGCGCTCGGTGAGCGGAGTTGAGAGTACGAGTTGAGCCCTCCGGTCGTCTCCTTCGAGCGGGAAGACGACGAGTTCAGGACTGCCAATCCCGCCATCAATCGCGTAGTTGCCCGGATTGCCCGCAGAGCTTTCTGTAACGGATTCGGAAAATCGTACTTCCACAGTTGTTGCGCCGAGAGCGAAGGCCGTCGTCAAACTCGGAGCCGTCTCGTCTGGCTCAAATGAGAATGGGAAAGCCACACCCTGTGCTCCGTTTCCCAGGAGGTCGCGCACGCCTTCTACACCCAAAACGTACTCACCAAGCGACAGCGGAGAGCCGAGTGTGAGAGTTACAACCGGATCTGGTAACAGCGAGTATTCTGCACCTGTAACAGCGGAAGAGGTTGGACCCGTAATGGAAAATGCGCCGACTGTCACAGAAGCCTCCTCCAGCGGCTCATCGAACGGAACGGTGAGACTCAAGCCGTCTAGCGACACGGCAACATCAGTGGGGAGGGGACCTTCTGTGTCCGGCAGGAAGACGGAGTTCTGCTCGCCGGGCGTTCCGCCGCGTGGATCCGTGGTCGTCATCCAGTTCACGGCGAAACTCGAGGGACCATTCGGGTCCTTGCGCTCCAACGAGGCGTCCTCGCCGCCCCAAGAGTCATCGTAGAACAAGGAGTCGATCGGCAAGCCCGAATGGCGCAGCACGATTGCGTCGCCACTGTTGTTCAACGAGCGCCAGCCGGAGACTTCTACGAACGGAACCGAAGGAAAGACGGCAGAGAAAGATGCGGCGTCCTCGACGAGTACGGCGTACTCAGCGGGCATCACAAACACGGGTGTCGTCGTGATGTCGGTTTGGCCACTGGAGTCGCCCACCGTGAAATCAGCGAGGTCCAGAACTTTGTCCGAGCGGTTGTAGAGCTCCACGTATTCGGCCGGATTGTTCGTTGCCGGTTCGTCGTAAATGAACTCGTTGATGACGAGGTCAAGAGGTTCCGGCGCTTCACCTTCTCCAAAGAAGAACGTGCTCTGACCACTTGCCAGCACGTTGCCCACGATGTCTTGTATGCCACTTACTGTCAGTGTATACGACGAATTAGCCGTGAGAGGATTTGAGAGGAAGAGTTGAACGCGCTCGGGCTCTCCTTCAGGAGCGACATCTGCAACCGCCGGCTGACCAATCCCACCATCGATCGAGTAATTCGCCGGACTACCCGCAGTGATCGGATCTACGGGCTCAGAGAAGATGACATCCACCAGGATGGGGTCGGATGCCGAAACGCTGACGATAGATGGCGGGGTGACATCTGGTTCAAAAACGCTGTTTTCGGCACCGGGCGTGCCAAAAAGGGAAGCGGTCGTCGTAGCCCAGTTGGAGGCGAAGTTGCTGGGACCATTCGGGTCGATGCGCTCCAGTGATGAGTCTGTACCTCCCCAACCGGGCAAGTAGGGCACGGCGTCAATCTCGTCGCCGTCAAACAAAATGGCTGGACGATCGCCCGAGTTGTTCAAGCTCGGGAATCCCGCGACTTCCATAAAAGCGACGCCGGGAAATGCTGCCGCGAATTCTGCGCCATCGTTCACAAGTACGGCGTAGTCACCCGGATTGAGCGGCGTACTCGCCGATGTTACCTGGACTGGGTTTCCCGCCTCATCCTGAATAGTGAATCCGACCAGATCGAATGTCTCCGTACTTGTATTCAGCAACTCAACCCACTCGTTTGCGCTGGATTGGGGCGTAGGCGGGTCGTACATGATCTCGTTGATCACAATATCGCCGGGCTTCGGCACATTCAAGGAGCCGAAAAAGAATGTGGCTTCATCGGCAACCAAAGTATTGCCGGATGGATCGGCAACGTTCGAGACGCTCAGGGTGTAGCTCGTATTGTCCTGAAGGGGGGAGGTCAGTGCGAGCGAGACCCGTTCCGGAAAGCCCGGGACGAGCGTGGCAGAAAGGGGCGTCCCAATCCCACCGCTGATGGAGTAATCAGCCGTTTCCGGTACCACCTCTTCGTCGAATTCCACCTCCACGGTCGTTGCGTCGATGGCTTCAGCGCCGACCAATGTCGGCGGCGTGAGATCGACAGGCGTGGGATCCTGAAGCACATCATCAAAGAGGAAAGCCTGGCCGGCCGTGGTTGAGTGCTTCACCCACACGCCGAGATGCGTACTTATATCGAAGGAATCTTCCGTGACCCCTGTGATGTCGGGCGCGCCATTTACAAAGACCTGCCACTGCCCGAGGTCATCGCGAAGAACCCGCAGCGTGACGGTTCCATTGTTACCGGCAAGCGTCCCC
The DNA here is from genome assembly GCA_024639085.1 of Rubricoccaceae bacterium. Lineage (GTDB taxonomy): Bacteria > Bacteroidota > Rhodothermia > Rhodothermales > Rubricoccaceae > JAHEJB01. The sequence goes on along the minus strand of JAHEJB010000078.1, from coordinate 3,324 downwards.
TGCGTGCCGCTCGCCAGCAGTGTTCGGTCGGCTGATGTGCCATCCTGCCTGTAAAGCCGCACCTCGTCTTCGTTGTTGGTGCCGAGCTGGAGGAAATAGCCTTGAAGCGTTCCCTTCAGGTCGGCGTTGTTTGCTACCAAATAGATCCGTACGCCGTTGGACGTAGACAGGTTGAAATTCCACTGGAATAGAAACCGCCATTCGCCGCGGACGCCAGGCGAAGGTGTGGATAGAGAAATGGTGTCAGCTTCGGCAAGCCCATCACTCTGGAGGGCGAAATCTGCTGCGAACGGTACGACTGTGAATCTGTCGGTATCGCCCGACCACGTGGGGTTGTTGGTAAAGTCTCCGTCGGAGAAGTCATCAACAACCTGCGCAAATGCAGAAGGCGATATAGCCGCAAGTAATACGAGTAGTGCGATGCGCATTGTGGAATCTACACTTCCGCGCCCAATCGCGCAGGCCTACGCTGCCCGCTTCTCCAGATCCCTGATTAATACCTCGGTCATCAAACGCGCCGCTCTTGGCAGTGCCGTTTCATCGATATCGAAACGGTCATGGTGGAGTGGGTAACGCGTTTCGCGTCCGCTCGCCGAGCCGATGCGGACCATGGCTCCTGGAATATTCTCTAGGTAAAAAGAGAAATCCTCTCCTCCCATACTCGGTACAGGAATATCTCGAATACATTCATCCCCAAACGTTTCTGAGACAGCTTCCCTGACCGTCTTCATTTCGGGAATCGTGTTAACTACCGGCGGCAAGGGCGCACCATAATCGATATCTACGTCTGCGCCGTATAGTGCACCCATAGACCCAGCAACGCGTCGCATTTTGTCCCGGAGGAAAGTGAGTACCTCTGCGTCCGTACCGCGAAGCGTACCTCCAAACTCAACATGCGTTGGGATTACGTTGTTGGCATGGGCGCCGGAGAACCGCGTAGCCGTAATGATAGCCGTACGCCGCGAATCCGTGACACGTCCGACGAGTTGATAGAGCTGCTGTAGTATTTGTGTTGCGACCCAGACTGTATCTACAGTTTCGTGGGGGCGGGCAGAATGTCCTGCCTGGCCGGAAACAATCTTAACCGTGAAAGCGGAGCAACCTGCAGTGAGCGCGCCATCGCGAAGTCCAAATCGGCCGACAGCAATAGTCGGGTCCATATGGATTGCGTAAGCCGCAGCAAGGCCGTCAAGTACACCCTCTCTAATCATCACTGGCGCGCCAGACGGGCTACTTTCTTCATTCGGCTGGAAGAAAACACGCACGCCGCCTTTCAAACGATGCTGCTCCTGTTGCAACAAGGCAGCAACTCCACACGCTACCGCCGTGTGTGCGTCGTGACCGCAGAGGTGGGCGACTCCCGCATTCTTCGACGCATACGCTACCTCCTTTCCGTCCTGCATCGGGAGGGCGTCTATGTCGGCGCGGTAACCAATCATTGGACCTGGAAGGTCCCCCTTTACTTCCACATAGAACCCCGTCTTCGCAATCGGGCCATTAACCGTGAATCCCTGAATCGTCAGCCAGTTGCGGATGTATCGAGATGTTTCGTGTTCTTGAAAGCCGACTTCCGGGTACTGATGGAGATGCCTTCGCAGTCCGACAAGCGTGGCAAGAAGCTGAGCATCTGTGAGGGGCTCAGCAGGGGTTTCGAGGGTGGCTTCCAAAACGTTTGGGGGGAGGTATTAAACCATCGCGAAAGATACGATTTCGTAATGCCGGATGTGTCAGGCTATCCCCTATAGGGGTTTCCTGGCACATTCGGGCATTCAGCATTCAACGGAACAGCAACTATGCCGTTTCCCAAACGTCTGCTCTCAATTCCTCGGTTAGCGCGGCTAGCACGTCCTCAAATCTCCCTGATTCCGCGTATCTGCGGAGTTGACGTTCGTACGAAGCTCCGTCATCGAGAATGCGCTGCACATCAGCCAGTTCTGTTGAACAACCAAGCGTTTCTGCATACGGCGCGAGCTCTTCCAGCACTTGCGGAATGTGCTCCCGGAGGGGCATCTGGTCGCCCTCATTGCTGATGATGACTTCCGCGTCCAGTCCGTGCCGGGCGCCTCGCCACTTATTCTCTCGGACAATCCACGTGTGAAGAACACCAATTGGAACACCGTTTTCATATTCATCGCTCATGCTTACAGCCAGGCACTGAATAAACGCGGTTAAAGCTGCCACCTCGCGAAGTGTACTGGGTGCGTCGCAAACGCGGATCTCGAGGGTGCCAAACCCGGGGTGCGGTCGGATGTCCCACCAAATCTCGCGGATGGTTTCAATAGCTTTCGCACGAACGAGCGTGTTCATGAATCGCTGGAACTCTCCGTAACTGTTAAGACGAAAAGGAAGCCCGGCTGTCGGCATGCCCTCGAATATCTTCGTTCGGGCCGACGCCAGCCCCGTGATCTCGTGGTCGATGAACGGAGACGAACTGGAAAGCGCCAGCATGTGTGGGAGATACGTCGTTAGCCCGTTCAAAATGGCTATAGCCTTCTCGCCCGAGGAGATGCCAACGTGAACATGCAGGCCATAAATCAGTAGCCGACGGGCCGGCCATTGAATCTTGTCTACGAGGTGTTGGTAGCGTTCGTTGGGATAAATGTCCTGATCGCGCCACTGCGCGAAAGGATGTGTGCCAGCGCTTGCAAACGCGAGATCAAATTCATCTGCCAGTTCATACAGTTCGCGAATGGACGCGGTCAGATCAGCTCTTGTCTCGGCAACATTGTTGCAGATGCCCGTTATCACTTCGATGGTCGACTGCGTTAATTCCTGCTTGATCTTCGGGTGATCTCCGAGCCGATCGAGCAATAGAACAGAACCTGACTTCAGGTTATATGTCTTCGGGTCCTGTATCTGAATTTCAAGCTCTACCCCCAGCGTTGGGTTAGGTGAGCTATTAAAAGGAATCTTTGTAGCAAAGTCGTTTGACACAGGAAGACGGGGCTTTTACACAAATCGACGATTGTCCGCAATAAAACCCTGCGGGAGGGAATAGGGCAACCTGCTCCGTCCTTAACCACTGGAATCGTCTATCGTGGTGGAAACAGCTTGTGGAAGCGCTCAATCATCTTGTCGGCTTCAGCGCGAATTGCGTCAGGCAACCCCTCGCCATCGGCGAACTTTGCAGGCAGGTCACTCAAAATAGATTCCCGATCTGCCCCGGGCAAAGATGCAATGGTCCAGTATGCGTTTGCGCGTTCCATCGCCCGCTCGAACGCGTCTGCGTCGATTAGGACCGCAGGATCTTCGAGCAAAGGTTGCGCAAAGAGCGCGCGTGCCTCGATTTCACTCAGCGAGTCTGGTCCGTAGGTGAGATCGGTC
>JAHEJB010000077.1 GCA_024639085.1 Rubricoccaceae bacterium | reverse complement strand
CTTCCCCATCGCCTGTGAAGGCAGCGTTTCCAAACGCGTAGGGCGTAGATGAAATAATGAACGACCCTCGGCCCGCTTCGATCTCAACGAGCGTAGGCGCGCCAGCATGAGAAGTGCCAAGTACCGTCGTTTGGGTCGTATCGAGGCCTTCCATCCCCCACAGACTGACCTCGTAGGAGAACAGATACCCCTCTTCCTTTCGAAGCGACGGACTCACAAGATGCAGCGTGCTATCAGCCTGGCCAAAGACACCCTGATAGTAGAAATCGATGCCTCCTATGTAGGTGTCAAAGCTGTCGGATGGGACGCCTAACGTGTCCGCGAGCGAGCCCGACATGCTCTGCGCGGCAACAAAAACCGTATTCCCCCGCTCGGCGTATTCGTAGAGACGTTTGCTCTCCGCCTCGTCCGGGCTGAAATCGTTCGTGAGGAAGAGATACGTCGTTCCTGCGAGCGACTCATTATCAAGGTGGATGAACGGTGGTTCAAGGACTGGGGTAACCTCCACTCCTTCCCCGCCTTCCTCGGCCAGCCACTGAGGCAGAAGGGTGGCAAGGATCTCAGCTCCGAGCGCATTGTCCGAATCCCGCCGAAGGTCTGGCCGCCAATCCACGGGCCGTGGTTGCAGAGCAATCACAGCGACGAAGATCACGACCAGCACGCCGATGATGATGAGCGGCACCTTTCCTTTCATCGGCCCACCCCGCCAAGTGCATCCGTAAAAGCATCGAACCGAGCGCGCACGAGCGCAAATCGCTGCTCATCCACAGGAAACTCGCCGTACCAGATCCACTCGAACAGACGCGTGATGTCGGCGAACGAAGTGTTGAGCTTCGGGCGATCCGCCCGACGGACTTCCGTGAGGTACTCGCGATTGGTTTTGTGCTTGTCCCAATCGATGAGGCCCTGTTCCGTGAGCGTCTGTAGCGCGCGGAGGTATTGAAAACGGGCCGCGTCGCGATAACGATTCTCTTGCAGTGCCGCGTGGAGCATCGCGTCCAGATCGATCGCCACGATATCCTCCGCATCTAACAAATCGAGGCTCTGGATTTCGACGGGCTCATCCTTTCTGCGGAAGAACCAGCCTGAGTCTGAGCTCAGCGCTTTGGAAATGACGAATGCGATGACCAGAATGCCGGCCATCAACCAGAACCATGACCAAAAAGTGGACGATGTATTCTCGCGTACAGGTCTGAAAACAGCATCGTCCAGCCACCTCCAGAACAACTCCACAAGAGACGGCCCCCCCGTCTCCACACGGTCGTACTGGTAGTTCGGATCGTCTCGGAAGTGATCCAGCCCATCCTCCGGGATGGGACGAGCAGCTGCTTGGGTCGAGTCATGGATAGTCCCGTAGCGCTCAGCCGAGTCGTACTGAATCGCTTCTGGTGCCCGCGCCTCGCCGGAGACAGTCATCGTGGAATCCACGACGCCAAGTTTTTCCTTTTCATATTCGGGAACGGGCGGCACGGAGACTTTCTCCGAAGCCTGAGCACAAACCGCCCCGCTCCCCAGAACGAGACCAAGAAGAAGCCAGAAACGAAACCGCCTTCCTGTCACGTATCGGACCTGTCGTCAAATCCACCGCCGCGAAATCCACCGTATCGGGTTCCATCGTCGTTCGAACCGGCGTCGGGTTTTGGAGGGGGCGTACTCCGCAATCCAAGATCCTCGGCCCCTGTCTGAACTGATTGGGGCGCATCAATTAGATCGATCTCGGCGAACAGACCCACGCCTTCCTTCCTCTCAATCAGGTTGAAGTAGAGGAGCGCTCCAGCCACGATCGGAATCGCATACCCTACATACGTCAGCGTACTTAGCACGGAGCCGACGGCCAGCAGGACTCGGCTGGCGCCTCCCGGGTTATCTCCGGAAAGCGTACCCATCGCTGACCCAAATCCTACAATGGCACCTGGGATCGAAAGCAGCACAGCGATAGCAAAGAACGCAATTACGGCAATCGCAATGGTGCCGAATGACATCCCCCAATGACCTTTGACCAGCTCATACGTCCTTTTGATTGCCCCCATCGCCGAGTCTCCGTCCAGCGCTCGCGAGATAGTTGCCATCGAGAGCGACGGCATGAGGTAGACCAACGCGGCAATCCACGCGAGTGCTCCAAGGCAGGGCACGATCCATACAACGATACTCAGCGTGGCGAGCAACCCGATCAGTAACGATACGCTGACAACGGGCCAAATCATATGACTGGTTTCAGCCCAAAGAAGGGCAGGCGTTATCTCCCCGGCTCTGCCCTCTCTATAAAGGCTGACATAGCCAATCAGGACAGCTGAGACGAGGATCTGCACGACCACCAATAGCAGCATATAGCCTAGATAGGCGGGAGTAAAGATGGAAGCATATACCTCAAAGGGGTCATTACTCATGTTCGTGAAGTCGAACATCGACGCCTGCATCTGGCTCTGCACGAAGAACGACAACACGGCGGCTAGAAGCGCTACTGGACCTACGATGTAGAGAAGGCCCAAGGCGATCTCACGAAGATTGTCGCGTAGAAACCGGAAGGTGGTGTTGATGATGTCGCCGACATCGCGCTCTTCGCGAAAACGGATGGCGCCCTGATCATCAGAGGAGTCGGCATCGTCAAAAAATCCACTCGGATTGCTGAGGTCGTCAATCATTATCGAGAGCAGGTTTAGGTGAAACTATGGCAAGGGATGGCGCACCCTGCTCTGCATCCAGCTTGTGGATCTTTCGCGGTAGCCAGACGAAGTACCACAGAATGAATGCGAGCGATCCGAAAATGATTGCCACACTCAAAGCCACCGGCATACCTGTGTAGCGGGTCACGAAGCCTTCCAGGAGTGCCGCCGCGAGGAAAATCGGGATGAGCCCGATAACAATTTTCAGGCCTCGAATCGCGCCACGGCGGAAGGAAACCAGACGAGGATACGTGCCGGGAAAGAGCAACGAATTGCCCATCGCCAGCCCCGCGCCGCCGGCGATGATGATGGCCGAGATCTCCAGCGTACCGTGAATCCAGATGGTTCTAACAGACTCCCAAAACACGCCTTGCTCAAAGAAGAAATACTGGAAGGAGCCCACCATCACCCCGTTGTTGAAGAGGTGGTACGCCGCGCCGAACGAGAACGCCGGAAGCACCATTCCCGCCGATCGAAAAAGTCCGATGAAGGTCAGAAACGACACCATGATGTTGTTCAGGGCGATCATCGAAAACATGTCTACCTGATACATCTCCTTGTAAACGGCCATCGGATCGCCTCCTTCGATGTTGGCCAGAGTCATATTCACGTAGCCATCGCCGAGTATGAGCCGGACGAACAAATGGTCGGAGGCTGCGGAAACGACGCCGATGAGCATGGAAAGAATGAACGTAACTAGCGCCCAGAAGAGTGCTCTGCGTTCGGTATACACCGTACGGGGAATTTCTTCCGCCCAGAACTTCAGCAACCGCCCTCGCTCCTCTCGCCGATTGCGATAAATTTGATGGTGCACCTGGCCGGCCAATCCGTTCAAATAGGCGGCCGTTGCCGAGCCCGGATAGAACGTCCGCGCGTAGGCCAGATCGTCCGTCAGCCGCACATAGCCCTCCGCCACCTCGTCGGGGTCGACATATTCCTTCGAGTCGACGCGTTTTTCAAACGCTTCCCAGTCGTCGGCGTGGCGGCGAACAAAGACGGCTTCGCGCATAGGGTGATTTGAGCGGTAAGCTTTGAGCGGTAAGCGGCTGCCTGAAAACTACGGGTTCTCGAATCCCATCGCTTCTTCTCTAACTTCCCGCTTCCTACTTCTGATTTCGTTGGACCCACTCCGCGTCCAGACCGCCCAAAACGTAGACCTCGCCTTCGCCACCGCAGGGCTTGGCTATCGCATCCTTGCATGGATTATCGATTACATCATCATAATCGCGTACATCTATTTCGCGGTGCAGATCATGCAGCAGTTGGATTTTTGGGGAAACGGCTCGACAACGGCGTTCATCGTCATGCTACTGCCCGTCATCCTATACCATCTGCTGTGGGAAGTGTTTTTTGAAGGACGATCACCGGGCAAAATGGTCGTCAAGATTCGGGTAGCACGGCTCGATGGCGCACAGCCTACGCTCGGGCAATACCTCCTCAGGTGGCTCCTTAGGTGGGTGGATGTCACGTTTTCATCGGGCATGGTTGCCATTATTTCCGTAGCCGTCACGAAGAGTGCACAACGCCTCGGAGACGTTGCAGCGGGCACGACAGTGGTGCGGATTCAACGTCGCGTGAAGCTGAGCGAAGTCCACTATCGGCAGTTGGCAGCAGACTATATTCCCTCCTTTCCTGAAGCCGAGCGCCTCTCCGACGCGGACATTCGCACGCTTCGCGCCGTGCTCGTCAAACTGCGCATGGAAAAGAAATCCCGTGCGACCCAGAATCTGGCCCGCCGCGCCAAGACGGCAGTCGAAAATCGCATGGGCATCGAGCCGGCTCGGATTCCGCCCGAAGCTTTCATTCGCCTGATCGTTGACGACTATACGGCCGCTCATGATCGGTACGACGGTTAACACATCACTTTTTGACGCCGACAACTAATGCCCCACGCTAACGCCATCTACGCAAACATCCTCGCTGACATCAAGGAGGCGGGCCTTTATAAGGAAGAGCGCGTCATCGCGTCGCAGCAAGACGCCGACATTGTTGTATCCGAGAACGGGGCAACACAAGAGGTCGTCAATTTTTGCGCGAACAACTATCTCGGACTGGCAAACCATCCAGATCTGATTGCAGCAGCGAAAGAAGGCCTACAGAAGTATGGCTTCGGCCTTGCGTCCGTGCGATTTATCTGCGGGACACAGACCATCCACAAGGAGCTTGAAAAGCAACTGGCTGCCTTTCACGGAAAGGACGACGCGATTCTCTACGCCGCCTGTTTCGACGCCAACGCGGGGCTCTTCGAGACACTACTCGGACCAGACGACGCGATAATCTCGGATGCCCTGAACCACGCGTCCATCATTGATGGCGTGCGGCTGTGCAAGGCCCAGCGCTTTCGGTTTGAACACGGCGACATGGTTGATCTGGAGCGATGTCTGCAGGAATCGGAGAACGCCAACATCCGCTGCATCACAACGGACGGCGTGTTTTCGATGGACGGAGATGTTGCCAAACTGGACGAAATCTGCGCGTTAGCAATGAAGTACAACGCAATCGTTCATGTTGACGAGTGTCACTCAACGGGTTTCTTTGGCCCGACTGGCCGCGGTGCTGCTGAATACCGTGGCGTTCTCGATAAGGTGGAGATCGTCACATCGACACTTGGAAAGGCGCTGGGAGGTGCCTCAGGTGGCTTTACGGTTGCATCGCAGGAGATCGTGGATCTGCTGAGACAACGTTCGCGGCCCTACCTGTTTTCGAATTCGGTGGCTCCGACGATCGTGTATGCCTCGCTCAAGGTTCTGGAGATGCTCGATAGCACCGCAGAGCTTCGTGACCGCCTGAACGAAAACACACGCTACTTTCGCGAGAAAATGACGGCGGCAGGCTTCGACATAAGACCGGGCGAGCACCCCATTGTCCCCATTATGCTTTACGATGCCAAACTGGCCCAGAACGTAGCCCGCGATCTACTAGCCGAAGGCATCTACGTGATCGGCTTTAGCTTCCCGGTCGTGCCAAAAGGTGAGGCGCGTATTCGTGTGCAGATCTCAGCGGCTCACACCCGCGAGCATCTAGACTGCGCCGTGGCGGCATTCACCGAAGTTGGGAAGCGCCAAGGGGTGGTTTAACGCAATCCCCTCTCTTCATTTTTAAACGGACGAAGCGATGCCCGACCACGAAAAAATCAACTACGTCGAGTTCCCTGCAACGAACATTGAATCCACCAAGGCCTTCTTCGCATCAGCATTCAACTGGGCATTTGTTGACTACGGACCCGACTACACCGCCTTCTCAGATGAAGGGTTAGATGGAGGCTTTTACGAATCCGACCTAGCTGCATCCACAAAGAATGGCAGTGCACTGGTCGTTTTCTATAGCGACGATTTAGAGGGCACACAGTCGAAAGTTGAGAACGCAGGTGGATCGATCATTAAGGAAATCTTTTCGTTCCCAGGCGGACGGCGGTTTCACTTTGCCGATCCCAGCGGAAATGAGTTCGCGGTCTGGTCAGATGAAGGAATGTGAAACCATGTCATTCCTCTTGCCTGACGCTCTAACCAAGCATTGTTAGGTTCTGGGCAAGAGGGCTTGCAATGGCCGGTCACACTGGTCGAGAATGATGGTGTTCACCCGAACGACCAGGGAGAGCGAATCGTTGCGGGCTTTCTGGAGGACTTCGTTGTAGGCAGAGAGTTTACGCGTTGCTGGTTCGTAGTAGGGCAAACGTGCTCCTAAACAGCGAGAAGTTTCTGGCGTAGTGTTATTCTCCGTTCGCAAACATCAGACACAAACACTGCGATCATGATTTCCACTTCTGAAGCCCTCAAACGACTGCAGGATGGAAACCGGCGGTTCGTTGAGGACTCGCGTAACCCGGAAGCCCGCATCGGCGAAGCGCGCCGAAGTGCACTTGTAGACGGACAGACTCCGTTTGCTACGATCCTCGGGTGCTCCGATTCGCGCGTGCCTGCTGAGATCGTGTTCGATCAGGGTCTGGGCGATCTCTTCGTTATCCGTGTTGCGGGAAATATCGTGGCACCCTCACAGATCGGAAGTGTCGAATTTGCTGCCGGGCAGTTGGGAGTTCAGCTCGTGGTTGTCCTCGGCCATTCTAAATGCGGAGCCGTGCACGCGACGCTCGAAGAGCTTGCACGACCGACCGAATCCCGGTCGCCCAACCTAGCCTCTATCGTAGACCGCATCCGGCCATCCGTACTGCCGCTGATGGAGTCCCAGCCAGAGGCGGATTCGGATTCAATCATGCCACAGGCCATTCGAGCCAACATTCGCGCAGCGGCAAACCAATTGCGGCACGGCTCAGAGATCCTTGAAAAGCTGATCCTGCAAAACAAGCTCCAGGTGGTCGGCGCTGAGTATTCGCTCGAAACGGGCGTCGTGGAGTTCTTTGATGGTCCCTAGCACAGGAGCAAAAAAGACCATGTTGATTCTGGTCAGATAGAGAGCTTTTAGCTTCGCGACAATGCTCCGCCTCTCCATCCCTGTCATACACGTTTCTCTGTCAGAGACTGCCGAAGAGTTCTACGCCGGGAAACTCGGTTTTGAGAAGCAATTCGCCTACCGGCCCGACGAAACCAAGTCCGATCCGCGCTATATGGGATTTGTGCGGGACACTGCGTGGATCCACGTTTCGTCATTTCCCGGAGACAGCGTCGCCGGATGTGCCGTCTATCTCGTTGTGGACGACGTGAACACGCTCTACTCGGAGTTCCGCTCGAAGGGAGTAGACATCAGCCTCGAGCCGACCGACCAGACCTGGGGCAATCGCGAGATGTATGTCGAAGACCCGGACGGTAACAGCATCCGGTTTGTGCAGGAAGGATCACCATGACGCGCAGGCTTCTGCCATAGGCTAACGGCACGTATCAGTGTGTCGTCCCGGATTTGAGGATGACGGAAGCAGGTACATTGATGGCGGCCGGCGAGTTAATAGTGGGGTGTTCGCCTGCTCCTCATTAAGTTGAAAGGCATCAATGCAGCCTAGCCACCATGGAAAGAGCGCAGAACCCGTTCGGACTCCATACGATCACGCCTTATCTGGTTGTGGAAGATGTTGCGCGACTTATTCAATTCCTCCAGGACACTTTCGGTGCGAACATCCGTGGCGACGTTCATCGACGTGACGATGGAAGCGTGAAGCATGCGGAGATGGTGATCGGCGACTCCGTTGTCATGATGGGCGAGCCCATGGACGACATGACTCCTATGCCTGCCACGCTGTATCTCTACGTGGACGACTGCGATGCGGCCTACGCAAACGCTCTTACCCTTGGGGCCAACAAAGTCCTAGAGCCGGCTAATTACCCACACGGCGACCGATACGGAGGCGTTCAGGATCCGACGGGCAACATCTGGTGGATCGTAACGCACATTGGAAAATGACAGATTCGAAAGTCGCCATTGCAACCGCCGCAAGCCGCGGAATGGGCGCAGCCATCGCTCGCGAGTTCGCTGAACGGGGCTATCGTTTGGTTCTGATGAGCCGATCAGACGATGTGCTGTCACTCGCTGATGAACTGGCAGGAATCCCGTCATGTCCGGGCGCGATTGGGTTGACCGGCTCGGTGACCGAGACCGAGGACCTCAAACGCCTCGTTGCGTCGGCCATGGACCACTTCGGGCAAATTGATGCCGTCGTCAACAACACAGGCCACGCTGCGAAAGGTGACCTGCTGAATATCCCCGACAGTGACTGGTACAGCGGACTTGACCTGCTTCTGCTGAATATTGTCCGAATGGCGGGACTCGCTACGCCAATTATGGAAAAACAGGGCGCCGGAGCCTTCGTCAATATCTCGACATTCGCCGCGTTCGAACCGTCGCTGGACTTCCCCGTGTCGTCCGCCTTACGAGCCGCGCTGGGATCATTCACAAAGATGTTTGCAGATCGCTACGGCCCTGCTGGTATTCGGATGAACAATGTGCTCCCCGGATACATCGAGACGTACGAAACGTCGAGCGATCTCCTCGAAGCCATCCCTCTAAAACGACAAGGCACCGTAGCCGAAATCGCCAAAACCGTAGCATTCCTTGCTTCAGATGACGCGGGCTACATCACAGGGCAGAATATCAAAGTTGATGGCGGATTGACGCGATCTGTTTAGTAATCATCTTCAATAAGCGCTGGCAAACCGAAGTGTTAATATATTAGCACCATTCAACCTCACCCCTCTTCCTCATGTACCGCTTCCTGCTCATTGCGTTCATTGCGATTGCAACTACGCTTTCCGCATCAGCTCAGTACGACCTCACTACCATCCCAGGGACAATCGACGCGTTGTATCAGTCGATTTCAGGCCCAGAAGGATTCGAAATCGATCGAGAGACCTTCGATCCTCTTTTCGCTGACGACGCGCGTCTCTCCGCTACGTATTTCAACCGCGAAGGCGAGCAGGGTGTAATCAGCTGGTCAGTCGCAGAATATGTTGAGGCCGTCTGGAGCGGGCCCCGCCAGCGCGGCTTTTTCGAGATTGAGACCGCCCGCACCGTTGAAGAGTTTGCCCACATTGCACACGTGTTCAGCACGTACGAGAGCCGCTGGAATGAGGACGATGAAGACCCCTTCCAGCGCGGCATCAATAGCATCCAACTCCTAAACAAGGATGGACGCTGGTGGATCGTCAACATTTTCTGGGAAGGCGAGAGCGAAGGCAATCCCATCCCCGATGAGTATCTCTAGGAAGACCGTTGCCAATCGGTTGTTTGATGGCGGCGCGGTATCATAGGCTGTTTCCGCCATCAAGCCCATGCCCAAAAAACCCCGTTCCATACTAGGCGTTGCCATCTTTACGATGAGCTACCTACTCGTCGCCGTAGTAGGTGCCTTCAGTTCAGGCAGCAAAGAGTTCCTGTTCTACATCGCGGTGATGCTCGTGCTGATGGGCGCGGTCTGGGCCGTCCATCGGCGCGTCAACCTCACGAATCCTACGCTGTGGGCGCTCAGCCTGTGGGGGCTCCTCCACATGATGGGGGGATTGATAACTGTGCCAGAAAGCTGGCCGATAGATGGCGAGAGCAGCGTACTCTACAACCTGTGGCTCATTCCCGACTTCCTGAAATACGACCACGCGGTGCACGCGTTCGGCTTTGGTGTAACGACGTGGGTCTGCTGGCAGGGACTCCGATCCGTTCTCCAAGCGACCGGAAATTCTGTGACGCCGACCTTTGGGCTGATGGTTCTGGCATGGGCGTGTGGGCTTGGCTTCGGCGCGGCCAACGAGGTGATTGAATTCATCGCCGTCCTCCTTGTACCAAACACGAACGTGGGCGGCTACATCAATACCGGTTGGGATCTGATTGCGAACCTGACAGGCGCTACCGTGGCAGCGACGCTGATCTATCTAAAGGGTGGCGCGAAGTAGTGAGTTCCACTTTGGGGCGAGGCTTTTTGAGTGTGTGCTACTTTTTGAGCACTAGTTCACCTGCTACCGCCGTTGAACCTTGATACAATCCTTTCCAAATCCAATGATCCGTACGCTTGCTACCCTTCTCACCTTGCTGTTGTTGGCACCATTCAGCTTCGCCCAAGCCGACAAGGATGCAGATAAAGTTCTCCTCGACACCCCTGAGGAAGTCCTCGCCGCCGCTATCGAGGCCACTGGTGGCCACACGGCTTGGGAGGCCATCCAAACGCTGCGGACTGAAGGAGTAAGGATCTCGGATGGGCCAATGGGAAGCGGTAAGATGACCTCCACTTTTGTTGAGACCATTCGCTATCCAGGCTATCTGTACAACGTATCCGAAATGGACACGCCGATGGGAGCGATGAACGTTACGCGCGTCAGAACGCCGGAAGCCTCATGGGTGGAGGCTGGCCCCATAGGCCGACACGACCTGCCCCTCGCTCCGTCACTCACGCTCGAGGCAGCGTGCCCGGAACTTTTCATCCTGGAAGGCTCTGTGTTCGAAATAAGTGGGATGACAACGGGGCAGTTCGAGGGTAGCGACGTCTACATCGTGTCAATTGAGGTCGTCGGAGTTGTCCTCCGGCGGTACTACGATCAGGAAAGCTTTCTTCTTCTAGCAGCAGAACGTCTTTCAGCTGGCGGCGGCGAGGACGCTGAACCCGAACTCGTCAAATACAGCGACTATCGCGAGGTGGAAGGACTTCTGATTTCCCATGCACAGGACGAGCAGGTCACCATGCGCATGATATCGCGTAGCGGCGACGGTGAAGAAACCGCAACAACTCGGCGCGGGGACTCTACTGTCACGATTGAGAACATCGTCATTAACCCAGACGTAGACGATTCTCTTTTCGCCAACGAATAGCCCCGCTCGAACATGTCCATTGCCCAATCCCTCCTGCCTGAGTTCGATCAGGAAATGGCCATGACGCGTACGATCCTGGAGTCGGTTCCAACCGACCGAAACGACTGGCAGCCCCATCCAAAATCATATTCAATGGAGAAACTGGCGTTGCATTTGGCGAATCTCCCCTCATGGACACGCCTGACGCTCACGGTTGATGAGTTCGACATGAACCCGACAGGCGAAGAGCCAGCACCACCCCGAATGCTCACAACAACGGAGGCGCTGCTTGCTGAGTTCGACAAAAACGTGGCTGAGGCTCGCATGGTCATCGCGGCAACGACCGACGAAACGATGTTCACCGACTGGTCGCTTCTCAGCGGCGGCGAAACCGTATTCACCGCCCCAAAGGTTGGTGTACTGCGCAGTTTTGTGATGAACCACATCGTCCACCACCGCGCGCAACTCGGCGTGTACCTCCGACTAAATGACATCCCTGTCCCCATGACTTACGGTCCCACTGCCGACTTCTCGTAGAGCAAATGAGTGCACCGAAACACGTCACGCTCCCTGCTTTCAGTGCGGTCGGACTCCCGATGCGAACATCGAATGCCGCGGAGATGAATCCGGCAACGGCGCAGATCAAGAAACATTGGGAGCGTTTCTTCGACGAAGGCCATCACGAGCGCATCCCGAAAGCCTCCGACAAGTTGCTCGGCGTGTACACGAATTACGCGAGCGACCACAACGGTGAGTACACGCTGCTGCCTGCCTTCGAAGCCACGTCCGTCGACGACGTTCCGGATGGACTTGAGGTTGTGGAAATCCCTTCGCAGGATTATCTCGTTTTCCGCGCAGAAGGCGAGATGCCCATGATCGTATTCGGGGCCTGGGGAGCTATCATGGCGCATATGCAGGACGAAGACGAATATGAACGGGCCTACACAACGGACTTCGAGTTGTACCCCAGCGAGACCGAAGTGGAGATCTATATTGCGGTCCGGAAGAAAAACTGAGTCGGCATTTCGTTGTCGCTGAGGGAGCACTGCGGTAGGTTGTGGACTCGCTTACGCACTCCACATGGAAACCCCACACCCTCGCCTTCCTGATACGGACATTGTCGTCATCGTCCGGAATCCGCATAGGCCTGGACAGTTAGGAAAGCTGCTCGTTGTAATTGGCGAAGAGGGTGCCGCCGTTGGTGATGTAGAGACACAGTTCATCGGCAAGGATCATTCTGTGCGCGAGGTAACGGTTTCGGTCCACAACACAGATCATCTGGACGCTGTACTGCGCGCAATTAGGCAGCGCACGGATGCAGAGATTCTCGGCGTGAAAGATCTCGTCTTCGAGCGTCATCAGGGAGGCAAGCTGCACCACAAACGGACGAGGGAGTTGGAGCGCCTCGAAGACCTCCGCTACATCTATACTCCAGGCGTGGCCCGCGTCTGCACGGCTATTCAGAACGACCCCGCCCTCGCTCGCCAGTATACGTCCATAGGAAACAGCGTGGGCATCTTCACAAATGGAACGCGCGTACTTGGCCTAGGCAACATCGGCGCTGTGCCCAGCCTGCCTGTTATGGAGGGCAAGGCCGTCATCTACGATCAGTTCGTAGGCCTTAGTGCCACTCCTGTCCTCATCGATACGGAAGACCCGGATGAGTTCATTGAAACCGTTGTCAGAGTCGCGCCCACGTTTGGGGGCATCCATCTCGAAGACATCCGTACGCCAGACTGTTTCTACATTGAGACCGAACTCATCAGGCGCCTGAACAAGCCGGTCATGCACGATGACCAGCACGGTACGGCAACCGTTCTGTTGGCGGCTGTCTTGTCCGCGCTGCGCTATACAGGGCGAAGCGGGCGACAGGACCTCACTTGCGCGCAGGTTGGGCTCGGGGCAGCGGGACTCGCCATCGCCCGCCTGTTGATGGATTACGG
>JAHEJB010000076.1:4591-12861 GCA_024639085.1 Rubricoccaceae bacterium | reverse complement strand
GAGCTGGAGCATCGGTTTGACTTTTCGCTCAACCACCGTGTGCCGCTCATCTTCTATTCCTCCAATCTGCATTTCCAGCAGACGAACGTCACGCCAGGGTTCATCCCGGATGGGGTAGGAGGGTTTTTCGAGTTCCTGAAAGGCCGCGTGGTCGTCCCAGCCAACGGCGACCTCCATCGCTTCCGTCGCGTGATCCGCCACGAGACCGTCCATGTGTTTACGTACTCCAAGTTCACGCGTGTGCTCCGGGATCATCGTAAGCCGGTAGATCGGCTCTTCCCGCTGTGGTTTACGGAAGGTCTGGCCGAATACTGGAGCGGCGAGCCGGACTTCCAACACGAAATGGTCATGCGCGATGCGATGGCTAGCAACTTCTTCGTACCGCTGGAAAACCTCAATCGAATCTACGGCACATACGTGATGTACAAGGAGGGCGAGGCGCTGTGCCGTTTCATCAGCGAGGAGTACGGCGAAGAGAAAATCCTCCAGCTCATCGAGAACTCTTGGCGCGATCGCGACTTCCACAAAGTGATGGAGTTCGTGCTCCGCGAAGACTTCCGCGAAATCTCCGATCGCTGGACGCAGTGGCTCCGCGAGCAATACCTGCCGCTGCTGGAAGACGCCGATGTCCCCACGCTCGTGTCGGATGCCGTGGCTGCACGTGGGTTCAACATGAAGCCTGTGGTGCATGAGTTGCCGGATGGATCTCAGGAGGTGGTGTACGTGGCCAACGTGGGCGGCTATACGAGCGTCTACGCGATGCCCGTGGATGCGGATTATCAGCCTTCGGGCGATCCGGAAGTGCTTATCCGTGGCGGCCGCAGCGAGGACTTCGAATCGTTTCACCTTTTCGAAAGCCGTATGGACGTGTCGGGTGATGGCCTGCTCGCCTTCGTGACTAAGCGTGGCGAGCGCGATGTGATTCACGTCTACGACCTACGGGCGCGTGAACGCGTTGGGCTCTACGATTTCGACAACCTCGTCGCGGTGTACTCGCCAACCTGGAGCCCCGATGGTAGCAAACTCGCTTTCACGGGAATCGATCTGGGAGGTTGGAGCGACCTCTACACGTACGACCGAGCTAGAGACGCCCTACAGCGCCTCACGCGCGACACCTACGACGACCGCGACCCGGACTGGAGCCCCGACGGGAGCCAGCTTGTCTTCTCATCTGATCGCACAGCAACAGGCGAAAACGGCGCTTACAACCTGTTCACGTACAACGTCGCCACCGGCGACATGAACTATGTGACGTACGGCGAGCACATGGATCTCTCGCCTCGCTGGAGCCCTGACGGCAGTCAGATCGTCTTCGTCAGCTCGCGCCGCCAGCCGGACGACAAGTTCAGCGCACAGGATTTGTGGGTTGCGGACATGACGGACGAGCAGGAGGTGAGGCCGTTGAGTGCTGGTGATGACGAAAATATTGGGATACAGCAGCGAGGGGCTGAGGTCCTTACACATGAAAATATTACGGGCCTGCCAGTAAGGGGTTTTGAGGCCACTTCATTGGACACTGTAGCCGCTTCGCTTGTTTTAACAACGAGCGAGAGCACTTCTCAGGTGGATTCTAGCATTGTCCGTGAAGACACGACCGGGATTGGTTTGCCGCTGCCGACCGAGCAGCAAGAGGCGATATCAACACCAACGTTTTCTCAACCTCCTGTCCTAGCCCGTACCAGTCGTCGATTGACGGCCTTCAGCAGCGCCTCTTTCGACCCTGTTTGGACTTCTGACGGGCGTTTGGTTTTTGCCAGCTTTGAGAACTCTCGTTTCACGATCCGCCAGATGCAAATGGATTCGCTCCTGACGCATCCTCGTGAAACCGTTCGAACTACCATTCCTTTTGATCGAGAGCCCTGGGCGTTTGAGCGACATGCCGTTGTCGACTCCACGCAGCGCTTTCGCTATCGCCGCCGTTACCAGCTGGATGTTGCCCAGGGAGGGGTAAGTACGAATCCGGTGTTTGGAACGGGCGGAGGAGCAGCCCTGCTTTTCTCGGATGTGATGGGAAATGACCTCTGGCGTGTAACGGCCTACAGCACGAATACGATTGGGCGATCATTTGTCGAAAGCCTGAATATTGGAATCACGCGAATCCACCTAGGCCGCCGAGCCAACTACGGATACGGCGTCTTTCGTCTTGCGGGGCAGCGCTACGACCGCGCCGATCCTGATGCTCCGGCTGGTTTCCCTGTGTACTACGAGCAGGTTTATGGGGGCGTTGGACTCGTCAGCTTTCCCGTCTCAAAATTCCGCCGAATCGAGGTGAACACGTCAGTTGGCTGGAGTAGAAAGGATCAGTTCTTTGACGAGATTGATCTGGAGTCTGTGCTTCTCACGAACTCACTGGGCCTTGTTCATGACAATACACTGTATGGGCTGAATGGCCCGGAAGATGGATGGCGGGCAAACTTGGCGGTAGGCTACACAACGGATGTCCTCAACTCCAATGTGAGTTATTACACGCTGATCGCCGATCTAAGGCGCTACTTCCGGATCGTGCCGGGCGTTACACTCGCGTCGTGGGGGACCGTGCGGACGAATGTCGGACGTAGGGCCAGACTTCATCTTATAGGCGGTTCGTGGAGCCTGCGTGGATACCCGTTCTTTCGCCTACGCGGCAAAAATATGTGGTTCACGTCCCACGAACTACGCTTCCCACTTGCCATCGCACCGAGCGCGTGGATCCCGGTCCTTGAGCCGTTTGGGATTGCCAATTTGCGCGGTGCCGTTTTCGTAGACGCAGCCCATCTCTGGAACGAAGGCTATAACGAAGTAGAGGCAGATCCTGGGTCAGGCTTCGAGATCGGGCGCACGCTCGGCTCGGCGGGTGCGGGGTTACGGATGAACATCTATGGCGGCATTGTTCTGCGATACGATGTTGGCTACCGATTCCCGACCGGGTTTAGCTGGGACGAGCGCCAGTCCTTCAATCAGTTTTTCTTTGGTTGGGATTTCTGATGGTGCCTGTTTTCAGAATAATTGATCTCCGCTGGTTTGTTTTGGCGCTCCTCGTCTTTTCAGGGTGCGAATCGCTTCGGCTCGGCCAGCAACTCTTCGTCGCTACAAATGACACGATGACGGACGGCGGTTCAGCGACGCGAGAGAACACATCTGAAGAAGCTCCTGCTCCACCTCTTTCGATACGATGGGAGCGCACAACGGAAGGTGGCTACGGCCCGGGTTCGCCGTTGGTGGCGGGAGGCTTTGTGATCGTCGCCACTCGGGCAGGCAATGTTGATGTCGTCGAACTGCGAGATGGCAACAAGGTCGGCAGCGTTTCACTGGGAGAGGCCATTGAAGGATCTCCGGTGCTCGTGGATGGACGGCTGCTCATCGTTCCTGTCGCTGGGGGGAAAGATGGGCTCGTCGCCTACAATTTGACGAACGGAGGCAAAGTGTGGACGCTTCGCGACAATCCCCACGCCGCCAGTCTTCTTTACACGGGTGACCTCATCGTTGCCGCGGCACTCGATGGTACCGTACGGGGAATTGATCCTTTGAGCGGGCAGGAGCGCTGGTCAGAACCGTTTGGCCAGACGAACGCGTACTATGCCGCGCCAACTCAATTGGCGTCGGGGATGGTTCTTGTGTCCGACGATTCAGGCGGTTTGGTTGTCTTTGACCCTGCAGATGGAGCGATGCAATGGAGGCGAGAACTAGCAACGCCGGTCATGCGAGCGCCCGCATCGCAGGGTGGCAGGCTTTTCGTCCCTACAACGCTTGGCCGCCTTGAAGCGCTTGAAGAGGAGAATGGCGCTTCGATATGGACGCATCGCGGCCCCCCAACGGCGCGGTTCACTACACCCGCCGTTGACGAACGATTTCTAATTGTCGGCGCAACAGACGGAATCGTGCGATGCCTGAACCCGGCGACAGGCGAGGAGATCTGGCGGTATGAGTTTGATGGCAACGTTTCCGGGGCCCCGCTTCTGGCAGACGACATCGTCTACGTTGGAACGATGGATGAGCGAATTGCCGCGTTGGACGCAACGACCGGAGAGCTTTTGTGGGAGGACGAGCTTCCAGGTCGGGCCAAGTCTGCATTTGCTGCACGGAACGGAATCCTGATTGTGCTGGCCGAGCCGAAGTTTGTGATTGCCTACGAAGCGGCACGCGTCGCATTATCAGATGGAAACTAAAAGAGCCATGCGAATCATCATTTGTCTTTTGCTCGTCACTTCTCTCAGTTCAGCTACAGTCGCTGGGCAGGATGTGATGCCTCGCACGGATGGCCTTCTTTCCGTTGAGACGAATTCGCCAGATGCTATTGTCTTGGTGGGTTCTGAAGCTATTGGTATTGCTTCAGAAAGTCCTTTCCTACTTCCCGCTGGTCCCAAACAGATCACACTTGTGGAAGCGACAACAAGCAGTTGGGCGCCTCGACGAGTGACAGGCACTGTGATTGTCACTGCGAATCAAACGACGACGCTTCGGTTGAATCTGCCTGTCCGCTATCGAATAGATTCCATGCCGCCGGGAGCAGAAATATCGTTGGAATTCGAGGGCCGAAGAGAAATTATTGGAATTACACCGCTCGTTACCGACCGACCTGACGTAATGGATGGAATTCTCGTGGCGCGGAGCCGTGGCTACATGGATACGGAGGTTGAGGCTGGTGATTCGATTGTCAATCATCACATGCTGATGATGCAGCCACTGGAAGCGGGTGTTGAACTAGATGCAGTGACGACATGGATTCCGCCGCGACAGCCACGTCGCTGGATTGATTATGCCGCGGCGGGAGTTGCACTCGCCGCAGCCGGAACAGCCATCTACTACAAATTTGAAGCGGATTCCGTTGATGACCGTTATCGGTCTCCAGAGAGTCCAGAGCGAGGAGATCCCCTCTTAAAAAGCGAAGCAGAAAGGCTCGACCTCTATTCGCTTGCTGCTTTGGGCGCGATGCAGGTCGGAATCACTGTGCTCGCTGTCCGCTTTGTGTTGAGATAGCCGCGGCTCGGGACGAGCTATATTCGGCTGCTATTGAATCCAACAGTCGATGTCCCTAAAAGAACAGTTGAGAAATGACCTCAAGGAGGCCATGCGCGCGCAAGACCGAGTTCGTCTTGGAGCTATTCGCATGCTCAGCGCCGCTTTTCTTGAGAGGGAAAAGAGTGGCTCTGGAGATGTGAGCGAGGATGATCTCGTGGGCATTGTTCAGAAGCAGGCCAAGCAGCGTCGAGATTCGATCAAACAGTTTCGAGAGGCCGGAAGGGAGGACCTCGCGGAAGTTGAAGAGGCCGAACTCGCGATCATTGAGAACTACTTGCCTGCTCAACTTTCTGAAGAGGAGATACGGACCACGGTTCAGACTATCGCTGAACGATCAAGAGCCACGGGAATGCAGGACATGGGACGTGTGATGGGCCAGGCCATGCAAGCCATGAAAGGAAAGGCGGATGGCAATCGCGTCCGCAAGGCCGTGGAAGCGGTTCTCAAGGGCCAACAAATCACAGAATGAATGCACTCGATATCTTCTTTCTGGCTGCTATCGGGATCGGTGTGTGGCGTGGGTATCGCTCCGGCCTGGCCAAGCAATTGGTCAGTACTGTAGGCCTTTTCTTAGCGTTTATCGTCGGCTCCTCTCTTATGGGGCCTGTTGGCTCAATGGTCGTCGAGAAGATCGGTTTCTCAGAGCGGGTAGCCCCCGTAATCGGTTTCATCGTCGTCTTCGCCGGCATTCTGGGCGGGGTCGCTGCCATCGGTTATGCCTTCCGAAAGGTCTTGGAGGCTGCCAAGTTGTCATCGGTCGATACCTTGGCCGGGTCACTCCTGGGTGGATTGAAATCGGCCCTGAGCCTGAGCATCCTCTTACTAATCTCCGGCTTCTCACCAAGTCCAGGCGGCGAGCCGTGGCTCATCGGCAGTGAGTCAAGAGAGGGATCGGTTCTTTATGAACCACTCGAAGCGTTCGGCCCGGAGACCTGGAATTTCATCCAGGTATTTACCCCGGGAGTCCAGGATGCGCTGTTGGACAAATTCAACAGTTGGCGGGAAAACCGGGAGAACGATAACCGTCTCCGCGTCTAGCGAATTCCGCCGTGGCGAATGGCTCAGGATCGCCGCAAGAGAACCAAGCCCCCAACGATCAACGCGCCTCCACCGAGTTGTGCTAGCGTGATTGACTCACCCAGAAGGAAGTATGCGGCCACGAGCGCCACGAACGGCACCAGGTTGGAGAATGCGGCCGTTTGGGATGGCCCAACGCGTCGAACTGCGATATTCCACAAGGCATACGCGAGTCCTGTAGACAATCCCCCAGAGAAGAGAAGCGCTAGCCAAATATTGGCATCAACGCCGGTCCAAACGGTTTCGGATAGCGTGAACAATCCCAGGCCTCCAAGAATTGGCATTGCCATCACGACGCCAAAAAAGGTGAGGCCTAACGGAGGAATTCCGCTATTAAGAAGTGGGCGACTCAGAACTGTGTAGAGCGCCCAGAAAACTGCTCCGAACAGCATCAACACATTGCCTAAGAACGTTTCGTTCGAGAAAAGCAACTCGCCGCTTCCCGTCAGCACCACAACTACAACGCCTGCAAAACTCAGGATCAGCCCGCCCCATTGCCTGCTTCGCAGTTGTTCTACTTGCAGAACATGACCGAGAAGGGCGGTCCACATGGGGCTCGATGCGATAATCAAGGCTGCGTTTCCCGCGCCGGTTCTCGAAACTCCCAAAATGAATAGAACCTGGTAGCCCACGTGGCCGATCATTCCCAGCCCCACAATATTCCACGGTCGTTCGGCAAGAACGGAGAAGAATGGTTGAGAGGTTCGACGCGCCTCTACTGCCCAGATCAGGGCTAGAGTTCCCGTAGACACCACAAATCGAAAAAGATTAACCGTGAACGGATGCATCACTTCGAGTGGTACTTTAATGATCGGGAAGTTCAAACCCCAGATCACAACCACTAACAACAAAGCAGCATCGTAACGAACCGATGAACGAAAATCGGGCAGCATTGCGCGGGTGAGTTGGAAGCGCGTGCAACGCCCGGCATTCTCGTCGGTTCGCCTTTTTACATCGTAGGGGACCATGAAGCAAAACGGGATTAAGAAACTCTACTACTCAATCAGCGAAGTGAGCGAGATGACGGGTTTGAAAGCCCACGTCCTTCGCTATTGGGAAACGGAGTTCTCCGCACTCAAGCCGAAGAAGAACCGGGCGGGAAACCGGACTTACACACAGAACGACATTGATTTGCTTGCGCGCATTAAACAGTTGCTGCGGGAAGACAAGTACACGCTCGAAGGTGCGCGGCAAGCTCTAAAGCGAGACAGCGCTGGCTCGGAACCCGGTACACGGGGCGAATTAGCTAGACTGCGTGCGTTTTTAGAGGACGTGTTGCAACGCCTCCCCTAAGAACACTACTTTTTTTACGATTTCGGGTAGTGGCGCAGCTCGGTAGCGCGCCTGCCTGGGGGGCAGGAGGTCGTCGGTTCAAATCCGGCCTACCCGACACAATAGCCTCGGCCGTTAAGCGGCCGGGGCATTTATTCTGGGGAATGGAATTCGTGACCTATGTGCTACAGTCGGAGAGTTCTGGACGGTTGTATATCGGACACACGCAAGATTTAGGAGAACGCCTTCGTCGGCATCAGGTCGGACGGAATCCATCAACGAAGGGTAGGGGACCTTGGAAGCTATTGTCTGTAGAGGCCTTTCCCACGCGAAGCGAGGCCATGCAACATGAGCAATGGTTGAAGGCGAAGAAAAGTCCGCGACGAGTGATGGAATACATCGAGTCATTATCGAGATAGGAAATGTTGCGCGTCCCGCCAAATGGCGGGAAGGTCGTCGGTTCAAATCCGGCCTACCCGACACAATAGCCTCGGCCGTTAAGCGGCCGGGGCATTTATTCTGTTGAATGGAATTCGTGACCTATGTGTTACAGTCGGAGAGTTCTGGACGGTTGTATATCGGACACACGCAAGATTTAGGAGAGCGCCTTCGTCGGCATCAGGTCGGACGGAATCCATCAACGAAGGGTAGGGGACCTTGGAAGCTATTGTCTGTAGAGGCCTTTCCCACGCGGAGCGAGGCCATGCAACATGAGCAATGGTTGAAGGCGAAGAAAAGTCCGCGACGAGTGATGGAATACATTGAGTCATTATCGCGATAGGAAATGTTGCGCGTCCCGCCGAATGGCGGGAAGGTCGTCGGTTCAAATCCGGCCTACCCGACACAATAGCCTCGGCCGTTAAGCGGCCGGGGCATTTATTCTGTTGAATGGAATTCGTGACCTATGTGTTACAGTCGGAGAG
>JAHEJB010000076.1:0-4491 GCA_024639085.1 Rubricoccaceae bacterium | reverse complement strand
AAGTCCGCGACGAGTGATGGAATACATTGAGTCATTATCGCGATAGGAAATGTTGCGCGTCCCGCCGAATGGCGGGAAGGTCGTCGGTTCAAATCCGGCCTACCCGACACAATAGCCTCGGTCGGTTACTAGGTCGGGGCTTCCTGTATGGTTGAATAGCAGGTCTCATGCCGTAGACAAAAGACTTGAAGTGACCCATTGCTCCTCTTCCGTGACGACTTCTGGCTTCGTATTCTAACGGTCCCTCATCAGAATCCATAATCTCCGCCGATGGCTTCGTCCGCCCAGTCTTTTGAGGCAGATCTGCGCGCTGCCCGCGAGGCTGCGGACGTATCAATTGAAGACATCCACCAGGAGACACGGCTTGCGGCGGACATCATAAAGCGTTTTGAGGAGGGAAAGCTCGTTAGCGATCCTTCATTTAATGCTATCTATTTGAAGGCATTTCTGCGCTCCTATGCCGAGGCAGTAGGCCTATCTGCAAACAAAGTTGAAAAGTCCTGGGAGGCTCTTAAAGTCGGCGCCTACGGAGGTGAGCTGCACCCGAATTTTGAAAGCGGCGATGATTGGGCGGCATCAGAGGATTCTGGGAATGCTGACGGCGATCCAGCGGCTCAAGAAGAGGATGCCCCAAAGAAAGAAAGTCTCTTCCCCAAGGTCGATCCGCTGCCGCCGGCAACCCCGACAACTACTGCCTTTTCCTCTGTACCGAAGACTGTCCCATTTTCGGCGTCGAAGCCCACGCGTCGCCTTCAAAAGAAGGTTCGCAAGAGCTCGGGCAAATCGTTCGATTCGGCCTGGGGCGCAATTCTTGGCGTAACCGTTCTTGTTGTCCTTGCCGTTTTTGCTGTGTTGTGGCTCTTGTTTCGCGATAATTCCCCCACACCTGACCTAGTCAACGCGGCTTCGACCGATTCAATAGAAGTTGCTACTGCCGACAGCACCATAGGTGGGCAACAATCCGAAGCACCCCTACTCACGTTTCCCATTGAGGTGCAGGTCGTGGCGGGAGGGGATGGTCTGCAGAGTTTTAGAGTCACAGAGATTCCCGACGAGCGACGACCGATTTGGGTTGAGCCTGGTGAAACCGTTTCCTTCACGAGCGATAGAGGAGTCGTCTTGTGGGGTGAGGGAGCAGTTGGTATGGATCCGGCGGAAGTGACACTTCGGTTTCGCGGATACGAATGGCACCCGCCGCAAGGTCAGATTCTCCGCATCGACGGTACGTACGGTCAGACGCTTCTAGATTCACTTCACCGTGTTTTCCCGAATGGTGGAAATGCCAGGTCTCAACCCTGATTGCTGTGGATGTTGTCAGCAGTGCTTTGGATTCCCTTGCCGGGTTAGACACCTCACCGGCGGAGAGCCTTTCAGAAGGTGAGGCTACAGTACTGGCCGAGAAGCTTCACCCGGTTCTCCGCGCACTGAGTGATGCCTATTACGTAGAGGACAGTCCGCTGATCAGTGATGGGCAGTATGACAAGCTGTTCCGTGCACTGCAGGCCATCGAGGAGCGCTTTCCTAACCTAAAAACGCCAGACTCTCCGACTCACCGTGTTGGCGGCGCTCCGCTGGATAAATTTGAAAAGGTGACGCATCCCGAGCCACTACTCTCGCTTGGTAACGCATTCGACGCCAATGAACTTCTAGCCTGGTACGACCGCATACGCCGTGGATTGTCCGATACTATAGCGGAAGGTGAGAAACCCGCGCTTGTCGCAGAACTGAAGATTGATGGATTGGCAATAGCTCTTCGATACGAAAGAGGGCAACTCACATTAGGCGCAACAAGAGGCAATGGCCTAATTGGCGAAAACGTGACGGCACACGTAAAGACAGTTCGTTCGATTCCCCTGAGGCTTCCAGAAAAAGCTCCCGACTACCTCGAGGTGCGCGGTGAGGTGTATATGCGCTTGAGCACGTTCGATAAACTGAATGACACGCTGGTCGAAGCCGGAGGAGCCCCGCTGGCGAATCCCCGCAACACGGCAGCAGGTAGCCTGCGCCAACTAGACCCTGCTGCTGTTGCCGAACGGAAACTCGATTTCTGGGCCTATGGTGTTGGTGAAACAGACGACGGGCTCGCCCCGACCTCGCAAACTGAGGCGCTGGTGTATTTGAATGATTTGGGCTTTCCGACTGGGCCCAATCACGCACGGTTCGAGGATATCGAAGATGTTATCGCTTTCTGCGATTCGTGGACGGATCGTCGGGGAGAACTGGACTTCGAGATCGACGGAATTGTTGTCAAAGTGGATCGTCGGGATTACCAGGACGTTCTCGGAAACGTCGCAAACGCACCGCGCTGGGCCGTCGCGTTCAAATTTCCAGCGCAAGAGGCAACAACGACCCTACTTGAGATTGAGCACAGTGTTGGGCGAACCGGCGTGGTTAAGCCGGTCGCCAACCTTGATCCTGTAGTGGTTGGCGGCGTGACAGTTTCTCGCGCCACATTACATAATGCCGAGTACATTTTGTCGCGTGACATCCGCATCGGCGACCGCGTCATGATAAAGAGAGCAGGGGATGTTATCCCGCAGGTAATTGGGCCTGTCGTAGAAGCGCGATCGGGAAAAGAAGTCGTTTATTTGGAGCCAACCCTCTGCCCCGAATGCAAAGAGCCGCTCGCTCGTTTGGAAGGCGAGGCCGACATTCGTTGTGTGTCAGCAAGCTGCCCGGCCCAGTTAAAGCGGCTTGTCGAGCACTTTGCTTCGCGCAACGCCATGGACATTGAGGGCATGGGGGAGAAGGTTGCCGCTCAGCTTGTCGATGAGGGGCTTATCGCCGGCATTCCAGATGTCTACAAACTGGACCCCAATGCGCTCCTTGCTTTGGAGGGCTTCAAGAACAAGAAGGTCGATAATCTTCTCGACGGTATCAGCAACTCGAAGGGGAGACCATTGCATCGTCTGTTGTTTGCCCTGGGCATCCGCTTTGTCGGCGAAACGACAGCAAAACTCTTCGTCGCTAAGTACGCATCGCTTCAGGATCTCGGTAATGCATTGAAGGACGACCTGAAAGGCATTCATGGGATTGGAACCGAGACAGCGGAGAGCGTGGTTGCCTGGTTTGCGCATGAAGAGAATCGGGCAATCGTAGATCTGCTGCGTGAGCTGGGAGTCAACACGGCACGATTGCCGGAAGAAGAGCCTGCCGATGTAGAACCCAACTCTGAGGTTGCTGGAAAGACGTTCGTGCTAACAGGAACACTACCATCGTTGAAACGGGGCGACGCTCAAAAGCTGATCGAAGGCTCCGGCGGAAAGGTGACCGGAAGTGTTTCCAAGAACACAGATTATGTGGTGGCAGGAGAGGCCGCGGGGTCCAAGCTCGATAAAGCGAAGGAGCTTGGAATCCCTTTGCTGGATGAGGCGGCGCTTCTCTCGCTCCTGAGCTAGTTTGCGAAGATTGTGTTCAACGCCTTCCGAAATCGATTGGGCTATCGCGCCGCCCTAAACGCGACCCAACGTCGCTCGCCTGGCGAGCGGCCATTAGACCCACATCAAGCACGTATTCTCCTGCTGTTGCCCGACGATGAGGAGTTTCTGCGTGCAGCGTGGCGGTTTGCCTTGGAGATCGATGTCCCTCGAGGAAGCCTGGCGCCGGTCGTCTTTGGCGAACAAGTGCGTTACTCCCCCGACGCCTTTGCCGGTGGCGTTGATGTCGTAACTCCAAAAGATCTTGATTGGCGATTGCTCCCTAGCAAAAGGGTCGTTGAGGCGTTCTGGAATCCCTACCCACATGTTGCCATCGATCTAACATCGCCGTTTACGGCAGCGTCTGGTTACCTGGCCGGCGCCTCACCTGCTCACTTTCGAGTCGGACTCTACGACAAGGCCGCGGAACCCTTTTACGATTTCCTCATCGCGCCAACGGACAGCTTTGATGGAGCCTTGCGAACTCTAAAAGGGTACCTGCAGTCGATTGAGCCGCCGGTCATCGCTTTTACTTAGGAATCTGTGTTGCAGCCGCTCGATTTTATCGTCATTGCCGTTTACCTCGCAGGCATCGCTTGGTTAGGCATTCGAGCTGCCGGAAAGCAAACGACGACGACCGATTATTTTCTGGGAGGCCGTGATCTGCCGTGGTGGGCGGTCTGTTTTTCCGTCATTGCAACGGAGACGAGTACGCTTACGGTCATTGGCATACCGGCCGTCGCATTTGGCGGAACTATCACGTTTTTCCAGATAACGCTGGGTTTTTTAATTGGCAGGATTCTCGTAAGCCTGATCTTTCTTCCGCGCTATTTCCGAGGTGAGCAGGAAACGGCGTACGCGTTCCTGGGACACCGATTTGGTGATCGAATGCGAGGTCTGGCATCGATAACGTTCATGTTGACGCGACTCCTGGCGGACGGAGTGCGCTTGTTTGCGACAGCCATCCCGCTTAAAGTGATTGCTCTAACCGCAGGCTGGGACATTAGTTACGCGACTATAATTATCGTAATTGGACTAGTGACCATCTGCTATACTTATGTAGGTGGCCTGAAGG
>JAHEJB010000075.1 GCA_024639085.1 Rubricoccaceae bacterium | reverse complement strand
AAGGAAGAGGCAATGGAACGATTCAAGTCCGGCGAGACCGATATCCTCGTCGCTACCACGGTAATTGAGGTGGGTGTAGATGTACCAAACGCAACCGTGATGGTCATTGAACACGCGGAGCGTTTCGGACTCGCACAGCTCCACCAGCTGCGGGGCCGAGTTGGTCGTGGCGCAGACCAGAGCTATTGCTTCCTCATGGCCGAGTACAAGAAAACGCCGGAAGCCGAAGAGCGCCTGAAAGTCATCGAAGCCACCACGGACGGGTTCGAAATCTCGGAAGCCGACCTCAAAATGCGTGGCGCAGGTGATTTCTTCGGAACACGTCAGTCTGGCCTCCCCGATCTCAAGATCGCCGACATCGTGCGCGATCAGGAGATCCTCGTTGCAGCCCGCGAGGCCGCATTCGCACTGGTCGAAGCAGACCCTGAACTACGCGCCCCGGAACATGCCGCCACACGTTCCCATTTCGCCCAGACAGCACCTAGGAGTCTTGGGTTTGCGAGGGTGGGGTAAAGAGCGACGACCTCGGGCGGTACGATCTTGCCGTAATCAAACCTTTTGCTCATGTCTGGTCTACGTATCCTTTCTCTTGCCGTCGTATGTGGTCTCGTCGCTTCCACAACCCACGCTCAGCCGCGACAACGAGGCAGCATTCAGGTCGGGACAGGGTACATCGCGACCCCCAATCTCTACAACGAGAACGGCGACGCTTTAGATACAGGTTCAGATTTCTCCGTGCTGACGACAGAGCTTGGAGCTGAGGTCGTCGTCGCGAATCGCGCGGCCTTCGATGCGTTCGTGGGAGGAGCAATCCATCTCGCCCGCGTGACGCTAGACGACAGCACGAGTGGTTTTGCTCCTCAGAATGTGGTGTTGCGCGGTCGCCTTCTCAACGACCGCTTTGGAGCATCCGTGGGTGTTTTCATTGATGTCGGACAGAACCCAGAGGACGTAACGCCTCCCAACTCGGATGGACAGCACGCCATACTTCTCGGCGCAAGCGTTGTCATTCCTTCTGGCCGAACGCTGCGATTAACAACAGGCGCGAATGCACACCTCACGTTCGCCCGGTCCGTAAGCAGCTCACCCTCTGTCTCGATTGATGATGGGGATGTGTTTGAGGTGTATCTGGACGGGAAGTACCCATTGGGGTCGTTGAGCCTTGGGCTGCGCTTGCAATACGTTACGATCACGGATATCACACGAACGACGGACGGGGCAGGCGAGATCTTCCCCGACTCCGACAGTTATCAACTCGCGCTCATTCCGTCGATTACCGTTCATCCGCGAGGAACTCCGATCCATGCCACGCTACAATTGGGGGCACGGAGCGGCGCTGTTCAAGAGTACGCCGACTATGGCGTTGCTCTAGTTGGGAAGAACGTTGCGGCAACGCGGTTGCCAGTTGCGCTCCGCCTGGGCTTCGATTTCTGATCGACGGCTTAGGCCCAGCCTTTACGCTTCCTCAGTTCTGTAATGTGTGCCACATGATGCCGTCCGTGCCACGCATACATGCCAACAGTTCGAGCAAGTGTGGTCGGGCCAGAGTCGGGATGGATGAATCGCCGTGCAAGGTCATCTTCACTCAGAGATCGCAGTAGAGCAACTAGTCGAACATGCAGCGTTTCAAGAAATAGCAGGCTGGTTTCAGGAGGCACATCGCGGTAGTCGGCCAGCTCTGCCCACCGGTCCTGATTGTAGGCTTTGATCGTGGGCTCGTCCTCTGTGAGCGTCCATTTGAAGCGCACAAGGCTGTTCATGTGGCTGTCGCCGATGTGATGAACAACCTGCCGGACTGTCCATCCGCCCGGCCGATAGGGCATGCTCAGTTGCTCTTCAGAAAGTCCAGATACGGCGGCACGAACCTGCACGGGCAACGCTTCAATCTGATCAACCCATTGTGCAATGTGCTCGGTTGTGATTCCTCCTTCGTGCTCAAACTTGCCGACGGGATAGCGAAGATCATCCATTTGAGAGCGGGTTGAGATGTTTTTACAGCCTGAGAGAATGCGGTGAAAAGGGGTGCTGGAGCGCCTGCGGTACTATCGCATCGGTAAATTGCGGCGCGCGGTTTCGGAGTATGTCCGAGCCGCGTTTGTTATCTGGACCTGCGCCAATTGATCCCCAAGATGGAAAAGACAATAACCCCCGTCAACGACGTCGATTACACACTCGACATCCATGTGCCCAGCGAGGAGGTGGAGCCGCGTATGCTGGTCGTCCTAAAAGAGCAGCGCAAGCGGATGAACCTCAAAGGTTTTCGACCAGGCAAAGTGCCGATGGGCCACGTTCGCAAGATGGTAGGGCCGCAGGTTGCCGTACAGGTTACGGAAGAGATCATTGGCGAGGCTTTCCGAGAAGCGATCTCCGAGAACGAGCAGTACGAAGTTCTCGGCCAGCCGCGCCTCAGCGAACTGGACTACGACTTCGACAAAGGTGGCGACCTCAAAGCAGAAGTCAAGTTTGCCGTTCGTCCTCAGTTTGAAATCGCCGATGTGGCGGGAATGGAGGTCACCAAGTTCGTTCGTGAGTTCACCGATGAGGATATCGACGCCGACATTGAGCGTCGCCGAGAAGCTGCCGCTACGACAGAAGAAGCCGAGGAAGGCGCCACGGCCGGAGAGAACGACAGCGTCACCATCGACATCCAGCCGGTAAACGAAGAAGGCGAAGTAAGCGGGCCGAAGCAGAGCGATGCGCAGATCGTCCTCGCTGATCCAAACCTCCGCGCTGAGCTAATGGCCGCGCTACTGGGCTCGTCGGTGGGAGAAACGAAGCGCGTTGACTTTCCGCACCAGCACGGGCCAAACGAGGGCGAGCCTGCCCCCGCGGAGGCGGGGGATCACGAGGATCACGTTGATCGGTACGTCATCGAGGTCAAATCGATCAGTCATCGCATTCTGCCGGAAGTCGACGCGGAGTTCATCAAGGCCCAGACGAACGGCGAATTCGAAGAGCTGGACGACTTGAAGGCGCAGATCCGCGAGCAGATGGAAGAATCGTGGGACCAGCGTTCCAAGCAGGCGTTGGAAGGCAAGATGGTCGAGCAATTAGTTGAAGCGCACGATTTCGGCGTCCCTGAGACCCTCGTGGATGCTACGCTGGATGTGATGGTCAACGACATCTCTCAGCGGTCTGGTGGGAATTTGCCGGAGGGATTTGATGTCGACCACTATCGAAACGAGCAACGCGAGCAAGCGGAGCGGCAGGTGAAGTGGCTGCTCGTTAAACAGAAGTTCGTGGATGAGGAAAAGCTCGAAATCACCAACGAAGACTTCGAAGCCGAGTTCGAGAAAATTGCCAGCGACGAGGTGAACGTTGACATGGTCAAACAGTACTTCACGCAGCAGGAAGGTCTCATTGAGCAGATGGGTGACAACCTTCTCAATCAGCGCATTTTTGCGTTGCTGGAGGAGCGGTTTGAGATCGTCGAAAAGACGCGCGAAGTCCTTGAAGCGGAGCGCGAGGAGCGAGAGAGAATCGAGGAGGAGGAGCGTGCTGCGGCTGAGGCTGCCGCGAAGGCGGCTGCAAGTCCGATTGGCAAGTTGAAGAGCTTCTTTAGGCGCGATAAGGACGAGGAGTAACGACAACGCTGCAATTGCGCAGAGATTTCCGCCGGACTTTGTTCACGGCGGAACTGTGTGCGTAGACTCCGAGTGCCAGTCCGCGCTTTCATTCATTCCATCTACAAACCACACATGGTCAGCGACTTCGTAAAGTTCGCCAAGAGCATTACCACGATGCCCGAAGGCATCTACAGCGGTTCGTTCGACAACGCGCCGATCAACGCGCTCGTCCCGATGGTCGTCGAGCAAACGACACGCGGTGAACGCTCGTACGACATCTACAGCCGCCTTCTGAAGGATCGGATCGTCATGTTCGGCACGCCGGTCAATGACGTGACGTCTAATCTGGCTGTGGCGCAGATGCTGTTTCTGGCCAGTGAAGACCCGGAAAAAGACATCAACCTGTACATCAACTCGCCCGGCGGGCAGGTTTACAGCGGTATGGCCGTGTACGACACGATGCAGTTCATCAAGCCCGATGTGGCTACCATTTGCGTAGGGTTGGCGGCTTCGATGGGCTCTCTCTTTTTGCTTGGCGGTGCCAAGGGTAAACGTGCAGCGCTTCCGAACAGCCGCATTATGATCCACCAGCCGTCCTCAGGCGCGCAGGGCCAGGCCTCCGATATCGAGATTCAGGCGAAGGAGATCCTGTATATCAAGAAGCGGATCAACGAAGTCATTGCCGATCACACGGGCCAGGAGATCGCAAAGGTGGAGGAAGACACAGACCGCGACCGGTTCATGAGTCCAGAAGAGGCGAAGGAGTATGGGATCATCGATACGATCCTGACTGGCGAGGCAGATGTTGTAAAGCCAACAAAGGAAGACTGATCGACATCCTACCGGTCATCATCGAAGGCGAGCATGTTCGGCTCGAACCGCTGAGTATCGGCCATCTGGATGCGTTATGTGAAGTCGGCCTCGACCCCGATCTCTGGGAGCTAGCGCCCAAACCCGTCACATCGCGGGCGGATCTGGAGACCTACATCAAGACCGCCCTGGACGGACAGCGGCGAGGTGTGACACTTCCGTTTGCAACGGTCGAGAAGAGCAGCGGAACCGCTGTTGGTAGCACGCGCTTCGGCAACATCGACTTAAACAATCTGCGTGCAGAAATTGGCTGGACGTGGATCGCAAAGCCGTGGCAACGCACCGCAATCAACACAGAAGCGAAGCTACTCATGCTCCGCCACGCGTTTGAGGTGTGGCAATGCAACCGCGTTGAGCTAAAGACCGACGCGCTGAATCAACGCTCTCGGCGAGCCATTGAACGGCTTGGCGCCAAAGAAGAAGGGACTCTTCGCCAGCACATGGTTACATCAAGTAGTCGTCTTCGCGATACCGTGTATTACAGTATCACGAACGATGAGTGGCCAGCGGTCGAAACCCAGCTTATTCAGATGCTAGCTAGATACTAGTTGCTGCATCCATCCAACAAAGGCGGTTGGTCCCCCTGCACCTGAGGCGGTTATTATGTGGGATAGGCGCGGTCTTCGCGTAAGCATTTCCCGATCAACTTTCAGAAGCCTCAATGCCGCCCGACAGTCTGCAGACTAATATCGAGAGCATCCTTTTTGACCCCACGGTCGGCAAACTGGTAACGCTGATCGTGGGTTTGATTGTCATTGCCGTGTTAGCGCGTGTGGTGCGGAATTCATTGGCGAAACGTGTGGAGAGCACGAGCGCCCGATACAGGACGCGAAAGCTCGTTACTCTGGTTGGGTATTTAATTGCTTTCCTGTTTGCTGCGAGCGTGTTCAGCGACAAACTTGGAGGCTTTACGGTTGCGTTCGGTGTTGCCGGGGCAGGCGTCGCCTTCGCTTTGCAGGAGGTGATTGCAAGTGTAGCCGGCTGGCTTGCCGTCTCGTTCGGGTCGTTCTACAAACCCGGTGACCGTGTGATGCTTGGCGGTATCAAGGGCGACGTGATCGACATCAGCGTTCTTCGCACTACGCTTTTTGAAATCGGCGATTGGGTCAACGGCGACTTATATAACGGACGAGTTGTGAGAGTCGCAAATTCGTTTGTCTTCAAGGAGCCGGTTTTCAATTATTCCGGCGATTTCCCTTTCGTCTGGGACGAAATCGCTGTCCCAATCAGACACGGCAGCGAACGAGCTCTCACGCAGAAGATCATGGAAGACGCCGCTGCCGAGGTAGATGCAGATTACGTGGCAGGTGCGAAGGAGACATGGAAAAAAATGGTGCGCACGTACCTGATCGAAGACGCGCAAATCGAACCCGTTGTGACGATGACGCTCGATCAGAACTGGATGACTTACACGGTCCGCTATGTAGTGAACTACAAGAAACGGAGAGGAACGAAGCACGCTCTGTACGAGCGAATCCTCCAAGCTATCGAGGCAAGTGATGGGCGTGTCGCCGTGGGTGCGTCAACCTTGGATATCACAATGTTGCCACCGTCGAGCCTGAGCGTTGGGATGGTGAGCGACCAGCCTACGGTCAAAACCACGTAGAAAAAGCAGGCCCGTAAAAACGGGCCTGCTGGCTTGCGAGAAGCCTTTTGGCCTCTCGCCGTGTACCGCGTACGGGATTTGAACCCGTGTTACCGGCGTGAGAGGCCAGCGTCCTAGACCCCTAGACGAACGCGGCGGGGCCTTCAGTTTTCTGAAGGAGGACGAATATACGCGGCCATCGGTTTATGGCTCCAAGGTTGAAACCATCTTCACGTGAGGGATTCCAGCTTCATCGAAGACTTCGCCGACCTTGACAAAGCCAAACTCAGTGTAAAGATCTTCCAGATAGGCCTGGGCATGGAGAACAATGTTCTCAAATCCGTGGGCGTGTGCATCATCGATAAGATGCTCGATCATCGCCTTCCCATAGCCACGTCTCCGCGCCTCCTTAAGCACTGCAAATCGCTCCAGTTTGGCCGCGGTCACGCCGTCGAATTTCTGGGGATGCCAGCGAGCTGTTGTGACTGCATCAGCTCCAATAAACCCAAGAAAGTGTCTGCACATTGAGAAGCGAGCCTCCGGCAGATCATGCTCGTCCCACTCTTCGTCTTCTGGGCACGCCTGTTCCTCTATGAACACGCGCCTACGGATGCGCTTGACTTCCGTCCAGTCCGCATCCGTGGCTACACACCGGATGATAAGATCAGGGGTCAACCAGGTAGTCCGTAAGGAAGTTTGTTGCCAGAGAACGGACCTCGCTGCTCGTGATGATACCCAGATGGTCCGTTTCCGGTATTTCCAGATACAGTGCGGACTTCGTTCCAGAAATGGAGCTAATTGAGCGGCTGTGATCTACATGCACGGTGAAATCAATCGCTCCGTGTGCTACAAAAAAGAAGGGCGGCGGAGAAATAAAGTGGCTCGCAGATCGCTGCAACAGTTCGATTCGGGCGTCTGACATTGTCAGCGAACTGTCGCTGAGTGGGAAGATTATCTGGTCGGCAATTGATTGAATGCCAGGGAAGTCGCCAGACACGCCGTTTGTCAACACAGCCCTCGTCTCCGTTTGAAACGACTCGGCAAAGAAGTTGGCCGGACCGGCAACGTCAATCACCAGATCGAACGTATCGCTTCTGGCGGCGGCGAGAAGCCCTACTCCGCCTCCTCGGCCAATCCCAAGAATACCTACGCGATCAGGGTCGGCAAGAAACTCCGAGCCATAAACGTACTCCACGAACGCGAGCGCATCATCTGTGTCAAGATTGTAAGCGGACGGAGTTGCGCTGGATGTAAATGACTGATTGCCAACGTGCAGCGTCTCGCCACGATAGGCAAAAAGCGCGTAGACGAACTCCTCGTGGATGTCGGAACCGAAGGGAGGATTCCCACTGGCCACAAGAACATCAGAAGTGCCATTGTCGCCATCTGGAAGCACGAGCAACGTAGCTCGCTGGCGAACGTCTCCCGACTGTCGGATGGGCAACCGAACAAGTCCGTAGAAAAACACCGCGGCGGAGCCAGGCTCGCGCCCCGCAATTACTTTGAGTTCCGCACCGTCGGAGCCAGTCAGCGATGCCTCCAGCGTGAAGGTGTACCGCGTTGGCAGCTGATTATTTCGATTCGCCCAAAGTGTCTGAACCGCGGCGCGTTCTATTCCAGTTGGAGCCGCGAACAGCTTGTTCAGATTGACTCCGGCAACGACCGAATCCGGTTGTGTCTGTTGCGGGACCAGAGTTCCCGTAGTGCCCGAATCACAGGCAGCAAATAGAGAGGCACTTAACAGGAAGAGGAATGAGCGCATTGGAGATGGCTACGGTCGAGTCGGAAACTACTCGCGATTCCGCGGCCGAAGAATTGCGCTCGAGTTAGATGAAACTCCTGCAAGCTTGGCGCCTTTGTTTAGATGCGATCCAGATAGCGACTTAAATTGGATCGAGTCTAAACAACCCGTCTTCCACGGTGCTCTGGCGCATCCTCCTGTCCTTTTTCTTTCTGGCATCTACCGCAAATGCCCAGCCCAGTAGGATCGTTGGGACCGTGTTGGAATCGGGCACGCTAGCACCGCTACCGGGTGCGCACGTAGTGCTTGAAGGGATGGATAATGGTGCGGTTACCAACACGGAAGGCCATTTTGTTTTAGAGAACCTGGAGCCGGGCACCTACACGCTAGTTGCGACATCGGTCGGGTTTGAAGGTGTTCGCGAAGGGGTGATCGTGCGGGGTGGCGAAACAGTAGAACTAGGCATCATCCTTCATGAAGCGGCTATCGACGTCGGAGAGGTCGTGGTGAGTGCTCGCGAGACGCTGACAGGATTGGGTGTGGTGAATATTGCGGGATCGGCTCACTACATCGGTCCCGAAGTTCTGAAGCGGTTTGCCACGAATGATGTGACGCGCGTGCTTCGTGAGGTACCTGGCGTCAATATTCAGGAAGAGGATGGTTACGGGCTGCGCCCGAACGTAGGTCTGCGAGGAACGGGCGTAGAGCGTTCCAGCAAAATCACGTTGATGGAGGACGGCGTGTTGATGGCGCCTGCGCCGTATGCGGCACCCTCGGCCTATTACTTCCCAACGATCGGACGCATGGACGGCGTTGAAATCAGGACAGGTTCGAGTCAGATCAAATACGGGCCGTATACGACCGGCGGAGCGATGAACTTGATCGCCGCTGGGATCCCGAGCGATCTCAGCCTTCGTGCAGCTGCTACGCTTGGTCCGAATGGCCAGCGGACGCTCTACGCGCGAGCCGGAGACACGATTCAGAACGTCGGCGGCTTCAATCTTGGATTCGTTGCTGAAGGCTATCTCGATAACGTGGACGGCTTCAAAACACTGCGTGGTCCGGGCGGAAACCTGGTTGAGGACTACAACACAGGCTTTGACAAGGGTGATCTTTTTGCCCGTTTTCGCATGTCAACAGACGGCAATGCTTCGATCTTTCAGTCGCTCACATTTACGGCGGGCTACACGGACGAAATCTCGAACGAAACGTATCTCGGTCTTACAACAGAGGACTTCGCAAGCTCGCCGTACGTGCGCTACGCTGGTTCGCAGGTGGATGAAATGGACGCCGAGCACATAGCCCTCCGGGCGCGTCATGTGGCTCTGTTATCGGACCGTATCGACCTGACGACGACGGTCTATCGGAATACCTTCAGCCGTAACTGGTACAAGCTGGATGCCGTCTCGGATGGTATAGCGGACGATCCGATAGATGGCGGTATGACCGATCGTTCTTTCGGCATTGCCTCCATTTTGAGCGATCCATCTGAATTTGGGGATGAACTGGCAGCCATTCGAGGAGATGGCAGTGGCATGCTCTACGTCAAAGCCAACAACCGAGATTACACGAGCCAGGGCATCCAGTCGGTAACAGGTGTGCGTTTGGGTGAGGCGAGTGGCTTTAATGCGCTTGTTGAAGTTGGCCTCCGCGTGCATGCAGATGAGATGGATCGCTTTCAGTGGGTCGATGGCTACACGATGGTGGATGGGACGATGTCACTATCCTACGAAGGCACGCCGGGCACAGACAGCAACCGACTGGAAAGTGCAAGTGCGGTTGCTACGTTTGCTCAGGCCGAAGTCAATTTTGGTCGGCTGACCGTTACTCCGGGCGTACGCTACGAGCACATCGCACTTCGCCGTCAGGACTATGGCAAGGCCGATCCCGAGCGTACAGGAGTTGATCTTTCGATTCGAGCCAACACGGTTGATGTCGTGATTCCGGGCGTTGGGTTACTCTATAATGCCACGCACATGCTGAGATTCTTCGGCGGCATGCACCGTGGGTTTGCGCCGCCGGACTCACGCCCAGAGACCAACCCGGAATCAAGCGTAAACCTGGAAGCAGGCTTCCGCTACGGTGCGGAGCTGCTCACGCTGCAGGCGGTCGGTTTCTTTAATGCCTACAGCAACCTTCTTGGCTCAGATCTCGCAGCAGCGGGCGGTGGAGGTTCGACCGACCAGTTCAACGGCGGCGAGGTAGATGTTATGGGCGCGGAGATCGCATTAACGGCGGACCTCGCTCGTCCAGCGAACCTTGCAGGCTGGTCGCTGCCTGTTCGATTCGCGTACACGTTCACTGACGCCCAGTTCAATAACAACTTTGTTAGTGAGTTCGAGGGCTGGGGTTCGGTTGAGGAAGGAGATGAATTACCGTACCTCGCAAAGCAACAGTTGGCGTTGAGTGTCGGCGTTGAACGTGGCCCCGTTTCAGTAAACCTCGCGGGTAGCTACGTGTCGGCGATGCGCACGGAAGCAGGACAGGGCGACATCCATGAGAACTCTGGGACTGATGCACGTTTTGTTCTGGATGCCTCCACGGATTGGGAGTTCCGGTCTGGTCTGTCAATGTTTGGTCGCGTCCACAACCTGATGGATGTAACGTACGTTGTGGCTCGTCGTCCAGCTGGGTTGCGTCCGGGACTGCCGCGAACCATAGCTGTTGGTGTGCGGGCTCGGTTATAAAACCGAACGCCATTCGGCGCGTATTACCGCCCAATTAGTCAAATGCTATGTCCGCGCCGATCTACTTCGACTACAATGCCACCACGCCCGTTGATGCAGCGGTGGTAGGGGCAATGTCCCTGTTCTGGGAGCAACACTTCGGCAACCCGTCGAGCAATCATGCCTACGGTTGGGCCGCCGACGAGGCCGTCAAGCAGGCGCGCGAGCGTGTTGCGGCCCTCATCAACGCGGAAGAAGAGACCATGGTGTTTACGAGCGGAGCGAGCGAATCGGTGGCGCTGGCGATGCTCGGCGCAGGGAAGGTGTATGGCGAGAAGCGAAACCACATCATTACGGTAGCTACGGAGCACAAGGCTGTTCTGGAGACGGCCTGGGCGATGGAACGCGACGGATTCGAATTGACCGTTTTGCCTGTAGACGACTATGGCGTTGCGGATCTCAATGCACTTCGCGAAACCATTTCTGAGCGCACGCTGATGGTTTCGATGATGCTCGCAAACAACGAGACGGGCGTACTTGGACCTGTGGCAGAAGCCGCCACGATTGCTCATGAACACGGCGCGTTCATGTTCACGGACGCCACGCAGGCCGTCGGCAAGATCTTCGTGGACGTCGATGCGCTCGGCGCTGATCTGCTGGCGCTATCTGCGCACAAGTTTTACGGGCCTAAAGGCGTTGGGGCCTTATGTGTCCGGCGGAAGAACCCGAGGGTCAAGCTGGCGGCGATCATACCAGGCGCTGGGCAACAGAATGGACTTCGCGGCGGAACACTCAATGTGCCCGGAATTGTCGGGCTCGGGAAAGCGGCTGAACTTGCCGCCGAGCGGCTTCCAACCGAAACGGCACATCTCACTGCGTTGCGTGACCGCTTCGAACAAGGCGTTCGTAACCGCGTCGATTCGGTTATCGTAAATGGCGATGGAGCCAACCGTCTCCCCAACACATCCAGTCTTCGGTTCGAAGGTTTGGCTACAAAAGAGCTGCTCCCGGAAATGCGCGGCCTCGCTGTATCGACAGGCAGCGCATGCCAAACGAAGACGGCGAAGCCGAGCCACGTTCTGACCGCAATGGGACTATCGAAAGAGGAATCATTCGGCACAATTCGTTGCTCAATCGGTCACCCGACAACGGAGGCAGAGATCGAAGCTGCTGTGGAAGAAGTAGTGCGAGCTGTTGGCGTTGTTCGTTGTGAAGTTGTTGAGGCGTAAGCGAGCACACCGTGTTAACGTGTAAGTGATATGGAGCCAATCGTAAACCGAGTAGCCGAAAGCGACATCGAGACCTTCAATCTGGAGGCACTCTGGGATGGGCGCGTCGTAGCCGTCTTCGACCTCGCCGAGTTCCTTATCGAAGGTCTGGTACTCCGCGAAAAGCCGTTCCGCGAAGAGATGAAGTCGCACGACTGGAGCGTGTATGCCAACAAGCACGTGGCCATCAACTGCTCCACCGATGCCATTATCCCAACGTGGGCGTCTATGCTGGTTGCAACCAAACTGGACGGAATTGCATCGTCCGTTGCGTTCGGTTCCAGGGCCGACTTGATTCGGGACTTCTACGTTCGCGTATTGGAAGCCGTGGATTGGTCAGCCTACGAAGGCAAGCCCGTCGTTATCAAAGGCTGCGCAAACGACATAGTCCCCACGGATGCCTATCTCATTGCCACCCAAAAACTTCAGGGTGTGGCAAAAAAGCTGATGTACGGTGAGGCCTGTTCGGCTGTGCCGTTGTGGCGGGAGAAGGGCGCTGTTTTTGAGAAGACGTCGGCGCCCGCGGCGGTGACAGCGAAACCCGCAGCGCTGCCGCGATCATCATCATCAACCTGACCCAGCATTCGCACATGTCCTGGATTCGAAAAAATGCCCCAGCGCTCATTCTCCTATTCTGGATATTTGCAATTGCAGGTTGCGGTAGTGGCGAAGACGATGGGACTCTGATCATAGAAGAGCAGACAGAAGATCTCCCCGCTATCGAAGTACCCGAGGAACGCACGCCTGATATTCCAACGTCCGTTGGCGATGACGCGATGATTCTCGGTGACTGGGTCTGCGAGGAAGGGTCTGAGCAAGAGATCGCATTTCGAGATGAAGACGGGACGCATGTCTTTCAGTCCTATCTGGAAGGACGGCCAATGAGCACAGGAACGTGGCGTTGGTATGGGAACGCGTTAGCCATTGAAGGAACAGGAGGTAACTACCGTTTCGAGCGCGTTTCTCGGTTTCAGGATCGATTGACGCTGGAAGACGGGCCCGAGCGATGGGTCTGTGATCAAGTTCTGGGCTAGTTCATGCAGATTGATCTTACGGGCAAGACGGTCCTCGTAACCGGCGCGAGTCGGGGCATCGGAAAGGCGATTGCCGAGGCCTGTGCAGGCGCGGGAGCCCAGGTCGCGGTTCACTACAACACGCTTCAGGAGGATGCCAGAGAGCTGGCAAACGCGTTGGGCAATGGAGCGACGACATTTCAGGCAGATCTGACCGATCCTTATGCGGCTCAGCAATTATGGGATGACGTGCTCGAGGCTTTTGGCAA
>JAHEJB010000074.1 GCA_024639085.1 Rubricoccaceae bacterium | reverse complement strand
ATCCGAGACGTGCGAGAGATCGACCAGCACGCCTCGACTGTTCATTGCGCGGATGAGAGAACGTCCTTGGTCGGAAAGCCCGTTGTGTCTCGGCAGGCTCTGCGAAGCGTCTGCCCATGAGTGGGTCCCCGTGTGCGTGAGCGTCACATAGCGAATTCCGGCGTCGTAGAGCTGGCCCAGCACGTCTTCGGAGGCCTGGATTGCATGTCCGCCTTCAAGTCCAAGAAGGATGGCCTTGCGGCCTGAGCGGGTTAGCCGGACTACGTCCTCC
Organism: Rubricoccaceae bacterium; assembly: GCA_024639085.1. Lineage (GTDB taxonomy): Bacteria > Bacteroidota > Rhodothermia > Rhodothermales > Rubricoccaceae > JAHEJB01. The sequence continues at coordinate 12,731 of JAHEJB010000074.1, read as the reverse complement.
GCCGAATATGCCATCCCTACCTGCTCGATGTTTGCAGCCACCTGGCGTTTCACTTCTGCGATCATGGATAGCGCGCGGGCCGTGGCCTCATTGCCTTCTCCAAGCCGCGACGGTACGTAGATCGAGAAGAACGGCGCGTCTAGCCCACCTTCAAACATCTTAGGAATATCTACGTGGTTGCGGCTTCGCTGTGACGTGTGACGCACGCCGAAGTCGTAGGCATCTTCCAGCATGAGCGAGGGCGTGTCGATATGCCCGTCCATTACGATAGCATCGTAGTGAATCCGCAAGGCTTCTGCCCAGAGTGGGTCGTCGGCCAACAGTCGTTCGCGCGTCGGCGCGTTCATGCGTACGGCTCCACCATCGCTGTAGGCCTCAGCAGAATCGAGGGTATCGGCCTGATTTATTCCATTCGAATGCGTCGTGTCAGGCTGGCTTGAGCACGCTGTCACAAGAAAAGTGCATACAGCGATGGGAAGTACGAAGCGCGACTTCTCACCCATTCCTGACTTCACTCGATAACCCACGTATTCGCCGCGTGCAGCAACGCGTTCAGATCGCCCTTGCCCTTTTTGCTCGTGACCTCATCGACTTGCGCTTGCAGCAGGCTGTCGTACGTTGGGCGGTCTTCCGTATAGATCACGCCGAAAGGACGTGGAAGGTCGTCGTTCCACATGAGCTGCTGCGTATAGATCTGCGCCAGCGTCCGGTCCTTTTCATCGTGCACGAGGCAATCGGAAGTGGACGATCCATTGGTCAGGTCGATGCTCCTGAGTTTCAGGCCGTCAAGCTTCAGGCCTTTCTTGCCTTCGTCGTAGACAAGGGGTTCGCCGTGTTCGAGGAAGACGCAGTTCAGTGCTTTCGAGTCGCGCTCGGTGTAGGTAAAGAAGGCGCCGTCGTTGAAGATATTGCAGTTCTGGTAGACCTCAACCAGCCCCGTCCCCTGATGGGCGTGCGACCTCCGCAGTATGGCCTGCATGTGTTTCGGATCGCGGTCTAGCGTGCGAGCGAGGAACGTAGCGTCGGCGCCCAGGGCCAATCCGAGCGGGTTGAAGGGATGGTCCAGCGAACCATACGGTGTGCTGGATGTCACCTTGCCCACTTCGCTCGTCGGGCTGTACTGGCCCTTCGTGAGGCCATAGATCTGGTTGTTGAAGAGAATAATCTGGACGTTCAGGTTGCGCCGGAGCACGTGCGTAAAATGCCCCGCGCCAATCGAAAGGGAGTCTCCGTCGCCCGTGATAACCCACACGTCCAGTTCGGGGCGGCTGGCTTTGAGCCCCGTTGCGAGCGTGGGCGCGCGCCCATGTATAGAGTGGACGCCGTAGGTATTCATGTAGTACGGAAAGCGGCTCGAACAGCCGATTCCTGAAATGAACACAACGTCTTCTTTCTTTTCCGTCAGCTCCGGCAGCACACGCTGAACAGCAGCAAGAATGGCATAATCACCGCATCCAGGGCACCAGCGAACATCAGCGCCCGAATCAAAATCTTTCTTCGTGAGGACCGGAAGCGCCGTCGAGTCGCCGTCACCCGAAGGCGTCGGAACGATGCGCGCCTTGGGCGGAGCGGCAGGACGCGAGCCAAGCTTTGCCGGAGGACGAGCAGGCTTAGCTCCTTTTGGGCCAGCGGCCTTCTTCGGAAGACCAGCGGGTTTGACGCCTTTCGGTTTGTTGTTGTCGCTCATAGTTCAGAAAGGAAAATCCCGGTCCGTCGGTGTGGTTAGTTGCCGGATGCAGTCTGGTGGATGGCTTCCTCAATCTCGCTCGTCTTGAAGGGAACGCCCTGAATCTTGGCAAGGCTTTTCACGGGAAGCAGGAAACGCTCGCGAATCAACCGCACAAGCTGGCCGTGGTTGAGTTCGGGGATGAGAACTTCGGAGAATTTGGAAAGCACCGCCCCGAGGTCGTTCGGGAACGGGTTGAGCCAGCGCAGGTGCGCATGACCGACGCGAAGGCCCTGAGAGCGGGCACGATCCACAGCCGCCTTGATTGTTCCGTACGTCGAACCCCAACCGAGCACGAGCACGTCACCTTCCTGGTCTCCTTCAACCTCCAGCGGGCGGAACTCGTTGGCTATGCCGGCAACCTTGGCCGCCCGGATGTCCGTCATGTACTGGTGGTTCTCAGGGTCATACGAAACGCCGCCCGAACGCGCGTCTTTTTCCAGTCCGCCGAGGCGATGCTCTAGTCCAGCGACGCCGGGGGGAGCCCAGGGACGGGCGTTTGTTACCTCGTCGCGCACGTAAGGTAGGAAAGCGCCATCATCATCGCGGGCGACCGAGTCAGGATTGGCCAATCTCACCTCAAACGGTTTTAGCGAATCAGGATCAGGAATCTGCCACGGTTCAGCACCGTTTCCGAGGTAGCCATCCGAAAGCAGAATGACCGGCGTCGTGTACTTCACGGCCACACGCGCTGCTTCGTAGGCCGCTTCAAAGCAATCCCCGGGCGTGCGCGCTGCAAGTACTGGAATGGGGGCTTCGCCATTTCGACCGTACACCGCCATCAGAAGGTCGCTCTGCTCGGTCTTTGTAGGCATCCCCGTGCTTGGGCCCGCACGCTGGACATCCACGATCACCATCGGAAGCTCTGTCATCATGGCCAGCCCGATTGTCTCACCCTTCAGGGCGAGCCCGGGGCCACTCGTCGCGGTCACGCCAAGCTGTCCGCCAAACGCGGCGCCCAAAGCAGAGCCCGCGGCAGCAATTTCGTCTTCTGCCTGAAATGTCCGAACGCCAAAATCCTTGTACTTGCTTAGCGCATGGAGCAGCTCAGAGGCCGGCGTAATGGGATAGGAGCCATAAAAGAGGCCCAGGCCGCTCTTTGTTGTGGCGGCGACAAGACCCAATGCCAGTGCCTCGTTACCTCGAATGCTGCGGTAGGTGCCCGGCTCCAATTTCGCTGGGGCAACTTCATACCGTGCCGCAAATGCCTCAACGGTTTCGCCGTAATGGTAGCCCTTGTCGAGGACGAGCAGGTTGGCGTCTCGTATCATTTCCTTCTTTGCAAACTTGCCTTTCAGCCACTCACGCGCAGGTTCGATCGGTCTTGTGTAGAGCCAGAGTGCCAGCCCAAGCGCAAACATGTTCTTCGAGCGGTCGATGTCCTTTGTCGAAAGGCCCGAGTCTTTCAATGCCTCACGGGTCAGTTTTGTCAACTCCAGTGCGACGACTTCGTAGCCGCTGAGCGAACCATCCTCCAGGGGATTCGAATCCGAACGAGCAAGATCCAAATCGCGCTGCTTGAAGCTGTCGATGTTGGCAATGATGGCACCGCCTATACGAACGCGGTCCAGGTTCATCTTCAACGCAGCTGGATTCATTGCGACCAGGAGATCCACCTCATCGCCGGGTGTGTGGATGGCCACTTCTCCAAAATGAAGCTGGAAGCCGGACACCCCGTACGTCGTTCCGGCTGGGGCCCTGATCTCGGCGGGAAAATCAGGGAGCGTTGCCAAATCGTTTCGCGCGAGCGCCGTCGCCAGCGTGAACTGCGATCCTGTCAATTGCATTCCGTCGCCGGAATCGCCGGCAAACAGAATGGTGACGTCGGAGACCTGTTGGATTGGAGTTGTTGTGGCGCTCATAGGAAACAGGAAAGTAGCGCGAATGGCTCATTCCTTACGCGGATGAATGAGCCTTGATTCCGCCAAGTTGCCGCAATGTAGAAGGCAACGCCCAAAAAGGCGACTCCAACGCAGAATTATTCGTCGACAGATCCTCTATCGATCCAACAGTTCGGGAACAGCCTGTACAACGCACTTGTAGCACGATCTGACTCTCGAGCCAATTCACGTCTTTCCACTCGACCAACCCGCGCACCCAGTAGAGGAAATTGCTATGTCTACGGTCCTCGACCGCCTCTTTAAACGACCGAAGCCGGTCATCGCGATGATTCACACTGGGCCGTCTCCAGGAGTTCCAGGATGCTGTGGTGTGCAGTGTGCCGTTGAACGTGCCGTAGCAGAGGCTCGGCTCTTTGCCGAGCTGGGCGTGGATGGCCTCGTAGTAGAAAACATGCACGACTTTCCGTGCGTCCACGAGCGCGATTTCGGTCCTGAAGTTGCAGCGTTCATGACGAGAGTGGCCTGTTCAGTGAAGCGCCATGTGGGCCGCATGCCCGTTGGCGTGCAGGTTCTATTTCAGGGAAACCGGACGGCAATCGCTGTGGCTCATGCCTCCGGCTGCGATTTCATCCGAGCCGAAGGGTGGACGCATGCGCATGTCTCGGACAAAGGGATTGCAGAAGCGTGTGCAGGAGATGTGCTCCGGTATAGAAAAGCCATCGGGGCGGACCGCATTCCTGTTCTTGCCGATGTTCAGAAGAAACACGCCTCCCACACATGGACGGCTGATCTAACCATTGCAGACCTCGCTTCTTCAACGCAACAGCACCGTGCAGACGCCCTAGTCGTGACGGGAACTACAACAGGAAGCGCACCTTTGCGTGATGAGCTAGTGGAAGTATCTGAGGCTACCGGCCTCCCCATTTTTATCGGAAGCGGCCTGAACGCCGACAACTTCACGGACTACGTTGATTTGGCTGATGGCTTCATCATTGGTAGTGCATTCAAGGAAAACGGCGATTGGAGCGCCCCCGTTTGCGAGACGCGCGTTCGCCAGCTTGTTGGTGCCGTCGAGTACTCGCGCGGACAGGAAGTTGGACGGGCGTAGGCCGCCGCCGCTTCTGTTCGGACGTTGAAACTGGAAGGGGAGAGATTCGTCTATAGAACGCAAGTCCTTCCCCAGTCTGATGGTCACGTACGACGCCACAACGGAGAGCATTACGGTTTCTGTTCGTCCTGTCTATCTGGACGGGCAATCGGACGTGATGGCGCGGCGGTTCGTGTTCGCGTACTTCATCGACATTGAAAATGATGGCTTCGATGAAGTGCAGCTTCTTCGTCGCCATTGGATCATCAAAGACGACACGGGAGGCGTGCAGGAAGTCGAGGGCGAAGGCGTAATCGGCGAGCAGCCGACTATCCCGCCCGGCGGATCACACAGCTACAATTCGTTCTGCGTACTGCCCACGTTCACAGGCACGATGGGAGGGACCTACCTCATGCAGCGTGCGAACGGCGAGCGCTTCCGTATAGAAATCCCCCGATTCGATCTCAAGGCGCAGGTGAACTGATTTCATCAGTTCGAACTACCCCACCTCCACCGTAATCTTGGTTCCGTCCTCAACTGTGAGCAGGATGTGGCTCTGGTCCTCAGCCATTTTGTATTCCGTAACGGCTTCGGGGAAGACCTCTTTGGGGGTGTCCATGTAGAACATGGCATCCGCAACCACCTGCCAGTCTTCTGGAGTTAATGCGACGAGCGCCTGACCGTCTTCTTCCACGTACGGGTAGTACGATAGGATTTTGTTCAAGTGGTTGATCGCTTGCTTGACGTGAAGGCCCGGGTCCATGATGGTCTCTTGCTGAGGAAGATCGGTGTCAAATCTACGGACGTTGTCCACATCGTTTGCCATCGAATCCGGACCGCGTTAACCTCCGGTAGCCAAGTCGCCCATGGAATTCGCCATCGCCCCAACTGCCACCACGACGAACGCCGAACAGGCGTATCTCGATCTTGTTTCGCGGGTGCTAGAGAAGGGCTTGCGGAAGACTAACCGGACCGGCGTTGACACGATCTCGTCCTTCGCTGAATTCTATGCGGTCGACCTCGCTGAAGGTTACCCGCTGCTTACAACAAAGAAGGTCTATTTCGGCTCGATGCTGCGCGAGGTGCTGTGGTATCTCTCCGGTGTCGATCATATCCGCGAATTACGCAACCACACCAAAATTTGGGATGCATGGGCGGATGACGACGGCAACCTCCAAACAGCCTACGGGCGCTTCTGGCGTCGTTTTCCGCTGCCAGCTAGTGGATTATCACTTGGCGAGGAAGTCTGGGCCGACACGGATCACCCACGCGTAACCCGCGAAGATGACGGGACGCTAACGTTCGATCAGCTCGGCTACGTCGTGGATACACTTCGCACGAATCCGATGAGCAGGAGGATGGTCGTAACTGCGTGGCACCCGGCCAATGCCGCCGTTAGCCTTTTGCCTCCGTGCCATTACACATTCTGCTTCAATGTGTCGCCAGCGGAGGATGGTGGTCTCGATTACTTGAACTGTCACCTTTCGCAGCGGTCAGCTGATCTAGCGTTAGGAGTGCCGTTCAATCTCGCATGTTATGCCTTACTTACTGACGCGCTGGCGCAGTTGACGGGTCTTCGTCCTGGTCGGTTTGCACACACATTGATTGACGCTCACATCTACGAAAACCATGTAGACGGCTTGCGCGAGCAGTTGACGAGAGAACCACTCCCGGCACCGACGCTTCACGTTGCAAAGCATCCAGATGGCAGACCCAAGGATCTGGACGAACTGGGGTTTGATGATTTCACGCTGGAAGGCTACGAACACCGGGACGCCATCCGCTTTCCGGTAGCCGTGTAGGCATGACTGACTCGGCGCGACCAGAGATCATCATCATTGCAGCTCTGGCCGAAAAGGATCGCGTAATCGGCAAGGGCCTGGATCTGCCCTGGCGCATCCCGGCTGACTTGAAACGGTTCAAGGCGCTTACCCTCGGGTACCCGGTTGTCATGGGGCGGCGGACGTTCGAATCGTTGGTCTTTCAGTTTGGTGGACCGCTAAAAGGACGCGACAATGTGGTGCTGACTAGTGGAACTTTGAATACAAACGCAGACAACGTGCATGTCTTCCGATCCTTGGAGGCTGCGCTGGCAGCGTTTGCAGATCACCCCAAGGTCTTTATTGGTGGGGGTGCGAGCGTTTATGCCGAGGTTCTTCCCATCGCTGACAGGTTAGAACTAACGGTTGTGCAGGGCGATTTCGAAGGAGACGCGTTTTTCCCGCCCTACGAGCATCTGATTGGCCCCGTGTTCGAACAAGTGGAGAGTGAGGCTCATCTCCCTGAAAATGGAACGCCGGGTTACATGTTTGAGACCTTCGCTCGGGTTGCAGCTAAATAGTAGCTCAAGGGCCGGTTGAGGGCGTGAAATTGGTTAACTCGGTAGCAGATCCGCCGATACTCAGGTCTAACCGCCTACAGAGTGATAGCTACACTCTGTCCGTCTATGCAAGCAGTAGTACGCCTCATTGGCTCGCTTTTTCGCCCTCCGTCGGTCTCGATGAAGGGCTGGAAACTGCGATCTGATCTGTATCTCCTGAGGTTAGGGTGTGCACTTTGCTCCGCCCTCGTCCCCGCGTTCGCGGTTTTCTACTACGCGTCGAACACAACTGGCTTGGAGACATGGTTATTGCAGGGAGTAATGACGTTGGTGGTTGTGGGCCTTCTGGTATCGTCATTTGTGTCTTCGTGGGTCCAGGAGAATGCCCGGAAATTGCTACTCGTACTGGCCTTCATTCTGACGGGATGGTCGGCAGCGGTGGCTTCGGTAAACGGGTTCGATGTCAACTTTGCGGTTGGGTTCTTTGTAACCGTGGTCACGGCTGCCATGTACTTGAGCCTCGCATTTGATGACATGGCTCCGTTGACGTCCTATTCGACGTTTTCACTTGTCCTGACGCTGGTTCTGATGGGCATAACGCCAGAGCTTGTAGTCAATGAGGCGGTCTATATCGCATCGATCCTCGTGGCTTTGGGTATTGTGTACGTAGCGGTTAGTGCACGTGTTCAAGTCCAGGATGCACTGGCAGAAAGAGAAGGCCATCTGGCCGAGGCCCAAAAAACTGCGGGTCTAGGCAATTGGGAGCTAAATCTCGAAACGGACCGGGCTCACTGGTCGGCCGAGATGTTCAGGATTGCTGGCATTGATGCTGAAGTGGAACGCCCTTCATTCGACATGTTCGCTGCCCAAGTTCACCCGTCTGATCGACCTGACCTACTACGCTTCTGGGATACCCTCAAGTTGGGCGGACAGCACGAGGACCTGACACTCCGCATGGATGCGCTAGATGGATCGGCGCGCTCCATCCGACTGCGAGGAGCGTATGCGCCCGAGTCGTCGACACGACCACGCCGACTATTCGGTATTTGCCAGGACGTCACGGATGAAACCGCCCGCGCTCGCACCTTGCTGGAAGCAAAGGAAGAAGCAGACACGGCTAGAGTACAAGCCGAACACGCCCGCGAACAGGCGGAAGAAATGGCGCGCCTGAAGAGCGCGTTCCTCGCCAACATGAGCCACGAGATTCGTACGCCGTTGACTGCGATCATCGGCTTTGCACAGGTGCTTGGAGAAGAAGTATCGGCCGATCAGCGAAACCTTGTTGAGCCCATCGAACAAAGTGGAAAACGACTCCTCTCAACTCTGAACTCTGTCTTGGACCTGGCACGGTTGAAATCCGAAGGCATGGCTCTTGAGATTGGCCCACTGGATCTCGCAGAAGAGATTCATGAGATTGCCGAAATGTTACGGCCCATGGCGACAGAAAGAGGCCTTTCACTTATTGTGAATGCGCCAGTAATGGGCGTCGTGGCTCGCGCCGATCGCTCCGCCTTCAACCGCGTGATCACGAACCTTGTCTCGAATGCGGTCAAGTTCACGGAAAAAGGCCGAATTACGCTTTCTGTAGACCAGACGGACCATCTGGTCTACGTCCGTGTCCGCGACACCGGACGAGGCATTAGTCCGGAGTTCCTGCCTCGCTTGTTCGAGGAATTCCGTCAGGAGTCCACGGGCGTCATGCGCAGCCACGAGGGAAGCGGGCTAGGCCTTGCCATTACCAAGGGCCTCATTGACCTCATGCGCGGCACCATCGAGGTGGACAGTGTCGTAGACGAAGGCACTGTATTCACGGTTTCCCTACCGCGAGAGAGTGTGTCTCCTCGCACTCTATTGAAGGGAAGTATGTCTCCGGTGTTCTCTTCGCAGGCCTGAGAGCTATCGTATCCGGACCAGCCTTCGTGTTTCGATACTCTGCTCGGTCGTTGCTCGCAATAGATAGACCCCGGCTGGGAGAGACAATCCATCAATCCTAAACCGATTTGGTGACCCACCTGGCAACGTTCCGTTATGGACTGTTGTGATGCGCCGTCCAAGCGCGTCGAATAGCTCAATCCGAACGGGCAAAGACTCCGGGAGCGTGACCTCAAAGCTGGCATGCGCACGAAATGGCTGGGGCGATGGTTGAGATAGAAAACGGCGATCGGTTGTCGGAGCTTCCTGCGTTGCCACTACGATTTCCGGGAAAAATGCCCTTCGGATGAGTGTTGAATCAAGAACGAACGGGTTGGAATCGTTGCTTTGAAAGGGCGCGATCGCCAGAGTCCGATCGTATTCTTTCAGGCTGACCGGATCAGCGTACGCCCAGTCGTAGAGAACTCCCTTCTGCTGTTCAAAGAAAGGCCCGCCTCCCGAAGCGTCGGCCTCCGACTTGTACATCGCATAGAAGTAGAACATGGACCGAGCAACGTCACCTTTGTGGTCCTCCCGCGGCTCAAATGCGATTCCTGAACGCAGTTCACTGAATTCGTCGATGATTGAGCCATCAGGAATAGATGTCTGGTTGCCGTCTTCTCTATACCACCGCGTTGTTTGCGCATCAGGGCTTTCGTCAAATCGCAGATTGCCACGGTCTCCGTTCACGTCGACTTTGGTTGGAAAGAGGTGGTGGAGATTCCATTGCGGATTCCCAGAACCAGCACCAAAAGCCCGCGGCCACGTGTGCTCCATATTCAATCCCGCGCCATTATTGAATACATCCTGGCTGGGGTCGCAAGACGGAGAACAATCGAAGGGGACGAACCATCCGGTGTAAACGCCTACCACGCCATCCTGACCACCGTCGGACGTAACGTCAATTGTGTCGTACATGCGATCCTTGGCCTGGGCCTCGGGTAAGACGGAAGCTGGTTTGTACTCCTCCACAATCGAGGCCAGCAATTCGGGGCCCGTCTGGCCTGGAAAGAGGATTTGCTGCGTCTGCGCCGCGGCAGACCCGGCCGAGATAACAAGGAGGAAAATGAAGAAGCGCATGGCGGAGAAAGTGCTTTGCGGCAAGTTAGGCTTGGATGAGATCATCTCAGATGAAGTTGTTGTCACACGCTCACGCATGTTTGTCGAGGGACTAGATGGGTTGTAAGCATATACCTTCTATTTTTCAGACCTGCCTTCCTTACAATCCCAGCGCTCCATGCTTTACCTCTACATCGCCGCCATCATCCTTCACGTTGCTACAGCTGCTTCGTGGTTTGGCCTCAGCATTCGGTTACCGGAACTATCAAAAAGAATTGCCTCCTCGGATCAGGCGTCAGCCAATACTCTTGCCGCAAGCGGCATGGCGACAGTGGAGATGATGAACAAATTCCCCGTCCTGCTATACGTGTTCGCCCTGATTGCCATTTCCCTGGGTCCGGGCTTTGGAGGAATTGGATGGCCATTTCACATTGCACTTACACTGGGTCTGGTTTTGATCCTAATCCAGATATTTTTGATCCGGAGAAACTGGGCAGCACTTCAGGAGGCTGTTGGAACTGAAAATGTTGATGTAGCACGTAAGAAGGTTGCTATGAGCCTCGGAGTCGGGCATCTCGTCTGGTTTGTATTGCTCGTCTTGATGTTCCTCCCACGCGTGATCGCAGTCTAGTCCTTCGTAAGGGAATACCCTACGATTGGGATGGACGCTTCCCGGCGCTGGGCATCGGGTGGACCGCATGATCTAGAGGATGCGCAGATGGTTTTTTGTATCCACGAAACTATTTCCGCGCCATGCCGATCTCGACAGAAATTTCTGCACCCACACCTTCTGCCGGTCCGCGTGCCGTAAGCGACTCGGATTTCCCACTCGGGACCTCGCTAGACAATCAGCTCCGGTTTCTCCTGAACTATGCGGTGTTAGCGCCGTCTGTCTTGAACACGCAGCCTTGGCGCTTCTCGGTCGTCGATCACAAGGTGAACATCTACGCGGATCGATCTCGCCAACTCATGGTTGTCGACGCCGATGGCCGCGAGTTGACTCTGAGCTGTGGCGCGGCCCTGTTTCATCTTCGTGTTGCGGCCTATCACTTTGGCTTCGAGTCTGCCGTTTATCCTCTACCTGATCCCGCGAATCCAGATCTCCTCGCAACGTTCGCCCTCATTAATCCGCGCCGCGCAACCGACGATGACGAGTCGCTATTTCGAGCAATATCTGTTCGTCGAACGAATCGGCGGGCGTTTGCGGAAACCCCCGTTTCACCCGATGTAATCCGGGTATTCGAGAGAGTGGCCCGCGACAGCGGAAGCAGGTTAGCAGTCCTTACAACAGCGGAAGAGAAGGAAAGTGTAGCCACACTTGTAGAAGAAGGAATCCGGCTTGGTGGTGAGCATCCAGAAATAGCCGCCGAAATACGAGAATGGCTGCGCTCAAACTCAGATCCACGGCGCGACGGCGTTCCAGATCGAGCGCAGGGTAGCTGGGATCGTCGTTCCGACGTCCGGTCGCCTTCCGCGGTACTTGCACCGCGAAAACGCGAGCTTGTGGAGAATTCTCCGGCCGTTCTCGTTCTCACAACAGACACCGACGATCCGAAGGCATGGCTAGATGCCGGACAAGCATTAGCACACATTCTTCTGGTCGCGGCAAATCGTGGTTTGTACGCCTCTTATATGAACCAACCTGTCGAAGTTGAACGGCTCAGGCTGGAGCTTGCTCGAATAGTGGGGGGCGGTTTTCCACAGATTGTGTTCCGGGTCGGATACCCATCCTATCGAGAGGGTACGCCAAGGCGCTCCGTCCAAGATGTGTTGGACGACTAACTAAGGCCGCACTTTCGTGTCAAGCGAAGATGCCACGAGGCGTCCCAAAGTGCGTGTCCATATCGATGCCGCAGTCTTTGAGGAACTTCGTCGGCAGTTCGCCCCCTGCGAAGATGAACACATCGTCGTTGGGAATGGAGTGTTCGATGCCGGACGCGTCTATGTAGTAGACGGCCTCCTCTTCGATGCGAGTCAGGTTGGTTGACCAGAGCGGCTTGATAGTGTCAGCTTCCGCAGCCGCATCAAACCGCTCTCTATTTCTTTGCTTGATGCGCGTAAACGCGTCTTTTCGATAAGAAAGGTGGACTGTTGCACCCGGCTGGTCGGACAGCATGAGGGCCGATTCCACCGCGGAGTCGCCTCCGCCGACGATTAGGAGACGCCGATCAGCGAAGTGCTCCGGCTCCATTAGACTGTAGTAAACGCCGTCGCGGTCTTCTCCCGGAATGCCCAGCTTTCGTGGCGTCCCTCGCCTTCCGATGGCAAGGATGACGCGTTGTGTTGAATAGGCATCGCCTTCGTTCGTGTGGACGAGGAAGCCTACTCCTTCTCCAATTGATTCAACTCGTGCCACGCCTTTCCCTGTGGTGATCTCGACGCCGGTCTTCTCTACGATGTCACGCTTGTGGGCAATGAGCTCTTCCTTTTCGATCTCAGAAAAATCGAGAGTGCCGTAGCCTGGCACATCAAAAGGGCGGTTCATCACGATCTTGCGCCTGGGGTAATGCCGCACGGTGCCTCCCATGTCGGGCTCTTTTTCGAGCGTGATAACGTCCAGGTTGTGCAGCTTCGCATTCACGGCGGCAGAGAGCCCCGCCGGACCTGCTCCGACAATTACCGCGTCGAGCATGTTTACGGCTGAGGGTCTCTTCTCCCGCACAATGCCCTCTATGCACTGCCGGGCCTGCTCGAAAGCATTGCGAACGAGTCCCATCCCGCCTAACTCACCCACGATGTAGATGTCGGGCACGTTCGTTTCGTAGTTCTCCTGAACGCGTGGGAGCT
>JAHEJB010000205.1 GCA_024639085.1 Rubricoccaceae bacterium | reverse complement strand
GCCTTCCCGTGCAGCGCGATCTGATCCCCTTTTGTAAAGGCTTTCCCGATCCACTGCGCACCTCGAAACCAGACGGCCTTCATGGTGCGTCCGGCTTCATCCATGATGCGCAATTCGAGCCGACCCTTTCCTCTCCCACGACCTGGCACAATGCCTTTTGCCATCACGGTCCCGACGACCGTAATCGGCCGGAGGCCTTCGCGCAGTTTGGCGATGGGCGTCACGGTAGACCGATCCAGATAGCGCCGCGGATAGTAGCGCAGTAGATCCCCAAACGTCTTTACGCCGACTTTCTTCAGCGGCTCTGCACGCTTCGGCCCGACGCCGTTCAGAAACTGGATGTCGGTTTCGAGGACATTCATAGACGTAGGAATTACGATCGCACGATAACCGAGTTGCCAGGTTTAGCCTACTCTTTGGGTAATTCGCCTATATGTCGGCGACTGAAGTTTTCTGTCGAAAAGACATGCCAGGCGTGTATTACAAGTATCGAGGGCAGAGTGGGCAAGGCGGGCACTATCAGAACTTTAACAATGGCTCCAATTGACCGATACCATTGCACACTATCAGCATTCTGCAGAGCCGTGTGAACGTGAACCCTGGCAAGTCAAAAGTAGAGCAGGAGGAGCTGTCAGGGGACGGCTTCTCAATAGAGCCACATCTACCCGTCATTGACACCGCTGACGTCGACGAGGAGGCCAACGATCGAGCGACCTACGATCATCATCAAGAGGAGTTCTCGGCGTTAGATCTAGAGGACCGTGTCGTGATATCGCTTATCTATAACCAGATCGTTGGGATCGAACAGGTAGAGAAAGCATGGCATCGCATGCGCGAGATCGAGCGATTGGGTGAGCGGCCCCGATTGTGGCGTGTGCTCGCAGAGGATTTCGAAGAATAGCGGGAGCAGATCTATGCCGAAGCTGCCAAAGTTTACAAGATCAAGACCTCTCGAATTGGAAAGCAACAGGCAGTAGAGTGTCTCCGCGAGGCACGAACAACATTCAGTCCTGAGCAGTGGAGCAGAATGCAGGCACTGCATCTACTTCCCGTTCAATATGAGGAGTCACCGGAGATATGGACGTTCATAACATTCGACCCGCTTCATCATGAGGTGCATTTTCTTCTGAAATCACTCGAGTTGAATCACGTCGAGTTGGAATACGCACCGCAGCATTTTACAACCGGCCTCATCGTCGACGGCGATCTACTTCGGAACGAATATTTTGAGCGTGTTCAGTTGACCGACTCGGTGGTTGACCTTGGCGACGATATCGAGGAGCCAGATTTTGTTGAGGACTCACTCGAGGCCGAAATCGCCCGGTCAGCATTGGTCAATTTGTTTGAGGCATCTCTTGTCGAAGCCGTGCATCGAGGGGCCTCGGACATTCACATTTTCCCGAATGAAGACGGTCACGTTGCTATTCATTTCAGATTGAGTGGAGAGCTGGAGACGTGGTATGTCGAAAAGTACGTGAGACCCGAAGCCCTGCTCGCCGTGGTTAAGGATCGGACGATCAACGTTGACAGATTTGAAAGAGAAAGTGGACAGGATGGCTTCATCCAGCGGAAGATCGACGGAACCCTGATACGATTTCGGGTATCCGTGTTGCCTATTACGCACACGAGCAGACATGCTAAGTTCGAAAGCATCGTTATCCGTGTTCTGGACGACAGAAATGTTATCGCACGCCTAGACGATCTCGGGCTCTGCGAAGAAGATCTGGCAGTTTTCCAAGATGCGATTCGGCAACCCACAGGAATCGTCATTCTCACGGGTCCTACCGGCTCTGGGAAAACAACTACACTGTACGCTGCTTTGCAGGAGATCACGTCGCCGAAGCGCAATGTGCTGACGGCGGAAGATCCCGTGGAGTACGTGATTCCAGGTGTGCGCCAACTGCGGATCGGGCACAAGCTTGGCGTTGGCGAGGCCCTCCGATTCATTTTGCGTCACGACCCGGACGTTGTAATGGTTGGCGAGATTAGGGACAAATTGACAGCTGATCTTGCCGTACATGTCGCCAATACAGGCCACCTGACATTTTCGACTCTCCACACGAACGACGCCCCCAGCGCCGTCACCCGCCTCTACATGTTGGGAATCGAGCCGTTTCTTGTAGCGAACTCAATCAATCTGATCGTAGCACAACGATTAATCCGCGTCCTTTGCCCTGATTGTGCGGAAGAATCAGAAGAAGATCCGGATATTCTGAACCGCCTTGGTTTCACGAAGAAAGAAATTGCAGATTCGACCTTTCTGAAATCCGGCGCTGATCCTGACTGTGCGAATTGCGGTGGCATTGGCTATAGCGGTCGCAACGCAATCACAGAGATGCTTCAATTCACGCCCGAAATCAGACGAATTATCGCCACAACAGATCGATTCCTCGACGAAGATGGCATTCGCAATCAAGCATCCAAAGACGGAATGAGCACGCTTCGCTCAAACGCCAGAAATGCGGTGCTCCGGGGCGAGACGAGCGTAGACGAAATGATGCGAGTCATCGGTACTAGAGCGATCTAAGACGATACACGCCCTCCCATTCAACGAAAAACGAATTGGTGAGAAAAGGCGAGACCTAACACCCTGGCGTCGGCTATGCTATGAACTCACCAGCCGCAGGTGCGCCCATCGTTCTGCTCGTCCAGCCACGTGCTGAGCGGCGCGAAGTAGTCGAGAATGGCCGTTGCGTCCATTTCTGGACTACCGGTGAGGGCTTCGAGCGCTTCCGGCCACGGTCGGCCCGCGCCCATCTGCATCATTGAGTCGAGGCGAGCCCCAGCTTCTTCGTTCCCAAAGATCGAACAGCGGTTGAGGGCGCCTTCGTAGCCAGCGGCTTCGCACAAAGAGCGATGGAACTGGAACTGCAGGATTCGCGCGAGGAAGTAGCGCGTGTAAGGCACGTTGGCAGGGACGTGGTATTTCGCGCCGGGGTCAAAATCTTCTTCCGTTCGGGCAACGGGCGCCTGGATGCCCTGATACTGCTCGCGGAGGTTCCACCACGCGCTGTTGTATTCGTCGGGACCTATGTCACCGGAGAAGACCTTCCAGCGGTATTGATCCACAAGAAGACCAAACGGCAAAAATGCGATCTTGTCGAGGGCATCTCGGAGGAGCAAGCCGATGTCCTTATCGGCGCTCGGCTCTTCATCAAGCAGTCCAATATCCACGAGGTAGGCCGGGGTGATGGAGAGGGCGACCGCGTCGCCGAGCGCTTCGTGGAAACCGTCGTTCGCGCTATTGCGGTAGAGGTAGGGAAGCTGGTTGTAGGCGCGTTGATAGTAGTTGTGGCCAAGTTCGTGGTGGACCGTGTTGAAGTCCTCACCGTTGATCTCGATGCACATTTTGATGCGCAGATCGTCTACCTCGTCCACGTCCCATGCACTCGCGTGACAGACCACGTCACGATCTGCAGGCTCAGTAAAGAGAGAGCGCTCCCAGAAGGTCTCAGGAAGGGGATCCAGTCCCAGCGAAG
>JAHEJB010000204.1 GCA_024639085.1 Rubricoccaceae bacterium | reverse complement strand
ATGATGACTTGAGAAACGATCATGCGATGGGGTGCCCTGGAAAACATCCCCCGTCTCTCCACCATACGGCGGAGATCGACCCCCTTCGAAGGGGGACTTTTACGGTCTCCCCTTGAGGGGAGTACTTCGCGTAGCGGAGGGAGGGGTGTTGATAGGCCGAACTAGACGTCCTCATTTGATCGAATGTGAACGGTTCGTCCATCCACCTCAACCCGCCCCTCAGCAAACAACTGCAGGGCCTCGGGATAGACGCGATGTTCAGCTTGAAGTACGCGAGCCGCGAGCGATCGTGCCGTGTCGTCTTGGCGAACAGCCACAGGCTCCTGCAGGACGATGGGGCCGGTGTCGTAGTCGGAGTCGACGAGGTGAACCGTGACGCCGGAAACGCGGCAGCCCGCCTCAATCACCGCTTCGTGGATGCGTTCGCCGTACATGCCTTTCCCACCGAACGCGGGCAGCAGGGCAGGGTGGACGTTCACCATTCGATGTTTAAAGGCGTCCACGACAGACGAAGGGATTTTCTTTAGGTAGCCCGCCAGCGCAATAAAGTCAGCTTGGTGGTTGGCTAATGTGTTGAGAAGTGCCTCAGCAAAAGCACCTTCGCCCTCAAAATTAGAAGGGGGAAGAACAGCTACTGGGATGTCTCGGTCTTCGGCCTTGTCGATAGCCCCAATGCCGGCTCGATCGGTGAGTAGCAGTACAGACTCAGCGTTGAGTTCGCCCTTATCGATGGCTTTGAGCATTGCGCCGAAGTTGGAGCCTCCTCCCGAGGCGAATACAGCAATCCGCAGTTTAGAAGACGAATCAGGCATCCCGTGTGATTGGATCAATTACCTTCAGGGAACTCATTGCGTCGTTCACTTCGAGTGACGCTTTAACTCCGATGGGCAGCGTGCATTTGTCTGCAAAGTGGCCGTAAACGAGGCCGCGGGCAACCGGGCCACGAACAAACTGGGCGTAGTGAGTCAGCACTTCATCGAGCGAAAGCGATGGGCGGCCCTTCGGTGGTTTGGCGTGGGTGAACGCCCCAGTGACAAGGCCTCCGAGCTTTTCGAGAACACCAGCCAGCTTCAATCGGGCGAAGTGCCGGTCTACCTGATACGGCTGCTCGCCGACATCCTCCACAAACAGAATGGCTCCAGTTAGATCGGGCAAGTAGGGCGTTCCAACGAGCGAGCAAATCATCGTAAGATTGCCGCCGAGCAAGACGCCTTCCGCCGAGCCCCCTTTCATGCCGATCAACGTTTCGGCGTAGGGGCCGATAATTTCAATCGGAGCCTTTCCTTTCGCCATCGTCCAGAACTGGTGCTCAGAGGTCTCGTCAATTTTCGGCCAGTCAGGGGCGACCATTGGGCCTGAAAGCGACGGCACTCCAGTTTCCGCGTAGATGGCGAGCTGCAACGCCGTTATGTCCGAATAGCCGACAACCAGTTTTGGATTTGCCTTGAGTGCGTCGTAATCGAGTTTCTCCAGAATGCGGAGCGTTCCATACCCACCACGTAGGCAAAAAATGGCGTCGATGTCATCCCGCGCAAACAAGTCGTTCATTTCTGACGCGCGTGCTTCATCATCTCCGGCCAAATACCCTTGCGGTCGAAGGCTCAAAGATCGGACGGTCTCGACGGTTAGTCCACGCTTTCTTAAAGCCTCCAATCCAGCGGCGGCATGAGACGGATCAAGAGCGGCGCTGGCCGGGGCGGCAACGGCGATGCGACTTTTGCGGGTCAGCGGACGAAGGGCGGGCACGGCGAACGGGTCAAATCGGGGTGCAAAAGATACCGTGGTCCCGATGGGTGGATCGTCGTTGTTCGACGAAGTTCGTGTGGCCTTACATCTTCGCTGGTGTGCAACACATTTCAATGTGCAGGCGTCGTACACTTCCACCCTTCGAGACGCCGAACGCACAAGAATGCCTCGCCGCTCGTTAACGCTCCTCATGAATATCCTACCTATGCTGACTCTTGGCCTTACCGCGTGCCTCGTATTCGCAGGCTGCGATTCGAACGAACCTGCCCCCGGCGCCGCTTTAGATCCCACATCGGTCGATTATGATCAGATCGAGTCGCTGGATTACAGCGACAACGTCCAGCCCCTATTGGTCGCGCGGAATGCGTTTGCGCCAATTGCCACAGCCGAGCCCGGCGATGCGGATGACTACGAGTGGGCCGACATTTTTGAAGGAGCTTGGGGAGAAACCATCATCCCGTTTGATGAGACAGGAAGCTGGTTTGTGCGCTTAGTCGAGGACCTTCCCGAAGATGTCGCTATTCCGTATCCCAATCTGCGTTCTCTGGAAGCCGATGAGCTTCGCTATCTGAAACGCTGGATCGCAGATGGAGCCAGAAACGATGCCGGAGAGGTTCCTTATGCGGATGTTCAGCATCTTTTGTATGCCTGCGAGCAGGGCCAGAACAGCGTCGCAATGATCGACATGGTGCGACATCAGGTTATCCGACGCGTGTACCTCGACGATCACAACATGCCAAGCGCGCCGTACGGTCCGCATCACATTGCCTTCGAGCCAGATGGCTCCGCATGGTTTGCGTCGGTCATTTCCGCTGGCCGAATTGCCAAGTTTTCGACCGATCTGTCAATGGATCCGTCTGACGAAGCCTATCTCATTGCGGCATCGCCCCAGGGTGGGTTCACGACCCCGGGCATGCTCGCGGTGGACCCGCACACGAACCGGCTCTTTGCAGGGCGGTCTACACTGTCGAGCGGTGGAACGTTTGGCATTGGCGCTTTCGACCGCACGACGCTGGAGCAGGTCACGGAATATCCGTTACCCGGCTTCGACGTACCTCACGCATTGGGTCTCACGCCCGACGGGCGATTCATCCTTACGGCTTCGCTAACGGGCGACCGAGCGCTCGTAATCAACACTGAGTCTGGCGATATCGTGAGTCAGGCTCCGGTAGGTGGAAGGCGGGAGCTTGTGCACATGAACGTGCTGCCCGATGCGACCACCGCAACCCTCACGGCCAACACGCAAGGTGGCGCAAGCGATGTCCTGTTCTTCACGCTTGATGCGGATGGGATCCTCACGCCGAATGGCTCCGTCTCGGCCGGGCCTGATGGATCGCGAGCCTGGCACGCCCACCTCGACCACGACGGGCGGACGTTGCTCGTACCGCTGCGCTCTGGGAGTGGCGTAACGCTCATTGATGTCCCCGAACGGCGCGTACGTCTTTCCGTTGGCGGAGAGCTAGATAATACTCCGTTCGCTCAACCTCATTCGCCAGCACCGTCGCACGATGGCTCCGTTTTCTTCGTAACGGATTCCAACCTGAACGGCGCATGGACGCCACCCTTCCGGTTCCTGGGAGACGCGAACGAGGAAGAGCAGCGCGAGCAGCAAGAGGCTGGTGCTTTCGGGAATGTCACGGTCGTTGACGAAGCAACCGGCGAAGTCCTCAAAGTGATCCAGCTTGGCGCAGGATTGTCAGGCCTCGAACATCCAATGCATGGAGGGATGCACGGCGAC
>JAHEJB010000203.1 GCA_024639085.1 Rubricoccaceae bacterium | reverse complement strand
CACCTTCCACAATCGCTGTTCCAACTTCCACCGTGGCTTCTGTCAGTTCGATGTTGAAAATCGTCTCCTGCCTCGGACGAACGACCACCGAGTCTATTTGCGGTTCAAATCCTATCGACCGCACCAACAATGCATAGCGTCCTGCCGGGATCCTAAACTGAAAAAACCCATCACTGCCGGCTGCGGTGCCGTAGTTCGTTCCATCTACCAGAATGGTTGCGTATGGTACCGGATCGCCACCATCAGCCTGCGTTACGTGCCCCGAGACATCCCCCCAATTCGCCTGAGCAAACGCAGGAGCCACAACAAGCGTAGCGAGGACGAGAAGACTAAGCGTGCGAACCAACAAAACCGTCGTGCGCCCGGAAGGACCGAACATCAATCGAGTGTTACAAACAGAAGGACGGTATCAAACAGCGAAGGGGCACAGTTTGTGGCTTAGTTCGCCAAGATACAGAGGGATTGCAGCGTGTGAAGGGCAGATCTGAATGCGCAGTGGGTCACTCCAGCGTGATCTTCAGTCCCATCTCTTTCATCTGAAGCAGGGCTTCTGCGTTGCCGAGTGCGTCATCGACAGGATGATGTGTGTGCGCCGTTTTGCGGAGGCGCTTGAAATTTTGAAACGTGTCGTTCACCAGCCCCTTGTACAGCGAGCCGAGATTAACAGAGCTGTGGCCAAACGGGTTTTCGCCCAGAAGATGATGGAAATACCAGCTAATGAATTGCCAGTCGAAGCCATTGTTGTCGGAGACGAAAAGCGGTCGCCCTCTGCTATTCGTTTTGATCCAGTCGGCGAACTCTCGCATCACTTGTGTGGGATCATCAAATGCGAGTGTCTCTTCTCGCGTAAACCCGCTCACCTTAAGCGCGTCTGGAAGCCACGATTCTGACGTGGGCTTCAGCTTCCCATAGAACGTTTTTTGAAGGGTTGGCTCCACTACCACGGCCCCAAAGCAGACCATTGAGTAGTCGCAGGGGATTGGCCCGTCGGCTTCGATATCGACCATGATGTAGCTCATATAAACATCGTAAGTGGGAAGTGAGAGGCTTGGGCTTCCTCGCCGACAAAGCTACAGGAACGTCGACGATGCGAAGTAAAGTTCAACTAATGTCAATCCGAATCCGAAGAGTGCACCGCCAACAACCTGCCAGTTCGTGTGGGCACCTGATCTAACCCTTGCCCACATGACAAGTGGAACCAAAACAAGCCATGGCAAAACGGAAGGCACCGTGAGTACCCCGAGGGTTGACGCATCCCATGACGTTGCAGCGACAAACAAGAGAGCCGCAAACAAACCCGCAATGCTTGTCGCGTGAACGGAGATCTTCCACAGCAGGTTGATCGGAATGATTAGCGCCGTATTGATCGGGTAAAGAGCGGCAAGAATGAAGATGAGTGGGCGCGCGGTATCAAGAGAAAACCACAAAACGGCCATTCCAAACATATAGGATGCGATTCCGACGATAAATGGCAGTGTCCTTGCCGATCGCATTCGGATCTCAAGGGTGGCTGCCCTTCCCCCCTTTACCATCCACGCGACGAATGTCAGCGGTACAAGAAAGAAGAACACAAGGCCAACGCCAACTCCCGCTACGATGTCCTCTCGACCTCCGCCAAAATGCCAAAGCACCAGACCAAACTCAATGGGTGGCAGGATGAGCGGGTTAATTAGGTACGAGACGGCTTTAGCGAAGCGGTAGCCGGGTTTTCCTTCATCAAATTGGGGCAACGTTCCGCTCATCCGCGGCAGCTCAGTACGCTCGTGCAAACACAACCCGCCCCTTCGACGGCTGGCCGCTGATAGGATCGACGCCCGACTCGTCCGTGCCCTCAAACTGCCCGGGGAACGGAATGCATCGAATCGTGGCCTTCGTCTCTTCCTTTATGCGCGTCTCCGTCTCTGCGGTGCCGTCCCAATGCATCAACACGAACCCTCCCTCCTCCTCGATGAGGCGCTTGAACGACTCGTAGTCGTCGGCCGTATGCGTGTGCGTCTCGCGGAAAGCTTTGGCGCTATCAAACAGTCCTTGCTGAACGGAATCGAGGGTTTCGCGGATAGTCTCTGCAAGACTCTCCATCGGAACAGATTGTTTGTCGCCGAGATCTCGGCGCACGAGTTCAACGACACCATTTTCAACATCGCGCGGCCCAATAGCAAGCCGCACAGGGATTCCCTGCACTTCGTATTCCGTGAACTTCCAACCGGGACGGTACTGATCGCGGTCGTCGAGGAAAACACGGATGCCTGCATCTGTAAGCTCCTGTCTGACAGCACGCGCGGCTTCCAACACGGGCTCGCTACCGTCCTTGCGAAGGATCGGCACGATGACAACCTGAATGGGGGCAAGCCGCGGTGGAAGAACGACACCCTTGTCATCGCCATGCGTCATGATCAGCGCACCGATAAGACGGGTAGAAACCCCCCAACTCGTTGCCCAGACGTGCTCCAGCTCGCCTTCCTGATTCTGGAATGTGCAATCGAATGCTTTTGCAAAATTCTGGCCGAGGAAGTGGCTGGTCCCGCCTTGCAGCGCTTTTCCATCCTGCATGAGAGCCTCTATACAATAGGTGTCCACTGCCCCGGCAAATCGTTCGGCCTCTGTTTTCACTCCCTTTATGACAGGCATTGCCATCCACTCTTCGGCGAACGTCGCGTAGACATCCAGCATCTGAAGCGTTTCATCAACGGCTTCCTGCTCAGTCGCGTGGGCGGTGTGGCCTTCTTGCCATAGGAACTCCGACGTGCGGAGAAACAACCGGGTGCGCATCTCCCAGCGAACCACGTTGGCCCACTGATTGATGAGAATCGGAAGATCCCGCCAGGACTGGATCCACTTGCTGTAGGTATCCCATATAATCGTCTCGGATGTCGGGCGGACGACCAGAGGCTCTTCCAACTTCGCTTCGGGGTCAACGATGAGCTGGCCTTCTTCATCCACCTTCAGTCGGTGATGAGTAACGACCGCGCATTCCTTTGCGAAGCCGTCAACGTGGGCAGCCTCGCGCGCGAGGAAGCTCTGTGGGATGAAGAGCGGGAAGTAAGCGTTGCGATGACCTGTTGCCTTGAACATGAAGTCGAGACCATTACGCATGTTCTCCCACAACTCGAACCCGTTCGGGGGGATAATCATTGAACCGCGTACGGGGGAATATTCGGCCAGTTTGGCGGCGCGAACAACGTCCACGTACCACTGGGCGTAATCTTCTGAACGTGGCGTGATCTTGTCGGCCATTGCAGACGGCGGTGTAGCGGGTGGAAGGCGGAACGAGCAGCAGAAACAGGCCGTATTCTAGCTTAGCGCGGCCGGATTGGTTCTTGCCTTCGTTCGAATGCGAGAAAAACCGCCGACGCGACCCGCGGGTGTTACCCTGTCGGTCGGTTCGGCGGCTAGCCTTTCGAGGCTCGCCAATATACCCCGGCAGCATCTCGGCATTTCCAGCCGGGTTCGTTGTCTCCGCATGTTCATTGCCTCTTTTAATCCC
>JAHEJB010000202.1 GCA_024639085.1 Rubricoccaceae bacterium | reverse complement strand
CAGAGAACTAACCGCGCCGCGCCCGATTCAAGAAGCCTCGCCCGCCCGGCGGGGCTTTCTTTTTGTCTATGCCATCTGCTTCGCCAACCAGTTTCAAGACCCGCCAGATCGACTACGAAGGTCTTGGTGCCTCGGCGTTGTTTCTGGGGTACGTGGCTAGGGAAGAGAAGGCGCTGAAATACTACGCCCACAATCCTTGGACGGAGGAGGGCAAGGCGGAGGCTGCGCGGATTGCTGCCGTGCATCCCCAAGATCGAAATGCACTGGTCGATGTTCTCCTAGAACAGAATGCGACTTGGTGGGGCGAGGAGGAAGACGCCGTCCGTGCGAACATTGAGCGGCTACGTGATCCGGAAAGTGTGACCGTCATCACAGGACAGCAACTCGGTTTATTTGGAGGACCCCTATTCACGGTTTACAAGGCACTGACCGCCGTGAAACTGGCTGAACAGATGGAAGTGCAGACGGGCAGGCCTGTCGTTCCAGTTTTCTGGCTGGCGGATGAGGACCACGACTTTGCGGAAGTCCACGCAACCACGCTCCCCAATCGTGCAGAGCCAGTTCGAGTGGCTTACGACGATGGCCAGGCACCGGACGCAAATCGTGGCCCGGTTGGTCGCATCGTGCTCGGCGCGGAGATTGCCGCAACGGTTGACCAGTTATTTGCTGCGTTCCCACAGGCGCCCGATTGGGTTCGGGATGTCTGGAAACCCGGTGAACTCTGGCGGGATGCGTTCGCTCACACGCTGCGGAAGCTGACAGAGGGAAACGGACTCGTCTTTGTCTCAGGCGACGATAACCGCCTGAAGCGTATCGCGGCTCCGATCTTTGCCCGCGAGATTGAACATTGGTCCGAGACGGTAAGCCAACATGTGACTGTAAGTAGCGAGTTAGAGAACAATGGCTTTCATACGCAGGTGAAACCGGGAGAGGTCAACCTGTTTATGTTCAACGAGGGCCAACGTCTTCAAATCGACCCTGAAGGTGACGGGTTTGTTCTTCGAGGAACAGAAGTGCGGTTCACGAAAAAGGAGCTTCTGGACGAACTGAAGGCACACCCTGAGCAGTTCAGTCCCAACGTCGTGCTTCGTCCACTAATGCAGGACACGTTATTTCCAACGGCGGCCTATGTAGGCGGACCGGGCGAAATAGCCTACTTCGCGCAACTCAAGCCCGTCTACGATGCATTTGGCGTGCCAATGCCGGCTATTTACCCGCGCGCCAGCCTCACGCTGATCTCCGAGAAGCTCCAACGTTTTCTGGACGAGTACGGCATTGATCTTCCAGATTTGAGGAAGAACATTAATGAACTCCACCGAAGGCTGGCACTTGAGCGCTCCGATGCCGGGTTAGACGGACAGTTCGAGGACGCGGCTAAACAGGCTCGCAATCTCATAGCCTCGCTCAAACCCACTGCAACTGCGGTTGACTCCTCGTTGGATAAAGCTGTGGGAGCCGCTCAGGCTCGCATTGAAAAGGCCCTGACGAGGCTGGAGAAGAAGACCATTCGCGCCGAAAAGCGCAATCAGCACGTAATCCTTGAACGACTTGAACGGCTGGTTGGAGAGCTGATGCCCGGTGGGGTGCCGCAAGAGAGGGTAATGTGTGCTCTAGCGCTGAAGTCGTTTAGTTCAGATCAACTCAGTAGTCGTCTTCATCTGGGAGATCCGGGTCACGACGCCCTCTACACAGAAGGGCAGCTTCGATGAGAAGGATGGCAATTCCTACTCGGTCCAATTCACGGGCACACCATCCTCCAGAAATCGCTTGAGGCCACTGAAGAGTCCTTCGTTTGCTTGAATAAAGAACTGCATTAAACCTTCGTACTCAAGCGAGTCACCATAACCAATCCCATAGGAGCGGATGATGGTGCGACCCGGACCAGCTTCTTCAAAGAGGATGACATTTGACAGGTTGTCAGCGTCCTGTTTCATCACTTCTGGCCAGTTTTGGCTCAAATCTGCTCTCAATGTGAGCAGGGTGTACGGGACATAGTTGACGATATGCAATGTATTCGTTTCCGATCCACCAATCTCACCTTGGTATGCAGTCCTTATCGTTCCGCCTACACGCAAATCGACTTCGGCTTGCGGCGCCGCCCACGCCATCCATCCATCATTAGTTGTGTAAGCAGCCCAAGTATCTTCAATCGACGCGTCTATGTGTACGGTCTGAGCGAGAATTCGCTGACCAGCCTCGGTCATAGTTACTTCACTTCTAATCGCACGGTCTGAATCTTGACCACTGGCGGGCATGGTGGAAATGAGAACGGCAATGATGAAGCCGGAGGAAAGTCGTTGGAACATAGTAGCAATACGAATGAGAATAAGAATGGCACGTGCTACGTGTATAACGTATTCAAAGTGCTTCAAGCAGGCAAACGCCCATGCTCAACCAGCGTACATCGATTAGCCACGTACTCGAATCCAGCTTCTTCTGCCGCTCGTTGAGCCTCCTGAGAGTGCACGCCTATCTGCGTCCAGATGACGGGCTTATGGCCCGTTCGTTTTGAGCGTTCGATGGCATCGTTCACTACATCCGGCGCGAACTGCGGTCGGCGGAAGATGTCAACGATGTCAATCACCAGGTCGTCGGGGATGGAAACGAGGTCGGGGTAGCATGGTTCGCCTAGCAGTTCCTCGTGGTACGGGTTGATAGGAATGATCCGAAAACCCTGTTCCTGCAAATAGCGGGCAATGCGATGGCTCGTTCGGGAGGTACGAGGCGAACAACCCACCACGGCGATGGTTTTTGCGTTAGCAAGAATCGACTGGAGATCCAAGAGGAGAGGAACGGTTAAGTTGGTTCTTCCAACGTGAACGCTGCCCCGTGGATTCCGCACAATCAACAGAAATCGTCGAACAGCCCGTAGCCGAGAGTCCGGAGACTCGCCTTCAGCGGTTGGTGCCTGTGGTGCGCTCGCTGGCTGGGAAGGTGAAAACGCTCAGCGTTGCATCGGCTGGCTCTGCTCTTGTGTTGTGGTGGATCTGGTTCGATCCGCATTTGTGGCTAGGTGGTGTTTCGGGGCAATGGGCTGCTATCTCGGTTGTTGTGCTGCTGGCCTTATTGATTCCAGCCGCCGCTGCATTTGTTGGCTATCGGACGCTTCAGGAGATTCTAAACCTTCCTGGCAAGCTGAAGGAATCACTGGCAGAAACGCAAGGACAGGCAAAAGAAGTTGCTACGTCCGGCGAGATCTCGAAACGCGGTCGGCTACTTGGCTTCTTCAAAACAATCTGGTCTGCGCGTAGCCTCATTATTGATTCGCAAGGAGCATGGGGGAAGGCCATCGCAGCGGTTCGCTTGGCGCGGCTGGCAAGCCTGCCGTTCGTGCTTGGTCTACTCGTTACGTTCGCTCTAAACTTTGTGCTGATCGCGGTTACAGTCGTGGCAGTCGGGTTTTCGGTTGTTTTCTAGCTCGGGTCCACCTTCCTAGCAACAACAATGGCACTCCCGCTCTTCGGCTTCACTCAGGACAGGCTCC
>JAHEJB010000201.1 GCA_024639085.1 Rubricoccaceae bacterium | reverse complement strand
GCGCGCGATAAATTTGCCGGTTTTTTGCTCACATCTAATTGACATCGCCACATTGCCCTCTGCTAGCATGGTGGATGTGTGCTATCGCTGGCGGTTGAGCAGCGCCCGTGCCTCCGCCCCGATAGGGGCAGCAACATACCAGCCCAGGGCAGAGGCAATGCGAGCTGCGCGAGCATTGCCGTCGCCCTGGGTATGGATTTCGTTGTTTCCTACGTATCTTCCGCGGGAGCGGCGTTGATTTGAGGTGATTTCTTTTGGGGTGATTCTGGCGGGTGTCACATGGAGTAGGTAGTGTCCGTGTGGATTGTGTGGCCGCTCGCTCCGGCGGATTAACACGTGATTGAACTACCCGCCGGAGCAGGCTTCCGTTGGCTTATTTGGTCTCGCAACGTGTGGGTGCCCTTACTGGCCGTAGCCCTTGGAGGGAATCCCCAGCAGCTTCAGAATGCGTTTCTGTAGGTCTGACAACTCCGTGACCATCACCTCCGCCTTTTGTCCCGAGATGCTCAACTCGTGACGTTGTACTCCCTCAAAGAGGTCCAGGACCTTACGGGTCGTCGGCCGCCGGCAAGCACGGTCCTCCGGATACAGGGGGAGGGATTCCACGCTCTCGCGCTGCATCGCTTGGCGTAGCTCACGCTCCAGCAGCGTTTGTACAATCAACACGAAGAAGTACACACCCAACAGAGCTTGGATTCGGCTGACTGATTGCAAATAGACCGGAGCTACCGAAAAGTCCGTCTTCAGGTGAGAGAAACGTTTCTCAATGATTGGTTGACGTTTGTAGGCTCGCAGGATTTCCTCGGCCGTCATTTCTTTCACGTTACTCACCAAAGGAAAGATGCCATCGCAAGCTTCCTCCTCCGCGACTCGGATGGTGTCGACAGACCACGTTAGGTCGAACTGCTTTTTGACTTCTTTGACGTACTTGGTCTTCTTGTTGGGACGGCCACGGCCGGCTTGACGATAGCGGGCTTTTTCTTGCTCGTGAATATCAACCGAGAGCAACGATTCGACATCGCAGGCCTTCAGAATCTCTTCTACCGCTGGCTCGACTTTCTTCCGCTCAGCAAAGCGAGTCTTGGGGCCCTGCAAACGATCCCGTAGTTCGGTTAGCTCGCGCGTAGCTCGCTGTAAGCGGCGAGTTCGAGAGTGAGCATCATTCTCCGCTTTCTTGCTGCTGTGGTACCACAGCAGCCGATAGCCTTCCTTGCTGAGCGTGTCCTGAGAACAGACAGACACACGGTCGACGACCGCCTTGATGACTTTCCCGTTGCACACTCGTTCCTTGGTCTGGACGAACAGTTCAGTCCAGTCCACGGCATCGGGTTTCTTCAGCAGCCTCTGGCGGAACTGTTGGTCCTCCTTGCGTGTGCGAGGCAGCACCGTAATGAAGCGGCCCTGCTGGCGAGCGATGTAGTTCATGTTCTCGCTGCTGGCCAGTTTGCAGTCGGCCACATAAAGAAAGTCGCTACGTCCCACCAACTCGTGCAGCAAGTCCCAGGTCTGTCGATGCGTCGTATCGTCGGTCGTGTTGCCGTTGGCCGATGTGAAGTAGACGGGGACTCCGCCGTCGTCGGTCACCGTGAGGATGTAAAGCAGTTGCTTCAGGTCAGGACGGTGATCTTTGCTATGGCCGAACGTAATGGCTAAGGTGGACCGGCCTCGTACACGTCCCTCTTGTTCCGCGTCTTCGTAGGCTCCGTAAAAGGAGACCGTGGTAGAGTCGTTATGCAGTTCATTCAAACTGATCTTGAACTCGTCGATCACTTGCCGCACGACGGCCATAATCAGACCGTTGTCCAGGCCGTCAAAGAGGCGATCGAGGCAACGTCCGATGCGGTCGTCGTTGAGCCGTGTGATGTCTTGCTGCCGCAGGCCCAACAGGCCCGGCGCATATCGAGTCGCCCACTGGCCCACGCCATAAATGGGCTCTCGCGAGATCAGAACATTGCGCACCAACACCGACAGGCCACGGTAAGTCGGTAACTCAACTCGCGGATCGTCGGCTGGGAGACCTTTCCGTAAGATCTCGGGAAGTCGCATCCTTCTCAGAATGTGATTGATCATTGGTAACGCACCGACACCATAAGAACGCAAGGTCTTGCCCTCGCTTTTGGCTCGATGACCTGGCTGGAGGCCAGGCTTAGTCGGACGCTGCTTTTTGGTTTCTCTTCTTTTGGCCATGAGTGTGATCTCCTATCTTTCACCACGGGTTGTCGCACGGCAAACGCTTGCCGTTGTAGATAGATAGGCGCGCCCAAGTGTCTAGAAAAGAGACCGAAAACGCGGATCAGAACTTACGAAAAACGGCTTTGACGTAAGTCGAGTCGGCCTCGACTTACGTCGATGGAGATTTTCGTAAGTTTTTCCAGTTCCTCGCCGAGCGAAGTGGACATCGTTGATTCCGCGAGGTGGCTGCAAACAATAGCCGCGTCCGACCACGAAGAAAAGCAGCCCTCTCATCGGCGTGCCGCGCACCGATTCGGGTCTGAGTGGAACGACACGATACGCTTATCACGCGCAGCTTGCAATGTGCGCGATAGCTACTGAGTACGCCGGAACAACAACCCCTGTACCTGATCATACTCAACCAGGAAAGGAGGTCCGTTCTCACGCTGCAAAGACGTCATGCAATCAAGCGGCGAGGCAGCTTATTTGACCCGCAGCGGAATCTCGTCGCGAACCAGCCCTGGAAGTCGCTTCAAATTGCATCCGGACTCGCGGAACGTAAGTTGTAAGGAGCCATGCACATGAAATACCAGGACATTCTATTCGAGGCAGAGGACGGAGTGGCGACCATAGCCATCAATCGCCCCGATGTCTATAACGCGTTCCGCGCCGAGACCTGTGAAGAGATCATCGACGCATTCAAAAAGGTCGCCTGGGATGACGCCATTGGAGTGGTTGTTCTCACCGGTGCTGGGAACAAGGCATTTTGTACGGGCGGCGATCAGTCGGTGCATGAAGGACAGTATCGAGGCCGCGGAACCATTGGCTTGCCACTAGAGGAGCTTCAAGCCGCAATCCGAAACGTACCCAAACCTGTCATCGCGCGAGTCCAGGGATACGCAATTGGTGGTGGCAATGTGCTGGCCCTTCTGTGCGACCTGACAATTGCTGCGGAGTCCGCCGTGTTTGGCCAGGTCGGTCCAAAGGTGGGCTCGGTGGACCCTGGCTTCGGCACTGCCTTCATGGCCCGCGCCATAGGCGAAAAACGTGCGCGGGAACTCTGGTATTTGTGTCGGCAATACACTGGATCCGAGGCTGTCCAGATGGGCTTGGCGAACGTCGTGGTGGCCGATGACGAACTCGACAACGAAGTGCAAAAGTGGTGCAAGGAAATCCTGGAGAAGAGTCCCACAGCCTTGGCCATCGCCAAACACTCATTCAATGCGGATACGGCTCACATCAGCGGGTTCTCTAACATGGGTCTGCAAACAGTCAAACTCTTTTATGGCACGGACGAGTCGCAGGAGGGTGTCCGAGCGTT
>JAHEJB010000073.1 GCA_024639085.1 Rubricoccaceae bacterium | reverse complement strand
TCCGTCTGCCATGCTGTAATTGAAGTGCCAGGCGCTGGTAAGCCTTGAACGTCAAGCACGCGGCCATGAAATTCGAGGCGTTCGCCAGGTTCATTTTCGTCGGCGATATAAACTGCGTCGGCAGAAACCGGAAAAGCTGCAGGCGGCGCAAGACCGGAAGAAGACCCAGTTTGCGCCGGCGATTCCCGTCGGCATCCAAGAATCACGAGAACGGTCATCAGAGCTAAAGAGCGTCTTTTCATAGCGCACTACCGGAGAAGTGCTAATAAAATAGCACTTCCCAAGTATGCGGCAAAGGCCTTCAACGCGGCCGATCAATCAGTCCTGATCATCCGAAGGTCGTACGCGCCCATTTCGTTCGCACTAAGCGATGTGACGTAGACGGTCCATTGACCTTGCGCCTGATCAAGTGGGCCAATGCGTGATGTCATTGGGCCGTTGTGGCTCATGTCCATCGCATCGTCGTTGCGGTACATCTCGCTGGAAGGGCTGCGGACGACAAGGAAGCCGTCGAATCCGTAGGAGATTAATTCAAACGTGATCTGCCCATTTCTGAGACCCTGAACTGTATGCTCGTCGAAGAACTCGCCTTTAAGCGCCTGTTCATCGCCTGGAACAAGGCGACCTTTGATGGTCTCAACATCCGCGATGTCACCAAGCGTGATCTGAATTTCGTAGTCGCCCGTCAGTCCTGCCGAATAACCGGCCGCATGGATTCTGTACATGCCGGTCTCGCGCGCGATGAACTCGACCTGTGAGATGCTCACGCCTTCATAATCATCGTTTGCGTAGGGCTCTTGGTCAGAGGGTGGGTAGACGTATAGGTACGTGTCAAATCCTTCGCCAGTCATGCGGACGGTCACCATCTGGTTTTCAGCCGCCTGGAAGGAGTGCTCGTCGTAATAGACACCGTTCTCGCGGATGGGGTCAGTCTCTTCCAGCGATCCGCTGTAGGTCTGGGCGAAGGTTGACGGCGCAAAAACGACAAAGAGCAGTAAGAAGAATTTCATGGGGCATACCGAGTGTGAGAGTGGGTACGATGCTCTCCTCAACGCACCCATTTGCTAGATAGTATTCGACGGTTTTTAAGCGGTACGATCAACCACCTATACTTCCGAACGCATCCATCAACGCGTCGAGTCCGTTTCCTACTGCGCCTGATCGCGCGCGGAGCGTACACCAGAAGTCGAGCATTAGCATCTGGAAGGCATGGATGGGAATGGCAATCCAGAACGAGCGGCAGCGCCAGACCAATACTCCCAGCGCGAGTCCTCCCAAGATGCTGAGGTACGTTTCTGCAGCAGGTTTTCCCGCATGAAGAAGTGCAAACGGGACCATCTGTACGACTATGGCACCCGCGCCAAAAGCTGGCGCCGTTCCAAATAGAACGAAGCCGCGCCAGAGGTACTCCCAGCCAAGCCAGTAGCAGAGGAAGGCAGCCTCATAGATCAGGAATACGGTCCACTTCGACTCGGCTCCCTCAAAATGCGGATACTGCGCCTGGAAATCTGCGCCATTTGAAAGAACCCATGTGCCGATGATGACGGGCACTGCGTAGACCAGAGCAAGGATTGTAGCCAGCTTCCAGTCGCCAAGGCCCAGCCCAATCTCAGACGGCTTTCGCTTGAATCCTACCGTGAGAATGAGAACCGGGATGAGGAATCCTGTAATCCCCTGTATCCCAAACCACCAGATCCATGCGAACAACTCCTGATCGTCCGGATCGAAGGCGTCCGCGATGTGATCCCAGAAGAACAGTCGATTGCCGAACTGCAATTGCAAGAATATCAGGACGACAGCAGAAATGAGAACGACCACCATCTGCCGATCCAGTTTCCGTGTACCACTCAGGAAGGCTTGCCATTCGTGGCGAAGTCGATCTATCATGGATTGCGGCGCTGGATTTGCGACGTTATCATCGCGTTGGGCTTCTGCGTCTGGCGATCAGTCTGCGCCAGATTTCGCGCCAAAGATACCTTTGCACCTATCCCTTCATGCGCTCACGGTTTTTTGCATTCGTTCTTGGCTGCGTTGCCATTGTGGCTCTCGTGGGCGGCGTCCTTGCAACGCCGAATGCGAACGAAGTTAATGGAAGTGAGGACGTTGAGCTTGTCGAGCCACCTCAGCAACTGGCAGCTCGACTAGCGGCCGAGCGGCAGGCGGCGTTGGATTCACTGCTTGCCCCGTATGAGGGCCTCGTTCGCGATCGCGCTCGGCCGTCCGATGGTGAGATCAACCATTGGGCCGATTCTGTGCTTGCCACGCTCTCGCTGGAAGAGAAAATAGGGCAGTTGTTTGTGGTCGATCTGAAGGCAAGCTGGATAATTGGCGCAAGGAGCCTGGACCAGATCGCGCGCGACTGGGGTATCGGAGGCTTTCACGTGCCAAGGAGCATGGCCCCCCGTAGAGTCCTGAGCCAGACCAATCGATTGCAGCGTGTGGCGAAAGTGCCGCTCTTCTTTACCGCGGACTACGAGCGGGGTGTCGGGCAGCCGTCCAACAACTTTGCCGAACTACCCGCCAGCATGGCACTCGGGGCCGCGGCCGATGATCTCCTGGCAGAAGCTGCCGGCGCCGTAACCGCGATTGAGGCTCGCGCCACGGGCGTAAACGTTTTATTTGCTCCGGTTGCTGATGTCAACAACAATCCGTCAAACCCGATCATCAACACGCGTTCATTTGGCGAGGACCCGGCACTTGTTGGTCGGATGGCGGCAGCCTATACACGGGGAGCCCAGCGCCACGGTGCACTGGCAACACTAAAACACTTTCCCGGTCACGGTAACACGGACGTCGATACGCATGTTTCGTTTGGTAGAGTGCCGGGGACATGGCAAGATTTGCTGCGAACAGAACTCGCGCCCTACAAAGTTGCGCTTGAGGAAAATCCTGGCATGGTAATGACGGCCCACCTCTGGGTTAGAGGGCTCGATGAGTCGGAAATTCCGGCGACCTTCAGCCATCGGGCCATTGCAGATGTGTTGCGCGACTCGCTTGGCTACGATGGCATCGTCACCACGGATGCCATCCACATGGGCGCGCTGACAAGCCGTTATTCCTTTTCCCAGCGCATGCGTCGACCGATTGAGGCAGGAGCCGACCTTATTCTCAACACATATGACCCGCATCGTGGCATTCGCGTGATCCGTGATGCCGTACGAAGCGGCACTCTCAGCGAAGCTCGAATCGATCAATCTGTCCATCGCATTTTGCGGGCAAAAGCACGCCTCGGGCTCCACAGAAGTCGAAGTGAGAGCACAGGAACGCTTGAGGTCATGCTGGCCCAGGTAAATGGTGAGCGCGTTGCCCAGGGCATCGCGGATGCGTCCATCACAGTGCTGGATCGTGGTTCATCGCTTCCAATTCAGGTTGGATCGAACGTGGCGCTCGTGCAGCTAACCAACCAGTCGACAAGCGGGACAACGGCGGCAATGGAGCGGATGGAACGCGACCTGCAATCGCTTACAACGCTGACAAGTTTCCGCGGAGGAAGCCAATCGACCGTGCTTGCGGGTGTTGGCCGAGCGGATGTTGCCGTGCTTGCGTTGCATCTCAAGGTCCGGCAGGGCGCAGGGACGGGCCTCAGCAGCAGCCAGAGGGCGCTGGCACGGGCCGTCATCGAATCTGGGACGCCCGTTGTACTTGCTTTGTTTGGAAATCCGTACACCGCGTTGGATCTCCCCGAACCGAACGCACTTCTTGTCGCCTACGATCCCTCGCGCCGGAGTGCTTCCGCCGCCGCGAACGTATTGATGGGCCGAAGATCGGCTACCGGGCGTTTACCTGTTTCCATTCCCGGGAGGTATGCGATTGGGAGTGGCGCGAGTGCGAATTCGATGCCCACGCCTCTCGTGGACTAGGTATTCGAGTGGCTAAGAATCCGCCCCTACCACCCCACTCACAGACTGAAATCCATCCCGTTCAAGAAAGTGCAAAAGGCCTTTGTTGATCCGTTTGATGAGGGCAGGGCCTTCGTAGACAAGTCCCGTGTAGAGTTGAATCAATGATGCGCCAGCCCGGAGGCGTTCGTAGGCTGCTTCCGGTGAATCAATTCCGCCCACACCAATGATGGGAATGGAGCCGTTCGTCTGCTGATAGATATGCCGAACAAGAGCCGTGGAGCGCTCAGAAAGCGGTTGCCCACTCAAGCCTCCGTTGCCGATGCGTTCGAGTGTGGAATTGTTGGATTGGAGCCCTTCACGGTCAGACGCCGTGTTCGTCGCTATGAATCCTTCCACACCGTGATTCAACGAGATGGCTATCAGCTCATCGACGTTGCCCATGTCGTCAGGAGAAGAGGGAGGGGAGAGCTTGACTAGCACGGGCGTCCGTGAGTTCTGCGCCGCACGCTCCTCCATGACGGCGCGGAGCAAACCATCCAATGCTTCAGGTTCTTCGAACGTCTTTCCTTCCGCTGTGTTCGGACAGGAGACATTCAGTGCTAGATAGTCAGCGAAGGGGAGGAGATGCCGAGCGCTCGTTCGAAAGTCTTCTGTTGCTTCCTCTCCGAGGATAGCCGGATCGTGTGTCTTTGCGACGTTGATGCCAAGGACGAACCCGTCGGGCTTATTCGTTTTTGCGAGATGCCGTGCTACGGCCTCAGCGCCGTCATTGTTCAGGCCCATTCGATTGATGAGCGCGCGGTCGGCTGGGAGGCGGAAGGCACGTGGTCGGGGATTTCCTTCGCTGGGTAAAGCCGTGACGGAACCGACCTCAGCAAACCCAAACCCCAGAGAGGGCCAGAAATGGACCAATTCGGCGTTCTTGTCGAAGCCGGCAGCTAATCCCACAGGGTTCGCAAAGAGCAGGCCCTCCCGTTCATCGGTTTTCCAGAGCGTCTGCTCCAGTCGTTCATCGTCAAATCGAAACAATCCACGAACGAGCGCAGGGGCGAGTCTTCCAATTCGCGCAGCCCGAACGCCAAGCCCATGAGCAGACTCGGCGTCGAGTTGAAAGAAGAGCAGGCGGAGAGCGCGGTACATCACATCTCAAGAAAACAAATCGGGCAACCGGCAGAGTGCCGATTGCCCGAAGAACCAGTTAACTCGCGTTAAGCTCCTTACCAGCCAGGCGAGAAGTTGAGGCCGAACACGCCAGAGACATCGCTGCGGGAAAGAGGGAAGGCATAGTACGGCTCCAGTACAATGGCCCCGAGGAGGTTCACGCGAAGCGACGCGCCCACGGATGCAATCGGTGTTTGCTGGCTCAGCGGTGTGCCAAATGTGATGTCGATAGGATCCTGGCCTTCCAGGACAAACGTGCTGCGACTTACTGTGCCCCAAGCAATCCCAGCATCAGCAAAGAACACAAGTTCTGTTGGGAAATACGGGAAATTGACGAGGCCATAACTCTGGACGCCAAGCAGCGGAAGCCGAATTTCAGCACTAGCAAGGGCCATGCGACTTCCATAGAGTCGATCCAGGAATTCGTTGTAGGCTATGTCGTCTGTAAACGAGCCTGATGTGTATCCGCGCACAAGCGTTCCATACCCGAGATACAGCGGATAGAGCCTTCCACTTTCCGAATCCGGACCGTAACGACCGTAGTGCAGCCCGCGAACTGCAAATGTCGTTGGGAAGTTATCCGGGAAGCCGGGCGGACGCAGGAACATGTAGTGCCGGTAGTCGGCCGTCACGGTGGCATAATCGAGCGATCCTACCGTACCACTTACGCCAACTCGATAGCGTCCACCTCGCACGGGCGACGAAAATCCGAAGTAGGAGTAATCACCGACAAATGCCACACCACCCTGAGCGAGGTGCAGTGCGGACGCACTGAAATCCGGAACGGATTGTCGACCCTCGTAAATAATCGAGGGGATGGAACTCGTGGAATCAACCGTAAAGCGATCGTATTCAAGGCCATATCCCAGGCGGCGGTAACCCACTTCGGCTTCAAACCGCTGCGTCGTATTCAAGGGATACGCCGCAATTCCGCCCACCTCAGAGACGTAAGTACGCTGGTAGTACCGCGTGAGGACGGGAGCGGCTTCCGCGTCTCCTTCCGGGGGCGAACCGATGAAGACCTGCATGTAGGGGATGTGGCCTACCTGTGCGCCGTAGTTAAGACGTTTGCCTCGATTTACGTAGATAGCCTGGCCTCCGATGTCACGCAGTGTTCCGTTGGCTGCGACACTCAAGCCAACAACGTGGTCCGAAAGTTGGTCGGAGAAGAGGAAGGATATCGCGCCCGCCACGCCTACACTGTTTCCATAGCTCGGATCGTAAGTAGCGCCAACCTGAGGCTGGCTGACGTAGTCGAGTTGCAGGCCAGGGCTGTAGGGGTGCGTTGGGAACGCACGTGTTTCCGGGAGACCTGTCGAGGCATCCGCGAGATAGGCGTCAATTACGGAACGGTCGAATGCATCCACGGGTGGAAGAATGGCTGCGGCCGCGTACTCAGGGCCAATCGGTTCAACGGGTACGCCGCCGGTCTCGGTTGCGTCCATTGCATAAACTGCGTACTTCTGGGCCTCAAATACGGAGTACAGCAGTCGTCCGTTGTCTTTGGCCACAGAAAACGCCGGAGAGAAGTCTGCTATCCCCGCTACACCCGTTGCCACGTCGGTTACCCGAAATAGAGCCCGTGAGCCAAGGTCAACGCGGTACACGTTGTTGTAGCCGTCAGGGCTGGAGATGAAGTAGAGACTCCGACCATCGGGACTGTACTGGGGGTTTATGTGTTTCGTGTCCGCAAAGAGGCTGAGCACTTCAATCTCGCCGCTGTTCACATCGTAAAGGGCAAGCCGCGGCTGGGCAAACGTAAGCCGATTGAAGTCCGTGCCAGGACCCCGATCACTGGCAAAAGCGAGTGTCTGGCCGTCCGGGCTCCAGACAGGCTGAATGTCCGTGAAGCGATCGTTTGTGAGCTGACGCACCGTTTCGCTTGCTAGGTCGACGATGTACAAATCAGTCACGCCACCCTTGACACCAGCAAAGGCAATCCGTCTACCATCCGGGCTCCAGGCTGGATCTTTGATCGCGCCCACCCCGTCGACTGCAATACGACGGGTTACCTCACGACTTTCAACATCTAACAAGGCAATCTCGTTGTTGCCCTGCGCGAACACGACATACGCGAACTGCCGACCATCTGGGCTCCACGTCCCAGCCGATTCGATAAAGCGAATCGCGTCAAAGTGGGGATCTGTTCCAACGGACTCCAATTTCTTGATGATTTGGCCCGTGATCGCATCAGCCAGGAAGAGATCAATGCCAAAGAGGTCTCGCTCGGATAGAAAGGCGACATATCGGCCATCCGGACTTACCTGAGGTGAGATGTTGAGGTCTCCCGAGTCGATATCTCGGGCTAGGACGCGTTGGCCGTCCAGACGGGTCAACGAATCTGGAAAGACGCCTTCGCGGTTTTCAGTTAGCTCTCGAACCGTTTCAGCAGGAAGCCCCCTGTCGCCGACTAGTGGGAGGTAGGTTGTCTCCATAGCTCGCGCCCAATCCACGGAAAGAGAATCAGGCGTAAGGCCCGTTACAGCCACAATCGCCGAATCGAGCGGAGTATCCAACGCATATTTGAAGAGTCGCGTCACTGCCTCATCTCCATACGTCCCACCAATGAAAGCCCAGAACGGCTGGCCGTACTGGTATTCGTTGTACTTGCGATCCGAGGAAAGCTGGTTGAGTGTCGGGAACGCGTCACGAAGGACGGCATCGCGCATCCACATGGCCGTGACGGCATCGACTCGGCCAACGGAGAGATATTCGGCGAAGCCTTCGATCACCCAGAGTGGAAGCCGCACAAACTGTTGGAATTTCCCGCTTCGCGTGGCGATGTCGTACTGAAACTGGTGGACAAGCTCGTGGCCCAGAACGTGATTCGTCTCCTGGTAATTTGAGGCCATTGGAAGGACAACACGTTGCTTTAGTCCCTCGGTGACGCCTTGCGTGCCCTCGCCGATAGCGCCGCCAACTACATTCGTCTGCCGGAAATCTGCGTCGTCGGCATAGAGCACGATCGTCTTGCGCTCCTCGAACTCATGCTCAAGAATAGTGGAGAGGCGCTCGTACCAGCGCTCGGCCATCCGGGCTACGTCGCGCGCGGCCTGCTCTTCCTCGGGGTAGTAGAACAGGTCGAAGTGCTCTGTTTCGAGCACATGAAAGTCAAAATCGTCGTAACGAACCTTGTTGCGACCGAAATACTGCGCCGAGGCCGCTTCGGCAAAGAAGACGGCAACGATGAAGAGTACTACAAAGCGGGCGAAGTGATGCGTGGTGGTTGCCATCGGCTGGGTTGATTTCTGGGCTGATTGTGCGGTCCTAATGTTTGTAACTAGCTGCGGTTGAGAGTGGCTTAGTGTACGAGTACAAGTCGACGAAAAGAGGGCGTATGTCACGGAGGTCATGCCGAAATGCCCTTTCGCAACGCTCAGCCTTCTCTCGCTAACCCTTCAACTCGTTGTGTGTTCTGTAGGGCACGTCAGAAGGACCCATCATGTAACCCACTGGCTCTATTCTCAAGCAAAATGTGACAGGTTTTGGCAACGTTGGTAGGACACGCGACCTTCTATCCCCGCGTAACTTGCGCTCGCATCTGATCAGTATCATGAAACTCAAACCGGCAATTTCCAAGGAGGATACGCGGATTCGTCTGCGCATCTTCTCTGGCGTTGTACTGTTTATTCTGGCCGTGTTGGCACTTCGGCTTGTTCAGATGCAGGTGCTCGACCGAGAACGTTACACCGTGGAAGCAGAGGGGAACGCTCTGGAGGAAAAACTCATCCGCCCAGCGCGCGGCTATCTCCTCGACCGCCACGGCGAACTGCTGGTGGACAATGAAACGACGCTCTCAGTAACGGTATCTCCACGCTACTTCGACGAAGACGACATCCCCGAGATAGCCGACCTGACCCAGTTACCCGAGGCGACGATCCGAAGGAGGTACGAGGAAATTAGGACCCGGTCTCAGTATCAGACCGACGTGTTGCTTTCAGACGTTTCCTTCGATGCCTTCGCGCGGATGCAGGAAGCACAATACAGGCTGAAGGGGATCGGGTTTGAGGAAAACCAACGCCGACGCTACCATGGCGAAGCACGAATGAGCCATGCGCTCGGCTACGTACGCGAGATCTCTGGCGACCAGTTGGTTGAGATGGAGGAGGAAGGCTATCGCATGGGCGATATGGTGGGCATTACGGGCATTGAACGCGAGTATGAAACCGTCCTTCGTGGACGCGTAGGTAGAAAGTATGTGCTCGTGAACGTTCACGGGATGGAAGTCCAACCCTACGAAGATGGCGCCTACGACGTGCAGGCCGAGTCGGGGTTTGAACTGCATCTGACGATTGATGCGAAAGTGCAGGCGCTCGCGGAGAGTCTGTTTGTAAACAAGCGCGGTGGTGCGGTAATGATGGATGTTCGCGACGGCGGCATCATCTCCATGGTCTCTGCGCCCGATTACGACTTGTCCGAATGGCGTGGACGTTTGTCTCAAGAGTTCGTCGACTACGTCTACCGCAATCCCGATCGCCCTCTTTTCGTCCGCGCCACGCAGAGCTATCAGCCGCCCGGATCCACATGGAAGCCGTTTATGGCTCTCGTTGGGCTGCAGGAGGGGATGATTACGGAAGAGACGCAGTTGTACTGCGGCGGAGGCTATCTGCTGGGCGGCAGGTTATATCGTTGCCACGGTGGTTCGCATGGATCTATTAGCGTCGTCCGAGCCATTCAGGTCTCGTGCAATACATTTTTCTTCCGGTTGATGAACGACACGATCAACGGAAAACGGATGGATCTGGACACTTGGGGTAACTGGGCGCATCGGTTTGGATTTGGAACCCTCGCTCCCATCGACTTTCCAGAACAGAATGCCGGTCTCATTCCAGACTCCGCGTACTACAACCAACAATATCCTAATGGCTGGGGACCTGGATACACAGTGAACCTTGGAATCGGACAGGGGAATATGGGTGTAACGCCGCTCCAGCTTGCGCGGTATTCAGCAATTGTGGCAAACGGAGGTACACTGGTTACGCCACACTTCGTTATGGAACAGGTCGATCCGGGAACTGGCGAGAAACGCATTCCTGTCTTCCGACGTCCTCGGCAATTGCCCATCGATCCCGAAAATATGGCCATTGTCCAAAGAGGGATGGAGCTGGTTGTGGAAGCTGGCACAGCGCGTCGAGCGCAAATTCCTGCGACAGGCGATTTTGCGGAAATTCTTGTTGCCGGCAAGACTGGGACAGCAGAGAATCCTCGTGGTGCTGATCACGCCGTCTTCATCGCGTATGCTCCTGTCGATAACCCACAGGTTGCTGTAGGTGTTTTGGTTGAGAATGCTGGCTTCGGCTCGACCACGGCAGCCCCAATTGCAAGCCTGATGATTGAACAGTATTTCCGTGGCGAAACCACGCGCCCGGGTGTCATCAGTGGCGTTCGAGCACGTTCGTCAGCGCGAGATCAAGGAGCAGGATGACGACCGCCAATCAGTTAACAATCCTAGCCCTGCATGCGTACCTGGTATAAAAACCTCGACTGGATGACGCTGCTGATCTGGGCGCTGCTCGTGTGTGCAGGGCTGGTGGCTATCTACAGCGCGACGCACGGCCCGGCCCGCGAGTTCTTGCTGCTCTCCGTGCAGCGGAATTTCAACCGACAGCTTACGTGGTTCGGCATCTCGGCCGTCCTGATGCTTCTCATCATCTTGACACCTGCCAGGTTCATCTTCCGTGTTTCTCCGCTGGTGTATGTGGTTACCGTCGGACTGCTGGTTGCTGCTCTCTTCTTCGGGCGGGAAATAAACGGAGCGAAAAGCTGGCTCTACATCGGTCCGTTTGGTTTGCAGGTATCTGAGTTGGCAAAAGTGGGAACGGTTCTGCTTGTTGCCCGCGTACTTTCGGCAAATCCAGCGCGCGAAGGCAAGTGGGGCTACCTCTTGCTCGCCGGAGCGACGGTAATGTTGCCCGCAGCTCTCATCGTCCTACAAAATGACGCGGGCACGGCTCTCGTCTTCCTTGCGCTCATTCCTGTGATGCTTTTTTGGAGCGGCACGATCCCCTTACCCTGGATGGCACTGCTGGTGACGCCAATCGTCGTTGGGTATTTGTACATCGTAAATCCCTTCCTGGCCGCTCTGTTTTCGCTTGCATTCAGTGTAGGGATGATGTTTGTGATGCGTTCGAAGGTGTTCGGAAGTCTAGCAGGCGCATTCTCATTCGGAACGCTCATCATGGCGTTTATCGCGCTGGACAAGATTTTGCAACCACACCAGCAAGGTCGCATTCGCGCTTTTGCCGATCCTGAGAAATACCGCCTTACTGAAGGTTTTCATGTCATTCAGGCGAAGGCAGCCATAGGTTCCGGCGGGTTCTTTGGGAAAGGTTTTACGAACGGCACGCAGACTCAGCTTGCCTACATTCCCGAGCAAAGCACGGACTTCATTTTCTGCGTAATCGGCGAGGAGTTTGGATTCGTTGGCGCGTTCGTGTTGCTAACTCTGTTCGGAATGCTCCTCATCCGTATGGCTACGCTAGGGACGTCTGCAGGGTTTGTTTTCCCCCGTCTCTTTGCGGCGGGCGTAACGGGCATCTTTCTCGTTCACGTGCTTATCAACGTGGGGATGACAATCGGCCTAATGCCAGTAATCGGCATTCCGTTGCCGCTTATTTCGTACGGGGGTTCGGCCCTGCTCGCTAACACGGCGATGATCGCCATCGCCTTGAACCTCCATGCCCGGCGGGATGAGTTCGCCATCTACACGGGTTAGGACGGTCGAAGGGTTTCTTATTCGCCCTGAACGTAGACAGTGCTTCGTCCTCGTGGGTCGCGGAGAATGAGGCGGCGGCCACTCATCGAGAGTGTTCCATTGCCATCCATTCCGTCAAATGAAATCCGCGTACCCTCGATGATGCCGTTGAAACTCACGCGACCGTCTCCCTCACGCCGGTCGACCCCCGTCAGCGTTGACCGACCGTTGGGCTGAACGAGCAGTGTCATTTCCATCGTGCCTAATTCGAGATCGTGTGTGGCTCCGGCGTCCTCCAATACTTCCACAGCATACCATGTGCCGAGAATGGAGACTCCCTGAATTGTTACATCTCTTATGCCCGCTCCTCCCCCCGGAGGCGGATTATTGACAGAAGCTGTTCCTGGCGGAGCGCTTTGCTCTGCCACAGGCTGCGTTTGTGAGCAGCCCACCACAAGCAGTGCAAGCACAACGGGAGAGTAGCGGAATATTCTCATGGGGAAGGGAGGTGTTTCAATAACCAAATTCAAGATGCTGAATTCTGACCGAGCACGTCTATTCAGTTGCCGACGAGCGTTGCGGCCGGCCCCGCATCCATCAGGATGGGCCGGAGGTCTGAATACGCCAGCGAGACGTTGAACGGGCCTGCAACGTACGGCGCGACACTGTACGGCGGAAAATGAAGCCGCAGAGAATCTGCGCCAAGTGTAAAAAGTTCAAAATTTTGAGCAACCGGCGCGAAACCCTCTGACATAAGTCCATCCGAATCAAAGCCTCGGCGCTCTGCTTCGACAGTCAATGCAGGCCCGGCTTTCGCCGAAAGTGTGTCTAGGTAGGAAGTTGCACTGTTGAACAGATCATCCAGCTCAAGCCGTCCACCGGTCCCGAGGTCGTAATTGTAAACAAGAGTTGTCGTGTTCGGATGAGCTGTTCCGATGATGTTTGTGTACACCCGTTGATGTGCGCTGAACACTCGGTCGTTCACAAAGGGGTCGCTGAAAGCACCTTCTAGAGAACTGAAGCCCAGATCCTGGTCATCATCGACCTGCGCCGCTGACTCCCGAGCCCACACAAGAAACGTGTCCACAAC
This sequence comes from Rubricoccaceae bacterium, assembly GCA_024639085.1. GTDB lineage: Bacteria > Bacteroidota > Rhodothermia > Rhodothermales > Rubricoccaceae > JAHEJB01. The sequence goes on along the minus strand of JAHEJB010000073.1, from coordinate 304 downwards.
CGACGTGATGCGTGTGGCGATATCCATGTTCACTCTGTCGAGCATCATGGCGATTTCGGGCGCCGCAGACGGATTCAGCTGCGGATAGGTCAATTCTACTTCAAGACGGTTTTCCGGCTCGCTTTCCAGACGAGCCACAGGTAGCACGGGCACAATCGCCGAGTCCTCCAGCGAAACCTGTGTTGTGTCCACAGCCTCCTCATCGGGAAGTTCTGGAGACGTGCACGCAGCCAGAGCCGCCAACGCGGCAAATACCACCGGCACAAAAGTGGTCCAACGCATTACATAAGGGTGAAGAAAGGCG
>JAHEJB010000072.1 GCA_024639085.1 Rubricoccaceae bacterium | reverse complement strand
CTGCACCCCGGACCTGCGCTCCGGCAGGTATGACAAGCTCAAACAGGTCCTCACCAATCATCTCCATCGCGACGGTGGACGGCATGGATTCTCGCTGATAGCGTAATTGCCCATCTGTCAGGGTGATGCTGCGTGGTCCGTATTGGCCAACGTAGTCATCCAAGCCGTCCTGATCGACGTCAGACTCCGCGGCTTGCTCAACGAGTTCGGGGTATCCAGCCTCTATTAGTGCCGCATTCAGGGCGTCGTCGGCGGGGACGGACACGTCCGGAAGAATTCCGAGGGCTTCAAACCCAATCCCTGTCTGGGGATTGAACGTCCTGCCCATGGGAAGGAACATCTGATACCCACCGCCCAGGTCGAAGATGTTGCCGAAATGACCTGCTCCCGCTGTCTTTTCGCCTATGGTCGTGGCACGCCCTGTCGCTTTCATCCCGAAAACAAATGATTCGGCGGCTGATCCCGTTCGTCCGCTGGTCAAGATGTAGATCGGTTGTTCCGCGAATGTGGGGCCACTCACCGTCGAGTCTGACCAGCGTTCAATCTCAGGCTGGTTGCGCATCTGGGTAGTTACGAGGTGCGTAGATTCGTCGAAGAAATACCCAGAGAGGTGCATAACAGCTTCCTCTACGCCCCCCGGCACACCCCGCATATCCAACACGATGACTTGCGATCCCTCAATGGCCGCCATAGCCTCGGCAAGGACGTGTTTATCTGCATCGGTCAGGTAGAGGAACGACACGCGCAGATAGCCAACGTCGTCGGAGAGCATGCGGGATTCAATGGTGGCAGAGGCGAATCGAATCCCGCTAGTTTCATTCGCCTCTCGCTCGGGGCGGCGCGTTATCGCGCGCTGGGGGTTATCTGGCCCGGGCTCTCCGGAGGCCTCTTCATCGGGATCCAGTTGGCGCCTGACCATGGGCGATCCTGAATTGCTTTCCGCTGTAAAGAGGCGAAGGTGAAGGTCATTTGCGATCTGGCGCATGGCCGCCGTCACGGTCTGTGCAAATTCATCCTCGTCGCTGATTTCTGCGAATTCGGAAGCACGGCCGCGTAGCATTGACGCCAATTCGCTCGCGGTTTCGGGAATGACGTAGTTCTCTTCGAGCAGGTCGGCACCCTGCATCACCGCGTTAAATTTAGGGCTATCGTCTAGGTGCTGGGCGTTTACCGATAATGGTGAGTACCCAAGCGATACCACTAGTGTAGTGATGGCAATGATGTACGTGTTCATTTCAGAAAGGATGGTGAGTACGTTGATGCCTCAGTAACGGGTAGTTTCACAGTATAGTACGAAACGCACTATATTTCTTGATGGCAACACATCTTACCGAACTGGAGGGGTGTACCCTCGGCCTGATTTGGGAACGGGGTCCTTGCACCCCCTATGCCATCCGAAAAGTCTACAAAGCATCTCCCAACCCACATTGGAGTGGAAGCGCGGGAGCGATCTATCCTCTCGTACGGCGACTCGAAGAAAGAGGTCTTGCACAGTCAAGAGAAGACTACAACGGTGAGCGACGCCGCGACTTGTACCAGATAACGGAAGCAGGCCTTGACGCACTGCGTTCGTGGCTCGGGCCGGAACTGACCCCTGTAACAGTCTCGATTCCCGTGGATCCGCTACGCACACGCATTCGCTTCCTGGGAGCTCTTCATCCATCTGAGCGCATTGCGTTTGTAGACAATGTTCGGCAGGAGCTACAGGCACAGATCCGCGAAGCAGAGGCAAAGGCGAAAGCTATCGACGAGCACGACGAGCCGTTTCGCTTCCTGATGCCCCGTGGAGTGATAATGATGTCGAAGGCCAGACTTTCCTGGATCAATGAAGTGCAGCAATTGCTCGGTAGTCCTGATTAAGCACGACAATGAACCGTGGTAACAAGTAAGGCGACGCGCCGTAGCAATTCCGGATAGTCCGATTGTCTCACCAGAAAACCCTCCACCAATGCTTACCACGTTGATAATTGCAGCCCTCGCCTACGCTGGCGGACGCCTCCACCAGTACAAAAAGGGCTGGACGGGTTAAAGGCCTTCCTGTTCGCGTTTCCATGAATCGGCGGCGAGCAATGCCTTTCCGCGAGGCGACAGTCTGTATCCGATGCCCAGGCTTTCCGTGAGCCCGAGGTTCTTCAACTTCCGGACATTCGTTTTGAACCACTGCTTCTCCCAATCGGCCATTTGCGCCAGGTCTGCCGCCCTCGTCTCGGGGTGTTGTTGGATGAGCTCCAAGGTTTTCTCGGTCCACGAGCCGTATCGACTTGCTTTGTCATAGCGCGCCAGCCGCGCATGAATCTCTTTGCACTCCGCGACAGACATTTCTGCTTGGTTTCGGAGTTCGATCCGAGGGTCCTCTCCCTTCCAACGTAGCTCAATCCGGTACAGCTTGCCGGGGTGCCCTTCAAGCTGAACCAGAAGCTCGTTCAGCGAAGAGTAGCCGGCTCGCTTTGCATCCTCCTCCCTGAGATCGGCGTCGTCGATTTCGTCAATACCGACGATCGACAGGATGCCAAGAGGCGTTCTTTGCGTACCGCCGGCTTTTACCGCCGGTCTTTCCCACCGGCGGAACGCGAGGTCCATCCTGCCGGCAACGATGGCTTGAAGATCGTCGGTACGAAAGAGCATAGTTTGTGTCCGGCGGCGGGATTAAAACGCACTACGCCGCTTCAACGCGTTGTGCTACGTGGCTCTACGGGATGTCCAAGACTTTGTGTGTCTGGACAGAGACGCGCCATTCAGGATTGGATTGGGCGAGGTCGATGGCCATTCGCGTGGCTTCGGCTAAGCGCGGACCGTCTTCGGGCTGGAGCCAGAGAAATTTCGTTTCTGATCCGCCGATCAGGTTGGTACGTGTTCGTCCAATGAGCGATCGGAACTCCTTCGGTTGATAGTCGGGCACTACCAGTTTGAGTTCGTCCATTGCTTCCAATACGACTTGGTCAGCTGCCAGTTTGGGGCTGCACACAACCCAGTCGGGTGGTTTGTCGCCGAAGGTTTCCGCGAGTGCGATCGTGCCGTTGGTTTCTGTTGCCACGAAGAATCCCGCATGGTGGAGCGCCTCGATTAGCGGCCCGTCGGCCTGTAGAAAGGGCTCGCCGCCCGTGAGGACGCAGAAACGGATCTCTCCGGCCACGGCGAGCATCTCGTCCGCCAATTCGGAAGCCGTCAATTTTTGAGCGCCCTCTTTTGTGAAGTCCGTGTCGCACCAAAGTGGGCAGCTCGCGTCGTTTCCTTCGGCATCGCGCACGCGGTCAGCCTCGTATCCGCTCCACATGTTGCAGCCGGTTAAACGCACGAATACGGCCGGACGTCCCGCCCAGGCTCCTTCGCCCTGCAGCGTCCGCCAGACGGCTTTCACGGAGTAGACCTTCATACCCAGCCGGCCTCCTTTGCCTCGGCGTAGCCTTTCGCGCGAAGAATCGAGGCGGGGTTATCGAGCTTTCCGTATCCCCATTCGTGGCGCTCTGATCGATCGCCGTTGTAATCCGTGTGGCTCATTTCGCGGACGACTTCCAGGCATCCGAGTTCATTAGCAAGCTTCCATGTTTCCGCTTTCGTGAGGTCCATCAGCGGCGTGTGGATTCGGACGGGCACATCCAGTGCAAGCGAAAGGCTCTTCTCCGTAGCATCGATGAAGTCGCGTCGGCAATCCGGGTAACCCGAATAATCGGTCTGGCACATCCCTCCCACCAAATCATGGATTCCGCGTGTGTATGCAAACGAAGCCGCGGTTGTCAGAAAGAGTGCATTCCGGCCCGGCACGAACGATGCAGGAAGCTCGGGAGCAAGTTCGTGGGGCTCGTTGGAGTCCTTCTCGTGTTCCGTAAGCGAGCTCATCGACAACAATCCCGAGACATCCAACACCGTGAACGGGACGCCCGCCATCTCGGCGATCTTCTCGGCCTGCTCTATTTCAACAGCGTGCTTTTGCCCGTAACGAAAGCCAAGGGTCTCGACAGAATCGAAATCCCGCAGTGCCCAGTAGAGGCACGTCGTGGAGTCCTGCCCTCCGGAAAAGAGGACCAACGCCTTCGTTTCTCTTTTGGAAGATGCAGACATGGATTTCTGATTAAGCCTTAAATATCGGCTCCTTGCCTCCTTTCCACCGCAAACAATGCCGGAAGGTTGCAACCGTCCCCCGTTGTGCTTCGACGGGGATAGGTAGGTCGGGCGCGTTCGATCGTGCTCTCGGTAACACGGAGGAACTTGGATTCTGCGACCAAGAAGGCTGCAAACGTTGTTTGTCGCCGCAACGGTGCGAGCCTCCAGGCTATCTGCCGTTCCTGACATTTAGCGAGGCCTGTATCTGAAACGCAATCGGCCCGTAGATTAGCGTTCTACCTCTAACTCACTCGCAAAATCCTATGAACTGGATTGCATGGATCATCCTTGGCGCTATCGCCGGATTTATCGCGGAGAAGCTGACGAATAATGACATGGGCCTCATCATGAACATTGTTGTGGGCCTGGTCGGTGCCGTACTAGGTGGTTGGCTCTTTAGAATGCTCGGCTCCTATCAGGGCGCGACGGGGCTCAACGTGTGGAGCGTTGTCGTCGCTACAGTGGGCGCCGTCGTCCTGCTCTTAATCGTTGGAGCCGTTCGCAAGAAGAAGTGATGACACCGCTGAAGCTGGTCTGCCTACTCTTGTTCGCTGCAATTGCCACGCTTCCATTAGTGGGGTGTGGCGGTGGCAGCGGAGACGAATTGACCACCATTCGTCCAGGCCCGGTCTCTGAGTTCAGGCAGCAGGTGATTGACAGAGCACACGCCATTGATTTCGGCATTGCAGCGCTAGAAGCTGAAGGCGCTTCTGTCGATTCGGCCAGCGGCGTTGCGTTTCAGGAGGCGATTAACGAACTCCTCGACGTTCGACATTCGCTGCAGCAGGGTCTGGGATCGCTAGATACGCTTACCGTTGCCCAGTTTGATGTGGTCACAGACTCCTTGCTCGTGCAACTGGACTATCTGGAACGCAGTGTAGATCGTGTTCCGTTCGACCTCGCTCGTGATCTTACGTCGCTGCAGAACGTTGCCAGAAACCGCCTGGAGATCCTTGATGAGGAAATAGGCTCTCTATCCGTCGATGCCGACTCTACACTTCGCGCGGAGCTTGAGGCGCTTGCTCAGCGAGGGAGTAACGTTGCTGACTCCGTTAACAGTGCTGGTGAAGGAGATTTGGAAGACCTCCGCCGTACTGTCGCGGGCGAACTAAGCTACCTGAAAACAACACTCGACTCGCTGCGGACTGTACTATTTCATCGTGTCGCGGCCGACTCGACAGCCGAGAACTAGCCATTCTCAACGAAATCAATCCCCGCCTGAACTAGCGCATCGGCTTCTTCCATGGAGCCAGCTTCGGAATAGATACGCAAAACGGGCTCTGTGCCAGAGGGCCTGAACATCAGCCAGCCACCGTCTACACGGAACTTGAAGCCATCCAAGGTCTCCGTGGCGGAAACGGCGCGTCCGCCGACCGTATCGAGACCCTCACTCTTCAACTGAGCAAGCACAGCTTGCTTGCGCTCCTCCGTCGTGTGAAGGTCGGAACGGCTCTGGTAGTGCGGTCCGAAATCGTCCATGAGCTCGCGGACAAGGCCAGAAAGAGTCCGATCACGTTTGACCATCATCTCAACAATCGTAAGGCCGATGTAGAGCCCATCGCGCTCAGGAATATGGCCTTTCACGGCCATCCCGCCCGATTCCTCTCCGCCGACAAGCACATCGCTTTCCACCATCCGGGGGCCAATGTATTTGAAGCCGATGGGCGTGGTTTCGATCTCAAGATTGTACACTTCGGCCATGCGGTCCAACATATCTGTGGTCGAAAACGTCTTTACCACGCTTCCGCGGAGATCTTTCTCTTCGTAGAGAAAGCGGACGAGCAATGCTAGGATTTTGTGGGAGTCCACAAACGCACCAAGTTCGTCGAACATGCCAATGCGGTCGGCGTCACCGTCTGTAGCCAGGCCCGCGGCGAGGTTCTCGTCGAGGACAACTTCCGAAAGCTCGCCCAGGTTGCGAGCAATGGGCTCAGGCGCCTGTCCCTGCATGCCGGGGTTGAATTCGCCATGCAGCTCAACAACATGAGAAACGCCAAGAAGCTCCGTAACGATACCCTGACCGGCTCCAAACATGGCGTCGTATCCGAGGCGGATGTCTGCCTCCTTAATGGTTTCAACGTCGATTCGCTCGCGCAGCAACTGAACGTAGGCGTTGCGTAGGTCGAACCGCTCAATCAGGCCTTCGGCCAACAACTCATCATATGGCCGGAGTTCAAATCCTTTTTTCAGCTTCCCAAGTTCAGCTTCTACATCGGCGATCATTTTTGGAGTAGCCGGGCCCCCAAAATGTGCCTTGATTTTGAATCCGTTGTACTTCGGAGGGTTGTGGCTGGCGGTAATGACGATTCCAGCGCTATGACCACCTTCCAGTGTCGCCCAGCTAACGGCAGGCGTCGTAGCGAAAGAATCGGCGAGACGGACGCGAACACCCATCGAAGCCAGAACGGAAGCTGCACGAACAGCAAACGTTTCTCCCTCAAACCTTGTATCAAAGCCCATGACGACGGAGGGGTTGTCGACGTATTCCCGGAGCAGCCACTGCCCCGTCGCACGTGCCACCAACTCAACATTATCGAACGTATACCCTTCGGCAATCACGGCCCGCCAGCCGTCCGTTCCGAACTTGATCGTGCTCATTCAGATGAAATATTATGGTCGAACCCCTTTCCGGGAAGGGCCATAAAGCTACGTCGCAGGCCCGCCGACGAAGTGGAAGAATGGACAAATGCCAACACTGGCTTAGCTCCCAATTTCACTTCCCTCCTTTCGAATATCCATAAACCGACGAACCCAGTTGATTGCATCAACGCGCGTGTCTTCCTCCAGATTCATTCCATTGGCAATGGAGGCGAGTTTCCTGTTCTCGTCCGTCCCGAAGACGCCGTCCGCATAAGCGACGAAAACAAGCTCAATAAAAACGACGGCGCGAGCACGTGCTGTATCAAACATGTAATTCAAATCGAGCACGACATCAGGAGCATCCGCCGTTTCAGACGGTAATCCCGTCTCACGGTAAATGTCCTCCAGCCGCTCCACCTCCTGCATCGCCAACTTTTCATCAGCCGCCATAACCTGGCGCACGAGGATTACAAATGCTCGCTGCTGCTCGCGAGTCAGTTCATTCAAAAACATGGGCGATTGCTAAAGCGTAGCGCCCAAAGTACCACCTGCGCGTGCTCCTAATTGGACGGCAGCTCGCAAACCGCGTCCTCGCGCAGGGCTTCCCGGATGTAGGTGAACAGAGCCGCGCGGCCTGCACCGTATCTGTATAGCCTGTCTGCGTCCGCGCGCATCCGGATGTGGCAAACCGGAAGGCCTGGAATGGCAATCGAACCTTCGACGAGCGCACGCTCGCCTTCTTCGCTGGCGCAGATATTGATGAAGTCGAGAGACGCAGCCTGGAAGTCGGACGCGTTCATTCTGTAGCCGTCGGGATGCATAGCAGTTGGAATAGTGGCCACTGCGGTATCGGCTAATCATGACCTCGAATTAAGCGCGAGGGACGTATCGTTTTCTTTCCAGCATCCAGCTTTAATGAATCGGAGACCTTCCCGGGCTGGATGTGCCTCCGCCACCCCAGCGTGCGTCGATCAGCGCCTCGTCAGCGTCATGTCCATCTTGTTGCCGCCTTGCTCAAACGTGCCCTCCATCGATCGCTCGTCTTCCGAAACAATTCCGGTGAAGGAGGCCTGATTCATAATGCTGATCGCCACGTTCTTGCCATAAACCTCTATCTCCCCCAGATCCATGTTCTCTGCCTGACCAGGAGCGTTAAGGACGGCTGAATAGACTCCCTCTTCATTCCGCACAAGATGGAACGTGAGATGGATCTCTCCGCCGCCGTCCATTTCCATGACGCCGAACCAATTGCCCGAATAATCGCCGGGTTTTACTTCGGAAGGCTTCGAATTGTCGGTTTCTACTGACGCAGCTTCTGCCGCGTGCGGCGTAAGCGTGAGTGGCATTTCACGACCACCCTGTGTCCATACACCCTCTATGGCACTACCATCTTCGTTGAACTGGCCGGAAAAAACGGCACTCGCGGCGGCGAGCGAAGCCGAAAACGTCTCGCCGTCGAATGCTACGTCTGAGAGTGGGAGACCAAATGCTCCCTGATCCGGGCTGTCAAACGTCGCCGAATAGCCATCCTCACTCTGCGAAACGTGGAATACTGCCGTCAGCGATTGCGCGGGGGTTACCTCTATCTGCCCACTCCAGTCTCCGGTGAGGTTTGGCTGGGCTGTTGCCGGCAGGGTGAGAAGAAATCCAAGAAGGGCGAGCAGGCGAGCCATGGTTATCGGATAGAGTCGAAGGAAAGGAGACAACTACGTAGCCGCGAAGCTCGTGTTTCGAGCATCAGCGACTCGTCAAGAATTCTGTCGGCAACGCCCTAGCCGCTGCCTCCATCATTCCCGATCTGTCGCGGGATTGGGGCGGCCTCATATTCTGGTTCAACCGGATCCACAACGGAGGGATCATCGGCCAAGGTGGCACGCTGGAGGCGTTCTAAAGCGTCCTCATCTTCCTGATCTGGCGGTGGACCGAAAGCGTCTTCGTAGCCTCCTTCATCAAATTCGGTGTGCTCGAACTGGTGGCGCTGGAGGCCCTGTAGCGGATCCAGCCCCATCGAGTCGTTTTCGAAGAACTGGTCGATCCACTGGTAGACAGAATCCGCCGATACGAAGGGCGAATCCAGTTGCACGTAATTGGGTGGATCTGCAAAGCGGCGATCCGACAACCTTCCCTGCGCGTCTCGGAAGAAGTGCCCAACGAGATAAAGTGCGTTGTGAGCACCCTGACCCCAATAATTTGAGCGGAACGCAACCTGTTGATCGTTGAAGCCAACCCATGCGCCCGCCACGAGGTCGGGATGCATTAGGATGAACCAACCGTCTGCGTTGCGCTGCGTTGTGCCCGTCTTCCCAGCCACGTCTCCAGCAATGCCCCAATTCCGGATGCTTCGGCCAGTTCCGCGGTCCACTACGCCGCGCATCATATCGATTAATGTTCTCGCATCAGAACGGGTAAAGACCTGTCGGCCTTGTCCTCCAAATGAAGCGAGCACATTACCGCTGGCCGTTTCGATACGCGTCACCAGCCTCGGCACGCGACGAAGACCCTCGTTGGCAATGGTGCCGTAGGATGAGACCATTTCAAGCAATGTGACAGCGCTCGTTCCAAGTGCTAATGAGGGGACGATATCCAACTCACTATCCGTAACGCCCATTTGGCGTGCCATCAGCGCGACGCGTGACGGACCAACCTCTTCCATGAGCTGCACTGTAATCGTGTTTTTCGAATAGGCCAGCGCGTCTGCGAGCGTCAATTCAGCTCCTGATCCTGTACTGCCGCTATTTGTTGCCCGCCATGATCGGCCACCACCCAGATCAATGGAAACGGACTCGTCCGTGATTCTGTCCAGTGGTGAGTAGCCACGTTGCAATGCTGTTGCGTAGACAAAAGGTTTGAATGTGGAGCCAGGCTGGCGCCGTGCTACAGCCACGTGATCGTACTCGTCTAACCTAAAGTCGCGACTGCCCACCCATGCCCGTACATCTCCTGAGGAGGGTTCTATTGCTACAAAGCCAGCTTCCAGGCGCGTAGCCGTTGTGCGAACCGATTCCATGAATGCGTCATCTGCTCGAAGCGCCTGCAGCGCATCCGCCTCCGACTGACCGTCGTGCACCATCGTCCGGAAGGCATCTGTCCTACGAATATGGCGCTCCACAACCTGCGCCCTGGTCCTCCAGAAATATCCAAATGGATCCACGCGCGAGCGATATCGGACGTATGCATCGACATTGCCGAGGGAAGGCATACGGCTTCTGCTCCACTCCACATCAGCGACCGCTTGCAGCCGCTCCGTTTCCTCACGCACGGCTTCTTCCGCAATTCGCTGCATTCCCATATCCAGAGTGGTCCGTATGACCAAGCCATCCGTCTCCAGATCGTATCCGTTGCGCTGTGCCCACGCATTCATTCGTACGCGAACGGCAGCCGTGAAGTGCGGCGCGAGGCTTTCGTTTCCGGGCAAATGCTGAAAATCCAGTCCTAGATCCGTGGCTGCCGCCCGCTCACCCTCCGCGGGATCAAGGTTCCCCTGCTCCACCATAAGTCGCAGGACAAGATTGCGCCGCTCCAACGACCTTTCAGGGTTGCGAACCGGATTGTAGTAGTCCGGCCCCTTGAGCATCGCAATGAACGTAGCGCCCTCTGCGACAGTCAACTGCGAGGCCGGCTTTCCAAAGTATGTCTGCGCTGCACGTTCAATGCCTGTGGCGTTGTACAGAAACGGAACAGTGTTCAGGTACGCCTCCAGAATCTCTCTCTTTGTATGCGCTCTTTCAATCTTTATGGCCGCAATCCACTCGCGAACTTTTCTTTTGATAGTCCCGGCCCTGCCGATTTCCCTTGGGAAAAGGTTCCGGGCAAGTTGTTGCGTAATCGTCGATCCACCTTCTCTGTCTCCTAGCGCTGACCGCAGAATTGCACCTATTGTCCTTCGAACATCGATCCCTGTGTGTTCGTAGAACATCCTGTCTTCTGTCGCAAGAAGCCCATCCACGACATGCTGGGGAATAGTATTGAGTGGAACCCATTCGCGAAACGGAGCCTCAAATTGGGTCAGTTTCTCTCCGCTCGCGGCGTACACAATTGTCGGCCGCGCTTCGGCCGCTTGCTGGAGTTCGAGCACACTCGGCGTTGTTGGGATAAGGATCGCGATGTAGGCTGCAAGTGCAACTACCGGAATCATCCCCAGAACAAATAGGCCAAAAAATACCAGAAATAGCTTCTTCCAGGCTTTCTTGTTAGGATCACGTAACGCGCCGAAATACCGCCGCAACAATCTCCGGCGCTTCTTGCGACCGGAACTTGAGGGCTTGGAGGTGCGGCTACGAGCCATGTGGCGTGTCTTCTTCGAAGCGGAACCTGTAGTATCGGCTGAAACGTCGCGCAGGCCAAATTGATTGCCTAACCAGTGGCCGTCAATTGGCCGTGATGGCTTTGGCGACCGATGCTACTAGATTATGTAAATGCGTTTGTACCACCTTCTTGGCGTCCTGACAACGTGCTTTACCCTATTGGGTTGCACATCCTCAGCCGAACCGCCCGAGCCATTCGACACGGCACGGGAAGACTTCATGATTCGAGGGATGACGCTGGATGCGGTCGAAAAGCCCTCCGACAACGCTCTCTCGCACCTCGCTGGGCTTGGCGTGGATCACGTTACGTTAATCCCGTTCGGGTTTCAGGAAGCACACGACGATCCAAATTTGCGTTTCAACACAGAGCCCCGCTGGTACTCTGAAGCCACATCTGCGGCGCGAGCACTGGCCACCGTTGGCGATTCCCTCGGATTCGCCATCATTCTGAAACCACAGATTTGGCTCGGACACGGTGAAGATCAGTGGAGCGCTACAATCGATTTTGACAGCGAGGATGACTGGTTGGCCTGGGAAGCGAACTACCGGACCTTCATCCTTCACCACGCACGAACTGCTGAAGAAGTTGGATCTCCATTGTTCGTGTTAGGGACGGAGCTTGGAAATGCAGTGCGCGAGCGCCCTGCCTTCTGGCGGCGGCTCATCGCCGAAATCCGTTCCGTGTATTCCGGCAAGATCACGTACGCAGCCAACTGGCACGAAGACTATGAACACGTGGCCTTCTGGGATGCGTTGGATTACGTGGGCGTGCAGGCGTACTTCCCTCTGGCAGAAACGGAAGAAAGTGAGCATTCCCAAGTAACCCTTCGCGAAGCATGGGAGCGCCATCGCGAATCGCTCAAAAAGACAGCCGGCCGGACCGGTAAACCAATTCTCTTCACGGAAATCGGCTATCGAAGCGTGCCCTATGCTGCTGCCGAACCGTGGAGATGGCCGGAGCGCGGTGAAACGGTTGCCGCTGATACAACACTCCAGCGAGACCTGTACGACGCCTTCTTCACGACCTTCTGGGAAGAAGACTGGTTTGCTGGCGCTCTTTTCTGGAAGTGGTCAATTCGTCCAGAGGGACGTCGTGGAGGGCGAGAGTCAGCAAGCATCGGGTTTTCGCCAGAAGGAAATCCGGCGGAGAGGGTTTTGGCGGAGTGGTACCGGCGCTAGTAGAATAATGGGGGCGATCGCGACGAGTCGGGATCGCCCCTTCCCAAACGTGCGGGCTTGACTATTCCCGCATCCCAATTTGCTGCGTCATTTGCTCGTCGAACAGCGACTGGGCTTGATGTACAAGTTGGATGAACTCGCCCCGATCTCCATCGGAATCCGCACCCTGGGAAGAACGCGCAAGCGCAAGGACGTTCTCCATGGAGGCTTCCCCGGCGTAATGAGAGCCCCGCAAGAGCATCCCGAACTCTGCTACGGCGGCGGCAAAACGGAAGCTCTCGGAGGCACGATTCGCCGTGTCATCGGACAGCATAACTGCTGTACTCAGGAACACACTTTCATTCGAAAACTGACCTGGGCCAGTTGATGGCTTGTAACGCAGCTTGACATTCAGCATCTCGTCGCCGAACTCGCCTACCGTCTGATCATTCGTCTGATAGCGAAGCGGATCGACAGAGGAAATTGATGTGCTCGCTCCGTGCGGCACGATTTCATACAGCGCCGTCACACGATGGCCCGCCCCTAACTCACCTGCATCGCGCGTGTCGTCGTTGAACTCTTCGTCGCGAAGCATCCGGTTCTCATAGCCGATCAAGCGATATCCGGCAACGTGCACAGGATTGAACTCTACCTGCACCTTCACGTCTTTCGCGATGGCGAATAGCGTCCCGCCAAGCTCGCGGACAAACACCCGATTGGCCTCGCGGATGGAATCGATGTAGCTATAGTTGCCGTTGCCCGCGTCGGCGATGCCTTCCATCTTACTGTCCTGCAGGTTGCCTGTACCAAACCCGAGAATCGAAAGGAAGATGCCATGATCCCGCTCTCCTTCGATGAGGCGAATCATCTCTGCATCGGAAGAGGCACCAACGTTGAAATCACCATCTGAGGCCAGAATGACTCGATTATTGCCGATCTGATTGAAGTAGCGGCGGGCCGTTGCGTAGGCAAGTCGTAGCCCTTCTCCACCGGCTGTAGATCCACCTGCACTGAGTCGATCCAGCGCCTGGCGGATGACTGCTTCTTGATCGCCCCGCGTCGGCTCGAGCACGAGGCCCGCCGCCCCAGCGTAAACCACCATGGACACGCGGTCCTCCGGTCGCAACTCATCTACCAAAAGGTGGAACGAGCGAATAAGCAGGGGCAGCTTATCGGGG
>JAHEJB010000200.1 GCA_024639085.1 Rubricoccaceae bacterium | reverse complement strand
GACTGATCGAGGCAGGAATAAATCGTGTCATGACCAGCGGGCAGCGTCCCACGGCCGAGGTCGGCCTGGAGACAATTGCCGAGATGGTCGATTTGGCCGCCGGGCGAATTGAAGTCCTTCCGGCGGGCAGCATCAACTCGAAAAACGTGGTGAAAATCGTCAATCAAACCGGCAGCGACCAGGTCCATGGGAGTTTTTCCTCGGGCGAAATTGCAGACGTTGGCACTGAAATTCGACAGGTAATCGACCAACTCGCAACCGGATCAATTGCCCATTAAGGCTTGACAATTACGGGAAAATGTCGGAAACTCCTCGATTCCACAGAACAGAGAAACGGCGAGAAAAATGAAGATTCATAACGGCGATACGGTTACTGTCATCAGCGGCAAAGACAAATCAGTGACCGGCAAAGTCCTGACGATTGACCACAAAAAAGGGACATTGATTGTCGAAGGGGTCAATTTGGCATACAAGCATGTCAAGCCAAGCCAGAAGAACCCACAGGGTGGCCGTCTTCACAAAGAAACTCCAATCAGGGTTTCCAAGGTCATGGTTGTTTGCCCCAAAACGAACAAGCCGACGCGTGTTGGCTACCGTTTTCTGGATGACGGATCCAAAGAGCGATTCGCTCGTGTCAGCGGAGCTTCGCTGGGCGTCGTCTCGCCCCCCAAAGCAACCTATGCCAAAAAGTAGGCAATTGACTTGCCATCGACTAGAATACCGAGCGCCCGTAAGGGCGCTTTTTTCGTGCGCGAATAACACCGAATGTCGTTGGACAATCCGGTGCCACTGCATCGCGTTAGCCAGTATTCTTGGGGATTAACATCTATATGGCCTTAATGGTCAAGAGCTGCGTACCGGTATTGCGGTAAAAATCTTTGATTTTTCTGGCTTCCTAAAAACGGGTGGCGCCTTGATTTTTCCTTGGGTGAATTCTCGGTTTGGCTTGGCTCGCAGGGGTTTGCTTGCGGTTTCCTTCTTACTGAAATCCAACTCGTCGGGTCGCGTCGGCCAAGTGCCGTTCGCGTTTTGCCTGGGAGGGCTGATTGCCCCGCTGGTTGCTTCAAACATCTATCAACGCTCTGCCAATTCTCGGACCCGACCAAGTGTCGGTGCCCGTGAATTAGTGTGCCGCAGTCAGCCAAGTGCTGACTTTCTTGCGGCACGGCGGTAGAAACTCATTCTGATCCTGCCGGTCCATTCAAAGGGTTTGGCTGACTCCGCGTTGGCGGGCCTCCAGTTATCGGGCGGTTATCGGCAAGATGCAACTTGCAGCTTTGCTTCAATTCAATTCATTTGTTCGCTTGTGGTTTCGATTTTTGTAAATCGAATAATCACGCCGGCGACGCCAATCAATGCGACTGAGTCTGATCGTTGCCCAAGGAGAGTATCGTGAGATGCAGCAGCTTCCAACCAAACGGAAGCTGGCTCTCAAAATCAGTTTCTTTTCAACTCTCTTGGTTTGGGCTTGATTCTGGCGGCTCAGTTATCCGAGCGGCTGTCGCCGACGTGTTGGAACTGTCTCCTGGTTAAGTTGGTGAACACGCGAGTTTTTCTTCTCGCCCTGACCAGCTATCCCTCAGCCGGTTGCTCCTCAGCAGAGCCGGCTTCCGTTTCACTGGATTTGAGTATTTCTTTTTGTCCTGCAATGCCTTGAAAACCTCCGCGCTGCTCTAGCGGAACAGTCGGTCCAGTTCGAACACTTCGCTCCGCTTGAGCATGTAGTAGACCGCTCGTCCCAGCTTAACCGCCAGGTACGAGTTGGCCCGGGCAGCGCTCTGTTTCTTCTCGATTCGATCGGCGAAGGTTTTGACTTCCGGGCAGCACCGCTTGAGTAGCGGAATGGCTTCGCTGAACGCCCACTTCAAATACGCATTGCCAATCTTTTTGCCCGGACTGCCGTACGACCTGCCCGCCGAAGTGTGGCTCCCTTTAACCAACCGGCAGTACGAAAGGAACTTACCGACGGTAGGGAATCGCTTAATGTCGTGGATCTCGTAAAGCATCGTCATCGCCAGGACGCGCCCGACTCCAGGGATCGTTTGTAAGCGAAAGAAGTTGTTAGGATCGTCGAGCTTGGCGTTTTGTTCCAGAAACAGCTCAAGCTCACGGATCGCATCGTCATAGTGCGTCAGCAGTTTCAGATCCAGTTCGATCGAAGCTTTGACGCTGGGATGCTCAAAGCGATCGGCGATGCCGATGCGATTGGACTTATAGGCGATCTGTTTGGCAAACGGATCGAAGTTGTGCTGGTGGTTGACAATCTGGATGTGGGCCAACGTCTTGGCACGTTGCCGAACGAAGTGGCTGCGGCGCCGCAGCAAGTCGCGTGTGGCCCGCAGTTCTTTGGGGTAAGCGTAAGCCGTGGCGAAGTTGCCACCACGAAGTAGGAGCGCAAGTTTCTCTGAGTCGACCTTGTCGTTTTTGACTTTACCGCCGTGGATCGCTTTGAGGTAGAGCGCGTGACCGAGCACGAACGGAATCTGTTTTTGGCGGCAAGTGTCGGACAGCCAGTACCAGTTGAAGGTTGATTCACAGCCGATCACCAGATCGTTTCCAAATGGTTCGAGGTCGGCGAAGAACTTGTCGCTCTGCCGGGTTTTGTAGTTTCGGTGGAGGTGTTTCTTTCCGGCCTGGTCGACGACGCAGCCGTACATTTGCTTTGCGTGCAAATCGATTCCGCAGTAGAATGCGTGCTGTGTTTGATACAGGTTCATCTTCGGTTCTCCTTGGGTTGGGTTAGTACTTAGCCAGCTAATGGGCGCACCTTCGGGTGACGTCTTTCGCACCGCTGCTGACGGCAACGGATGACGAATTTTACAGCTTGACTGTAATGGAAAGACTGCCTCGCCCAAGGAGGCCATGATGAGTATCAATACTATCGAACCGAATGAAAGAACGATCCATGAACTTCAAACGATGCTGCAGATACACCGTCAGGCACTTCGTCGCCATTTCACTTGTCGTTACCTGCACGATGAATGGGGCAACGATTCTCGCCCAAAATGAATCCGAACAAAAAGCCAACGTGGCGGCGCCGATAAAAGTCATGAGCTTCAACATTCGCTATGGCGCGGCCAAGGACGGCGAGAACCACTGGAAAAAAAGATCGTACCTGGTCGAAGAAACGATCAAGATGTTTGATCCGGATCTGCTGGGAGCCCAGGAGGTTTTAAAATTCCAGGCCGAGTTTCTGAAGAAGGTCCTTCCGGACCACGGCTTTCACGGAGTTGGACGGGAAGACGGATCTGACAACGGCGAGTTTGTTCCGGTCATGTACAAAAAGGACCGGTTCGCCGTAAATGATTCGGGGCATTTCTGGTTGAGTGATTCACCTGAAATCGCGGGAAGCAAGAGCTGGGATTCATCGCTGCCCAGGATGGTTTCATGGGTTCAATTAAGCGACTTGAGTAACAACGGTGCCAAGTTCATTTTCTTGAACACGCATTTTGATCATCGCGGTCGGACTGCCCGACTGGAATCTGCCCGGTTGATCAGGAAACGGGCGGAGGAAATCATGGGTAACTCGCTCCCATTCATCATCACCGGTGATTTCAACACAACCGAGGATAAACAGCCGTATCAGGAATTGATT
>JAHEJB010000007.1 GCA_024639085.1 Rubricoccaceae bacterium | reverse complement strand
CATTCGAAAAGTGGCCCTGCTGGCCGGGGGCTGAGGAAACGATGGACAGCCAGACCACACCATCGTTCGTGTATTCCTCCTGGAGGTCCTGCATATTCCCGCTATTGTAGTGCTTGCGAACAAACGGGCAATCGTAGTTGAGCCACTCCAGCACAACCCACTGGCCTTCGTAATCGGAGAGCGTGTGTTGCTGATTGTACGTGTCGGTGAGCGTGAAGTCGGGGGCGTCACCGGCAGGCTGAAGTGCAGCGTCAGGCAGCGATGCTGCGACCAGTGCCAGACCAACGAACGCAGGGAGAATGAAGCGTTTCATGGTTCAGGGGGAGGGTTTGTGTTTGTTCAGTGAAGTCATGGGCGAGCATCGATTGCCACCGCCGTCGGAAGTTGGCTCAAGGCATCTGTCACGATGCCAGGCCGCAGGATTTCTGGAAGCAGGATGGGCTCGCCATTTGGGGGGTAGAGAACGTAGAGTGGGACTCCGCTACGCCCAAAGCCCTCCAGAGCGGATGTGATGACGGGGTCGCGCTGCGTCCAGTCGGCGCGGAAGCGTACGACCCCTTTGTCGTGGAACGCATCTCTCACAGAGCTAGCGTTGAGCGCCACGGCCTTATTGGCTTGACAGGAGAGGCACCACGCGGCAGTGAAGTCAACAAACACGGGTTGACCCGCAGCGACAAGCCGATCTATTTCGGCAGGATCGAAGTTTCGCCATTCTGAATCGGCTGATGGGGTAGTGCGTGCCTGAGCAGTTTGCCCAACGCCAACGCCTGTCGAAATAATTGCTAGAATCAATGCGACTACAACGGCTGCTCGCGCAGTTCCGCGCTGCCGCGGTGAATTGGTCGGAAGTCCCCAGCGACCCAGAATCCAGGCGCCCATTCCGAAGAATGTGAGCGCCAAAAGCAGGTACGCTGCTCCATTGATCCCCGTCTGGTGTCCGAAAACCCACACCAGCCAGACGGTCGTCGCAAAGAGTGGAAAAGCAAGGGCTTGTTTCAGCGACTCCATCCACTGTCCTGGTTTGGGTAGCCGCTGGATCCATTGTGGGAATAGGGAAAGGAGCACATAAGGCGTCGCCATCCCCAAGCCAAGCAGGGTGAATACAAGCAATGCACTCGCAGCTGGCTGTCCAAGTGCCCAGCCAAGCGCGGTCCCCATAAACGGTGCCGTGCATGGTGTTGCGACGACCGTGGCGAGAACGCCGCTCCAGAATGCCCCACCGAGGCCTTGTTTGGTATCCAATTTCCCCGTGGCACTTGCAAGCCCAAAGCCGATTTGGAACACGCCGATAAGCATCAGGCCCAGCGCGAACATCAGCAGAGCAAGTCCGCCAATTAGCCATGGACTTTGCAACTGGAATCCCCAGCCAAGTTGCTGCCCTCCTGCGCGAAGCGCAAGCAACACTCCAGCCAACAAGAGAAAAGAGACGATGACGCCGAGACCGAACATCAATCCATGATTACGAAGCACGGCCCGACTGTGGTCTCGACCCTGAGCAAAGCCTAGAATCTTGATCGAGAGGATCGGGAAGACACACGGCATGAGGTTGAGAATCAGGCCGCCGATAAACGCGAAGAGCAACGCAGCGAAAAATGAAATGGAAGCTGTGCTCGCGGCCCCCGATCCGTACGCTACGCTTTCAACCGGCACGTCTACCGCCATCGCTCGATGTGTGCCATCCCACGTTTGTCCTTCTGGGAGCACCAACGCTCCAGTCAGGCGACTCGGCGTTTCTGTCGCAAATTCCGACGAGACCAACTCCACTGTGTGACCATCTCGCACCTCGATAAACTCCTGATCCTCGGCGTGGTGGAGAACAGCCTTCCTGTCGGCGAAAAAGAAAGCCTCGGAGACATCAACAAAGCCTCCTCTGGTGTTGATCAATTCAAGCCGGAAGCCCGTGTCGGTGGCAATAGCCTTTGCCTCCCATCCTTCGATGCCGTGCGGATAGGCGTTGCGCGTCGCCTCAAAAACGGCGGACCACTCCGGGTTTAATTCTGGATGCGCGCTATTTACTGGTATCGTTAACGAGACTTCTTGCTCGGCAGGAAGGCATATGTCCGCGCAAATCAGCCAGACCGCTTTGCCTTCCAATGTTACCGAAGGTTCACTGAACTCAGCCGGAAGCCTAACCTGCATCGGCAGCAGCACGTCGTCGCTGTAGCCGTAAGATGCAAGGGGCGGCTGATCAATACGCTCGGGAAACGGCCATTGAATTGGCCCTACCTCAATTCCTTCCGGCAGCCTCCATTGCACCTCCGTCGGCATCCCCGCATCGCCTGGATTTATCCAGTAGCTGTGCCAGTTTGGCTCCATGGTCATCGACAGGCCGACCTCAAATGGTTCTCCTGGCTGTACCGACAAAAGTTCCCCCACCAGCTGGGCATCCGAATGCGGACTCGCATCGCGAACCTCTTCTTGGGCCCTTGCCGGCACGGCAAGAAGCGCAGAAAGTAAAAGGACGAGCGTAAAGCGAAACATCTTGGAGTCTTTGACTACTGAGTACTCAACGTACTAGTATCGGCAGGTTTGTACACGAACAACAGTGACGCAGGATTCCTTATGAGTGCTGCAAATTTAGCACATTTGGACGTTTGGGTGCATTCAACGTGCCTATGTGAGAAATTCGCCATGGTTTTCAGAACCATCAACACCCTTTGCGTGTGGTATGCCTCCCCCCGGCCTGCCTTTCATCGCCACATTAACTGCGTCGACCGCCACGACCTCCTCTGAGCTCTCGCCTATTTAATATTCCCCAGTACGTCATTAAGGCTGCGGCATTGTTCGTATTGCTGGCGGCGCTGTCCGTTGTGGTGCTCACACGGACGCAGAGCGGACGAGATGTACTACGTGGCCAGATTGTCCGCACGTTTAATAACTCGTTCGAGGGCAGCCTCGAGATTGGTCGCCTGCAGGGCAACCTGGTTAGGGAACTCTACGCCTCCAATGTTCGGCTTTTCGATCCGGAAGGCGATGTGGTGGTGAGTATCGACTCTGTGTCGATGTCTCCACATTGGCGATCCTTGTTCGGTGGTGCGTTCATCGCAGAGGAGGTAGCGCTTTTTCGACCGCAGATTAACCTGGTCTTGAAGGAGGACTCGGGTTGGAACATCGCACATGCGCTGGCTTCCACAAGCACAGACCGTGGCCCATCCAACCCACTCGATTTTCGGGCTGCGACCCTCAGGCTTGTCGATGGAATCGTTACGACGACAAACCGGGGCCCACTACCCTCTTCCGTTCAATCTGGCAGTGTATTCGATTTCACGAATGCGATACTGAACGAGTTGAACGCGGAACTTGAGTTGGATTGGCGCGATGACGTTCAGCTATTTCGGGTCGAAAGTTTTGCTGGATCACTTAACGAAGATCGCCTCACCATCGAATCGCTCAGTGGGCTGGTCACGCTGGCGAACTGGAATCTGCAAGCGGAGAATCTAAATCTCGTAACGTCTCGCTCGCAGGTGCGTGGGACAATTTCGCTAACAGATGCCTTCGGCGATCTCGACAGAATCGACACCAACCTTAGGGATTCCTACATAGCGGCGGCTGACGTGACAGCCATCCTCCCCTCCATTCCGCTAGCAGATGTGGTTGCAGTTCAAGGTCACATCCACGGTCCGATTTCGTCGCTTACGGTAGATGACATCGTACTCTCTCGAGGAAACACAGAGATTCTGGCAGAGGGCACCTTGAATGGCCTGCCAGACTCCCTTGCGTTCAATCTGACTACACCCGGTTCACGGATTCGCACGGACGATCTTACGGCGATCATTCCGACTTTGGTGCTTCCCCTGGAGGCGACGCGGCTGGGGTTAGTGCAGTTGGAAGGTGATCTTGCGGGGGCAGTGCACTTTGGCCACCAGCGGTCCGGGCTTCACGCGGAAGTGGACGTTGCCGTTGCAGCAGACGTGGGCCGTTTTGAGGGCTTCGCAGAAATTAGAACTGCGCCTGGAAGGCCACTGCGATTCTCGATCGACGGAGATGCCAACGATGTTAACCCGGCCGTGATATTGGCGAACGAAGAGTACGCCGGTAACATCTCGGGTAGAGTCTTTGTGGAGCGAAACAGCAGCGAAGGAAACTCGACATTGTTCCAGATTGGGTTGGGACCATCATATTTTGCCGGACGACAAGCCGACTCGCTTTCAGCCGATGGCGTATGGAATGGACGGACCGTGGAGGCCAACGTTGCGATCCGACAGCGCGTTAGCCGACTCAATGGCAAGCTGTTCGTGGATGCGGACGAATCACACTTGAGTTTCGACGGTGCCTTGTCTGCGTTCAACCTGAATCAGCTTCTGCCGGAATCTCCATCCACCCGATTCACAGGACCGGTTTCTGCAGCACTAAGCGGGACCTCCCTGGCGACCCTCGAATCGGAGATTGAGGCGGACTTTTCTGAAGCAGTCCTTGAAGTAGACGGCACGATGCAGGAGCTACCGACTGGTCCGTTTACGCTTCTGGTTTCACCGCCAGATCAGCCGGGGCCCCGCTTCCTTCTCACAACAGAAATTATCGAAGCGGAATTGAAAGGTGGACTCGACCTCGAATCGACGCTGGCTCTGGGTGAACGCTGGGGACGTGCTTTTGCCTATGCGGCGACTTCGGAAACCAATAAACCACTTCGTAGCCAGGCCAAGTCGATTTCAACTTCGGAGGAACGCGGAGGTCAGTTCAGGCCGCCTGAGATCTTCCAGTTAGATGTACGCGTTCTTGATCCGGACGGCCTGAGGGCATTCATCCCGGGGCTTCCATTCTTCTCGGCCGGTACAGACATTCGACTCGCTGGCATAGCGGGAACTGACTCGATTGCCGTGGATGTCGAAGCTACAGGTGCCCGACTTGAAAGCGGCCCGTTTGCAACAGGTCGATACGATGTCGTTGCACGTGCAGAGGGCACTTACTCCTCAAACGTTAGCGAATCAGTCCTTGTCAATCTTGAAGCTGAAGCAACGAATTTTCGTATTGGCGATCGGCAGGTTAGGCAAGGGCGTGTCGTCGCAGAGCTCGATCAGGAAGCGATCTCATTTATTGTTGCCGGAAACGGCGTTTTCGGATCGAAAGAGAACGCGTTACAGTTGAACGGCAGAATGGAATTGCTATCCGACCGCAATCGCATCACCATCGATGATCTGGCAGTGGAAACGGCGGGCATTACGTGGGGTGGAGACGAGCAACTGGTAGCCGATTTGTACTCTGACGCAGCTGTTCTCGAGCGCATGGTTTTTTCCCAGGTAGATATTGAGACAGACGAGCGACTGGAATTCAGCGGAGTGCTTTCCACGGCGCCAACCGACTCCGTTTTCGTCGATGTCTACCGCGTGGATCTGGGCCGACTGGCCAGGCTCGGAAGCATCCGACCATTGCGCAGCGAGCCTGGCGGTGTATTGAACGGCAGACTCGCCATTTCTAATCTTCTGCGGCGCCCGGAGGTTTCGGGTTCTGTCGGCGTTCCGAGACTCATGCTTGGAAACCGACTTCTCGGCCAACTGGACGTCACCAGCAGCCTTAGCGCCGCCCGCGATGGCGTTGAAATCGACCTTCGACTGTCCCCCCCAGACTCAACGAAATCGATTGAGCGTGGAATTTTACTTGAGCGAAATGACCTCAGTATAGCGGGCAACGTTCGCTTTCCAGGACGTGATGATGCGGGCGCGCGCGACGCCGGTT
This sequence comes from Rubricoccaceae bacterium, assembly GCA_024639085.1. Classification (GTDB taxonomy): domain Bacteria; phylum Bacteroidota; class Rhodothermia; order Rhodothermales; family Rubricoccaceae; genus JAHEJB01. The sequence goes on along the minus strand of JAHEJB010000007.1, from coordinate 38,603 downwards.
CCTTCGACCTAACCGTTGATGCGCGCAAGGCCGACATGTTCTTCTTCGATCTGATTTTCCCACAATTGTTGGCAGATACTCGTGGGTACGCTTTTGGTGACGGTTCCATTTCAGGAGACTTCTCTTTCCCCGAGTTCAGCGCGAACATGAGTCTGGCTTATGGCAGCACGACGATTCCAGAATTTGGCCTGCAATTTGGCCTGACCGGTGACGTGCAGATCGACAGAGACGGCATCCACCTTGCCGATGCCAATCTGACAGATAAGGGCGGCGGGACAGCAAACATTGGTGGGAGTATTCTCTTCAACGATTATCGCTTCTTCTCGCTGGACCTCAATGCAGCGCTCAATAATGTTGAAATCATTGATGTGCCGTCTTCGTCCACACTTCCCTTCTACGGATACATCCGTGCGGATGGCACCGTCTCCGTTACGGGGCCTCTCGATAACGTTTTCCTGCGCTCTCGGGATGCTGTGACCACAGAAGACAGCGAGATTTTCATTCCTATTCGCTCGGCGGGTGTGGCACGAGATCGAGGTTTTCTAGTTTTTGCAGACTCGCTAGGACAGATTCCAGAGCAACAGGTACGGACCAACCTGATAACAGGTAAGCCGGACAGTGAACGGTCGTTTATAGAAGGTCTTGAGATGAGCCTGAATGTGACGGCGCCATCTGGATCGACCGTTCACCTCGTGTTTGACGAGGCAACGGGCGATGTGATTAATGCGGAAGGCAGTGCAGAGATGCAGTTAGCAATTCGCGAAGGTCGATTCCAGACGTTTGGCACGTTTACAGCTTCGGGCGGAGACTATCTGTTTACGGCTGGCGATGTTTTCACTCGACGTTTTGAGATAGAACCAGGAGGAAGGTTGATTTGGGATGGCGACCCGCTGGAAGCACGAATGGATCTCACTGCCGACTACCGCACAAGGGCTTCCCTTGCAGGTCTTGGCCTGCCTGGACTGGAGAGCCAGCGTGTGCCGATGGTGATTCGAACAAGAATTGGCGGGCGCTTGACTGCTCCCATTGTCGATCTGTCGATAAATCTCGACGCTGATCAGCGGACGGGCGGTGGAACGGCGGCGGCCGTCGAAGCGCTCCGGCCCATTCTTAACAATACAGACCAGCAGGCCCTTTATGCGTCGAGCGTCCTGCTCACCGGCACGTTCCTCCTCGCACCGGTTGAGAATATCTCATCGGCGGGCAGCGGAGCGATAACGAGCGCCGCGGATGAACTCCTCTATACCTCGCTGTCGCAACTCGTATCCAGTCGTCTCAACCTTTTTCTTAGCCAGGCGCTAGCGTCGGAAAATGTTGAAGTGCTGCTGGGACTGACACCAGTCGATGCGTTTCAGCGATTTGACCTTACTTATGGCGTAGCACTGCGTCTTCTGGATGAGCGATTGGTGATACGCGGCGAAGGCGTCTATCAGCAATACGAAAACCAGACATCCGGCGGAGAGCTTCAAGGCGAAGTCGCGGTTGAAGTGCGACTCAGCAATTCGGTTTCGCTTGAGGTCTTCTACCGCAGGGAAAGCGAGCTTCTTGGCGGCACTAGCGTGGGCACAACACCCTATGGTGCCTACGGTGCTGGCATCAGCTTCGAAAGAGACTTTACGAGTTGGCGAAGCGTGCTCAGAGGATTGCTTGGCAGAAACTCTGAAGCAACCGTAAGTGGATAGCCGGCGTTGCCCGCCGGTTAGTTCCTAGACGGAAATATGCCTACGAGAGCAATGCAGTAATTGAGTACAAGAGAGGGAGGCATGTTTTCGTGGGCTTGACCGCCACCCGTTGCACCGGTTGATGCCGCTTGGTTTGACTGTGTGTCTGGCACTACGCGATTGTGTGCACCCGAAATAGTTCCGGGTCCATCCGAGAATGGAGAAGTGTGCGCGTGCGTTGGCATATGGATTGTTGTCAGTGCAACCTCTTCGACGCCCATTTTCTGTCCCAGAGAACGCGCCGACAAGCCCGGGCCCATGCCCGAACTCATAGCGTAACGCCCACGAAGATCGGGTAATCCGAACGTGGATCTCCCATCACCCCCATAGGTGGTACCTAGCAACGAAAAGAGTGCCGTATTCGACGAGATCGAGAGGAGTTGGCCCTCGCAAAAAGCCCAACCTCGCGGAGCGAAATTATATGGGACCAGCATGATCTCGCCAAGAAGTGGTTCCGCCGGCATCCCTGCCTCGTGAGCCAGAGGCCGTCCTTTGGCATCAACGAGAGTGCCCGGCACGATGCCAAACCTATCGGCGCGCTCTTCGACAGCGGCCCAGGTGTCGTCCGCCGTTAATATCCCCGCTCCGAGGGCGGCCATGGACAATCCACCCATTCGGCGGAAGAACGTGCGGCGGGTGTTTACAGCTTGCGCGTCCGAGTATTTGACGGAGCGATTGCGAAAGTGGGAAAGAAAAGACATGGAGACCTGCCTGACTTAGTGAGAGCGCCTGATGCTTTGGATTATAAGAACCCGCTAGTTCAAAGCCACTTCCACCTGTCTAGCCTATCCCAGCAATTTTTTCAATGTCGCAGGGTCGAGCAGATCGGCCAAGCTATTGCCTTGAGAGCGGGTTCTTTCCCTTTTCTTCCCTTCCGCGCGCGTAGGTGGCGTTGTCTTTATCGCTGCCAGTTGAGATGCCACTTGCGACGTCTCCGGCTTTGGCGTGGAAAGGTTGATGGTCTGCTGCACAACAGGTGCTGGTCCTTTCCGGGTTTTCTTTGATTTACCCTTCTTGCCTGTAGAAAGATCGAGCGTTGGACTTGCTTTGTCTTTCGACTGATTCTTCTCGGGCATTGTGTTCTATCGATCAGTTGAAGCGGATTGATTCTCCAGCGCCTTCGCTTCGTCCCACAAGGCATCCATCTCTTGAAGCGTGGTAGCCTTGGTCGTCCGCCCTGCTTCGCTGAGACGCTCCTCAATGTAACGAAAGCGTCTTGAGAACTTGCCAACGGTGCGCCTGAGGGCATTTTCCGGCACAACCCCACGGAAGCGAGCGTAATTGACCAAAGCGAACAGAACGTCACCAAACTCATCTTCCAAAGCGTCCGGATCATCATCGCCCAGCGCCTTCAACTCGCCTACCTCTTCAACCACCTTCTGCCAAGCGCCTTCGGCTTCTGGAAAATCAAAACCCACGGCGGCTGCCTTTTCCTGAACTCGTTCAGCGCGGAGAAGTGCGGGCATGGCTTCTGGTACGCCGTCCAACACAGAAGCTTTCTTTCCGTTGGCTCCTTCTCGTCGCTCCGTCTTCTTGATTGCCTCCCAGTTCTGAAGCACTTGACCTGTCCCGCTCACCACTTCATCTGCAAATACGTGTGGATGGCGACGGACCAGTTTCTCCATCTCTGCTTCCATCACATCCCTAATTGTAAAACCACCTTCGGTTTCTGAGATGTGCGCGTGAAAGAGCACGTGCAGGAAGAGATCACCCAACTCCTTCTTTATCGCGTCCTGATCGCCCTCGTCGATGGCATGGACGAGTTCGTATGTCTCTTCTATTGTCAACTGTTTGACAGAGTCGTGCGTCTGCTCTCGGTCCCAAGGGCAATCTCTCCGAAGCCGACGGACAATGGCCATGAAGTCCGCGTAGACGTCCGCGTGGGCGGCCGTGCGGTCGGCTTCGGTGAGGTTAAGATCGTCCGTATTCAAGCGCGTTGTCTTAGGTGGGTCAGCGAAAGATAGGCAGGCATATGACGCGTTCCGTATTGGGTCTGAGAAGTGCATCAAGCTACTTTACCCATCAAGAAATGCGCTGTGCGAGTGGACGCTATGACGCAATATGACACCCCCACTATGTAAATTTTGTGATGGAGGTTATTACTTCCACTTTGCGGTGTCTATAATGCCGCGCGATCTGATGCTTCTGGCAGAGGATCGCACTTAAAACGGTCCCGCCACATGGCGGGATGGATTCACATACATAACCCAGGAGGCCATCATGGCAAGCCGTGGAATTAACAAAGTCACCCTCATTGGAAATCTCGGCGGAGATCCAGAACTTCGCTACACCGGCGGCGGCACAGCCGTCTGCAACTTCACTGTTGCCACCAACGAGTCCTACAAGGACAAGGAAGGCAACATGGTCGATAAGACCGAGTGGCACCGCGTGGTAGCGTGGGGACGTCTCGCTGAGATTTGTGGTGAATACCTCAAGAAGGGCCGTCAGGTCTATATAGAGGGATCGCTGCAAACCAACCAGTGGGAAGACAAAGACGGCAACACCCGCTATACAACAGAGATCAAAGCCCGAGAGATGCAAATGCTTGGCTCGCGCGATGGCGGCGGCGGTAGCGACTTTGAACAGTCGGAACCGCAGCAGCGTCGGGCACAGCCAGTCGCACAAGGTGCCGGAGACGGTGCCGCGTTCGGCCCGGACGACGATCTTCCGTTCTAACCAGCGGATGGATTCTCCCGCGAGGCGGCGATCTTCGGATTGCCGCCTCGCTCTGTTCCGGGCTGTCGGGTGGTACTCAGGCCGTATATTTAACTATCGATTCCGCGACGTCCCCAATTGGACCCTGCCTCTAGATCGGCCCATCTGGGCCCACACCTTCTTTTCTCGATTGCGCTGCTCATTCCGCTTGCGCTAATCGGTCCAGTTGGCCTCATATTGCGGCTCGCCGTGTTTGTGGCATTGCTGCTGCTGTCCGGCTTGTTTTCTGGTTCGGAGGTGGCACTTTTCTCTATCACTCCAGCCGATCGAGAGCGGTTGGAAAGTGACGGCAGCCGGAGTGCACGGCGCATTCTGTGGATGCTTGAACGGCCTCGTTCTTTGCTCATCACAATCTTGCTTCTAAACACGGTTGTAAACGTTGGGGCGGCCATCCTTGCAGCGGTGCTCACGGTTGAGGCAGCACACAGCCTGGGAGTGAACGAAACAGTAGCCCTTCTATTCGAGGTCGTTATACTGACGTTTACGCTGCTTGTAGTCAGCGAGATTGCGCCCAAACTGGCAGCTTCGCGCAATCCGGTTGGCTTTGCGAATCGTGTGTCGATTCTCATCTACCCGCTGGCTCGGTTCTTTTATCCACTTTCGTCCACGCTTGCCAAGGGTACGGAGTGGTTAAAAAAGCACGTCCGCAAGACATCAAGGCCGCTTTCGTCGGAAGACGTGAAGTCGATGGCGGACGTTGGTGAAGCGCAAGGATCGCTAGAGGAAGAAGAACGCGCACTCATACATTCCATCCTTGAATTTGGCGAAACGACGGTCCGAGAGGTGATGATCAGCCGTGTGGATATGGTCGCCCTGCCGGAGACAGCCTCGTTGGAGGAAGCGCTTCAACTTATTCGCGAATCCGGCCACTCGCGCGTGCCGCTCTATCGCGAACACCTCGACAATATCCTCGGCCTCGTGTACGCGAAAGACCTCCTCCCCTTCGTTGGCCGGAATGGAGATAATGGCAATCAACCAGTGATCTGGGACAAGCTGGCGAGGCAGCCCCGCTTTGTCCCCCTTTCCAAGAAGCTGGACGACATGCTGGAGGACTTCCAGGAGCATAGCACGCACATGGCCATCGTGGTTGATGAATACGGCGGAACGGCCGGGTTGGTAACGCTCGAGGACCTGCTTGAAGAGGTCGTCGGCGATATATGGGATGAACTTGATGCGCCGGAGGAAACACTCATTCGTGCTGTCGGACCGAACGCGTGGCGTGTTGAAGCCCGGATCGATCTGGATGACTTGGTTGAGGCCCTCGAACTCGACAGTGATATGGAGGACTTTGACTTCGAGACCTTGGGCGGGCTGATATTCCATCTTGCCGGAGAGGTACCCACGCCAGGTGACGAATTAATGCACGAACGCCTTCAGCTTCGGGTGGAATCGGTGGATGAGAACCGCATTCAGGATGTGCTCGTGACTTTGCTGCCAGAACCAGAAGCCGCAACGGACGAGTGAGAATCCTGCGTCTGATCGTTCTGCTGCCAATCCTGGCTACGGTAGTCAGTTGCCAGGAAAACGAACCGATTGTACCCGAGGAAATATTTCGCCCTGAATGGAGCACAATCTTCGAGGCCCACGAAGCCTTAGGTGCGATGGTCATGCTCGATCCGGAGACCGGAATGCGGCATGTCTACAACTCTGAACGAGCCCGCCATCGGTTTTCCCCGGCTTCAACGTTCAAGGTTTACAACAGCCTCGTTGCTCTCGAAACGGGCGTTGTGCCAAGCGCGGATACGATGTACGCATGGGACGGCGTCGAGCGCGGCGGCGCGTGGGATCAGGACCACTCGCTACGTATGGGCATGCGCAATTCAACCGTCTGGCTGTTTCAGGAGTTGGCGGAGCAAATTGGCAAGGGGCCCTACGAAGAAGCGTTCGCTCGTGAGCCCTATGGTAACGGCCTCATCGGCGATGACATCCGCATGTTCTGGCTGGGAGAGCCGTTGGCGATTTCGGCGAACGAGCAGGTGGCCTACCTGAATAGACTCAGACTTGGCGAGCTGGCTTTCCGACCACAAGTTCAGGAAGCCGTCCGTGAAATCATGATCCTGGGAGATAAGCCAGGCTACACGCTCTACGGCAAGACCGGCTGGACGTGGACCGAGGAGGACCGCTCGGACGAAGTAGGCTGGATTGTCGGATGGGTTGAGAAAGACGACGACGTGTGGGTGTATGCCCTCAACATCGAATCCGATGGACCTTATTTCGATATGCGAACAGCGCGGCGGGCAATCCTCGATAATGTTTTGGGAGAGATGGGTTTGGGGCCACCTCCAGAGCGTGATTAGCATAGGCGGCACTGCCTTTCGCCAACCGATGCTAATTCCGTAGCTTCTCGGCTTCACCCAGCGTTCACTAAACCACTCCATCGTGGCAGAACTCACCCCCAACCCGGCCGAAGATCGCGGCGCGTGGAAATCGAAGCTCGGTTTCATTCTCGCGGCGTCGGGCTCGGCAATTGGACTCGGTAACATTGTCTTCTTCGCGTCGAACGCGTACCAGTACGGCGGTGGCGCGTTCTATCTGCCGTACTTCATTGCGCTGTTCGTGCTCGGCATCCCCGTAATGATCATCGAGTTCTCGATTGGTACGATGACGGGCAAGTCGTTCCCGGTCGCGATGCGCCAACTTGTCGGGAAAAGGGGCGAATACGCCGCATGGTGGACGATCTCGTGCGCCCTTTTCATCACGATGTACTACATCACCATCCTTGGCTGGGCGCTGACGATGTTTGTTGGTGCATTTGGTGGGCTTCTGACTGATCCAGCTATTGCTCCTTTTACGGGCATGGATACGCCGACCGATGGTCCGAACGCAACGGTTTACTTCTTTGGGATGATCGCTACGTGGGCACCGATGCTTTCTGTTGCCGCCATCTGGGGCATGACCATCTTGATTCTCTGGAGAGGCACGAAAACGATAGAAGCCGCCGTCCGCATTTTCGTCCCGTTGATGTGGCTCTTTATGATCATCCTAATCGTTCGCGGCCTCACCCTCCCTGGCGGTGTAGATGGCGTGCTCTACCTTTTCACGCCTAACATGGACGGCATCATGGACGTGAACGTCTGGCAGGGCGCGTTCGCTCAGATGTTCTTTTCGCTCTCGCTGGGCCTTGGCACGATGGTGGCCTACGCCAGTTATCTGCCAAAAGACGCTGATCAGATCAACAACTCAATGCTGGTCAGCTTCCTGAACTGTGGGTTTGAGTACATCGCGGGCGTGGCCATTTTCGCAATGTTGTTCGTGTACGCACTGAACCCGGCGGGAACGACGCTCTCGCTCTCGTTCTTCGCCATTCCACAGGGCATCGCCAACTTCCCGTTCGGCGTGAAAGCCTTCGGAGCTTTCTTCTTCTTCCTCCTTGTCATTGCGGGGCTGACAAGCGCTGTTTCGTTGGTGGAAGGCATGGCGTCGTCCCTAATCGACAAGCTGGGTATCTCGCGGGCCAAAGGGCTTACTATGGTCATGGTACCCGGCATAGTTGGCTCGTTCGCGTTTGCGCTTCCAAATGTGATTGATCCGACCTTGTCCGGCGATGGAACGCTCGGTCTGACTCTCCTTGATATCGTCGATCACTGGGCATTCCGCTATAGCCTCCTCATTGGTGGCCTCTTTGAATGCATCCTGATTGGTTGGATTTTAGGTGCAGACAAACTCCGAGCGTTCGTGAACAAAAATTCGAAGTTCAATCTCGGTCCTTGGTTCAACGTGCAGATCAAGTTTGTCATTCCAATTATCCTTAGCCTCGTGATCGCTGGGACGCTGTGGCAGGATCTGTCCGGCGGCTTGTATGGATCGACCTACGATATGGAGGGCTACCAGTGGCTTCCCGCCGCACTTCCGGTTTTCTGGTTCCTCTCCACGGTTGTGATGTCTTACGTATTGACCAACCGTCCAACCCAAGAGCACGCGCCTCACAACGTATCTAACCCGGCCTGACCCATGCTTCGCACGCTAGCACTCCTCGCGCTCGGTTTTCTTCTAGCCCTTCCGGCAACGGGGCAGATTACGTTTGAGCCGCTTCCCACTCCTGCCGAAGATGAAGCCCCCGAGGCACCCATCATAAACCGGCCCGTTCGAGTCACGCTGGATGTTCCGGCAGACACTGTAACCGTAACCTGGCGCCCAAACAGTGCCATTCCTGAAGTCGTCACGCTGGATGTATCGGGCACGTCGTTCGAGTGGACGCCGACTCAGTCTGGCGTGGCGCGGATTGACGTGATTTCTGCCGGGGCAACTACGTCTCAGAATGTCTCTGTCCGCTACGACAACTATCCTGCGTCTGGAATTTTCATCCTGATCATTGCGGGCACGATTCTCTTTGGTGGTGCGGGTTTCGCGATGGGCAAGCTTCTCGGCGGAGAGATGCCGAAAGAAGGCTATCAATTGCCGATGGACACGTGATATTTATGACCGCGGACCGCAGACAACGGACGGCATTATTTGTCCTTCTGTTTGCGGCGCCGTGCATTTTGTCTGCGCAGACGGTGAGCTACGATTCCTGGGTCTGGGGTGGTCGCGTGCTCGAACCTGTTTCTTCTGACACGCTGGAGATCGAGATACCCCCAGACGAATGGCTTGCACGCGACAAGGCAATGCATGTTGGAGCCAGTTTCCTGATCACGGTATCGTCGCAATACGTGTACGAAAGCAAACTGGATCTTACTCAGGGCGAGGCTCTCCCCCTTTCGATATCGACGGCATTGTCAGCAGGGTTGCTCAAGGAGATCATGGATAGCCAGCGGAAACACCTGCCCCACTTCTCCCAACGCGATCTGGTTGCCGATGCGGTTGGAGTCCTCGTCGCTGCTGGCTTGATTCTACTCTGAGGATGCGCGGATGAAAGTCTCGCTGGCTTCGCATACGATACTCGAAATGCTACTAACTTTCGTCCTACCCACCGTGTAGCACCATGGACAAAGCCCGCGATCATTGCGGCCTGTTCGGCGTTCTTGATCACCCTGATGCGGCTCGGATGGCCTATTTCGGCCTTCACGCATTGCAGCACCGCGGGCAAGAATCGGCGGGAATCGTCACGGCAATGTTCGACGAAGAGAAGGGCCGCCATGTGATGCCCCAGCACAAAGGGTTCGGGCTCGTTCTGGATGTTTTCAACGACGAGCAATTGTTCGAGTCAACGCTTGTTGGCGACAGCGCAATCGGCCATACGCGCTACTCAACGAGTGGTAGCGCGACAAACCCCGCGAACATCCAGCCGTTTGTTGTTCACTACCAGGAAGGGAATCTGGCCCTTGCACACAATGGCAACCTTTCCAACTCGCGGTCGATACGCGAGGCACTGGTCGCTCGAGGAACCCTTTTCAACTCGTCGTCCGACTCCGAGTTGATCCTACATCTTGCTGCGCAGAGCAAAGACAACGGCCCGATTCGCCGAATCATTGACGCACTCCATCAGGTCGAGGGGGCATTCTCGCTTGTAATTCTGACGGACGACGCGCTTATCGCTGTCCGGGACCCCAATGGTTTTAAGCCGCTTGCTCTTGGAAGGTTCGTCAAGCCTGATGGAACGGCGACCTACGGGGTTGCTTCCGAAACCTGTGCATTCGACATCTTAGGCGGCGAGTATGTGAGAGATGTTGAGCCTGGGGAGATCCTCATCATCGACAAAGAAGGGATTGAGCGGATGGAGAGCGGCGGCGCGTTTGATGGCGTCTGCATTCCCCGCAAGAATGGCGTCAGCCAATGCGTATTTGAGTACGTCTACTTCTCCCGCCCGGACTCCATGATCTTTGGCGAGATGGTTGACAAGGTCCGGCGGAAGATGGGCAAGAAGATGGCCCACGACGCCCCCGTCCCAAAGCGGGTCAAGGGCGAGAAACGACCTATTGTGATGGCCGTCCCTGATTCATCCAACACAGCAGCGATTGGCTACGTGTCGGAGTCTAACAAGATTGGCAGGAAGTGCAAGTTGGACATAGGCCTCATCCGAAATCACTACGTGGGGCGCACATTCATTAGTCCAGGTCAGGAATCACGCGAGTTTAAAGTAAAGACGAAATTCAACACGGTCAGTGGCGTATTGAAAGATCGCGTGATTGTTATGGTAGACGATTCTATCGTTCGCGGCACGACAGCCAGGCAGCTCGTCAAGATGGTCCGCGATGCGGGTGCAAAGGAAGTTCATTTCCGTGTAGCCAGCCCGCCAGTCGTGTCTCCGTGCTTCTACGGAATGGACTTTCCTAGCCCGCAAGAGCTTGTGGCGAACCAGCAGGAGTCCATCGACAAGATCGCAGAGTGGTTAGGGGCAGATTCCCTTGCCTACCTCTCTGTTGACGGTATGATGGAAGCTGTGGAAGAGGCACACGACGACCGTAGCAACTATTGCAACGCGTGCTTCACGAAGAACTACCCGGTGCCCGTAGAGATGGGCGTGGAGAAGGACGAGAACGACTGATCAGTAGCCAACCGCCGTATCCATTTCGCGGCGAGGATCGGCACCGCCTTGAATCGTTCGAACTCCCGCCGTGTCGTATTCAACAAGGATCGCATCTGCGGCTCCAAACGTTGAGATTCGTCGCGTCGACCAGCCTAAAGACTCCAACGATGCCAGCGTTGTGGAAGTGAAACCGCTCTCATGTTGAAGGTCGTCCGGCAGCCACTGGTGGTGGAAGCGAGGAGCAGACACAGCTGCCTGAATGTCCATGCGGTAGTCAATCACATTTGTAATGACCTGAAGCACGGTTGTTATGATGCGCGCGCCTCCAGGAGATCCCACGACCATAAACAGACGACCCTCCGGATCCTCTAGGATAGTCGGCGTCATGGAAGAAACTGGACGCGCTCCCGGCCGAACGGAGTTGCGTTCCCCCTGAACAAGACCCCAAAGATTGGGCTCTCCAGGCGCGGCTGTAAAGTCGTCCATTTCGTCGTTGAGGAAGAATCCAGCACCATCCACAACGAGCTTCGAGCCGTACAAGTCATTGATTGTGTAGGTGACGGCTACCGCGTTTCCGGCATCATCAACAATAGAGAAGTGGGTCGTTTCCGTGCTTTCCTCGGGCAAATCCGGAGGCGTCCCATGACCAACTTCCTGACTCGTGGAAGCGCGCTCTGAGCTAAATGTCGTCATACGGGATGTCACGTATTCCCTGTCCATGAGTGCTTCTGCTGGCACATCCGCGTAAGCCGGGTCGCCCATCCAGTGGCTTCGATCAGCGTAGGAGCGTCGCATCACTTCACCAAAAAGGTGAATGGATTCCGGGCTCTGCCAACCCATCGCGCGCAGAGGAAACGGCTGCAGAGCCTGCAGCATCTGAATCAATGAAACACCGCCGGATGATGGGGGCGCCATCGAGATGACTCGATGGTCGTGATACGCTCCGAAAACAGGCTCGCGCACAACAGGCTCGTACGTTGCAAGATCTTCGTGCGTGATGAATCCCCCGCCCCGTTCCATTTCAGCCACGATTAGATCCGCAGTGCGGCCATTGTAAAATCCGTCAAACCCCTGATCGCGGACTCGACGCAGCACAGCAGCCAGGTCTTCCTGCACAAACAACTCGCCGCCAACGTAACTGGCGCCCCCCGGCTTCGAGAAATACCGCATCGTGCTCTCGAAATCTGAAAACTCCGGCTGATAGCGATTGAAGAGTCGCGCCTGCCGATTGGCTAAGAAGAACCCTTCCGCGGCTAATTCGATAGCCGGCTCGATAAGTCGTTCAAATGGTAGCGAGCCGTGTTGTTCATGAGCCTTTAGAAGTCCAGCCACTGTGCCGGGCACACCGACGGCAAGATGTCCACGTGTGCTCAAATCGGGGCGCACCTGATCTGTTAACGGATCGACGTACATCGTTCGAGTTGCCGCAGCCGGAGCCCGCTCCCGGAAGTCGAGACTGGTCGTCGAACCGTCCGCAAATCGGATCAACATGAAGCCACCACCGCCAACATTTCCCGCATTGGGCAGCGTTACGGCTAATGCGAAGCCCACTGCGATGGCTGCGTCAACGGCATTACCGCCTTCCTGCAATACCTCAACTCCGATGCGAGCAGCGTCTGCCTGCCCCGCGACGACCATGCCATGGCGAGCTTCAACTGCAGTTCGACTCGTGTCCGAATGAACTGAAGCCGAATTCCCGGTTGAATCAGCCCGACACGCTGTGGTCAGCGTTAGGGATAGAAACAGCAGCGGTGTAATGAACAGGGAAATACGAGTGCGCATAAAGAACTCCAGACTGGCTGCGAGGCGTGGTGGCGCCGGAATCTAACCTGTCGTATCACGGACTAGAAAGACACTTAAGGTGATGATTGAAGTGTCCGATGCTTCTTACTCGGAGCGCTTGCATTAAGTCAACTACCCCATTAGCTTCGAATGAGAGCCGTTCCTAGCGGTCCGGCGGGATCCTCACGCTACTTATCCCAACCACTACTCTCACATGCACCGCCTGATACCCATCATGGCCGTAGCAGCAATGCTCGTCGGTCTTGGAGTCCTCGTCGTCTTCCAGATGTAATCTGGACAACTACCACCCGGTTACCGTTTACGCGACTCGTCCATCTGGCGAGTCGCGTTTTTTTGTAACGGCCAGACCAAGGCTTTCCGGATGATCGTGAACTCCGCTACCTTCTCCGAATCACGTTTTGCAAGACGCCTATGACCGGGTTCGACTGGGGCCTCGTTGCCGTTTACCTTGCCGTCAGTTTATCCATTGCGGCGTGGTACGCCCGCCGCGCATCGAAGAACACGGCGGAGTTTTTCGCGTCGGGCAGATCCATGCCTTGGTGGCTGGCCGGGACGAGCATGGTGGCCACAACATTCGCCGCCGACACGCCGCTTGCCGTAACTGAGCTTGTAGCGCAAAGTGGCATCTCTGGTAACTGGCTGTGGTGGAATATGGCCTTCGGTGCCATTCTGACTGTGTTTTTCTTCGCCAAACTCTGGCGACGAAGTGGTGTGCTTACGGATGTCGAGTTTGTTGAGATGCGCTACCACGGACCTGCGGCGGCGTCCCTCCGAGGCATAAAAGCGGTTTACTTCGGGCTGTTCATGAATGCCATCATTATCGGCTGGGTCGTGCTGGCGATGGAGACCGTCCTACGTGTCCTTTTCCCCGGCATGACGCTTTTTGGCAGCGAGTCGTTCAACCTCCTTGGTCTGCACTTCGGTGCGCCTATGGCAGTGGTGGGTCTGCTGATGTTGTTCGTCGCGGCCTACTCACTTCTTTCCGGACTAATTGGCATCGCAGTAACTGATGTCTTTCAGTTCTGCATTGCAATGGTCGGATCCGTCGCGCTGGCAATCTTTGCCCTAGATCTTCCAGAAGTCGGCGGGTTGTCGGGACTGGTTGAACGTCTCCCCGCCGAGACTTTCCGTTTCTTCCCAACAGTTGGCGGTGAGGCTGCGGAAGGAGCAGGTATGTTTGTGATCACAGGCTGGGCATTCGTGGCCTACTTCGCGGTTCAGTGGAACTCGAGCTGGTACCCCGGCTCAGAGCCAGGCGGCGGAGGCTATGTCGCGCAACGGATGCTCGCGACAAAGTCGGAGAAAGACTCTGTACTTGCCACACTCTGGTTCTCCGTCGCCCACTATTGCCTACGGCCTTGGCCGTGGATAATCGTGGCGCTTGTCGCGCTCGTCCTTTACCCCGATCTGGAGCAGACGCGCGAGGGCTACGTGCTAGTAATGAAGGAAACGCTGCCCCCGGGTCTGCTCGGCCTGTTGTTCGCCGCCTTCCTAGCCGCGTTCATGAGCACGATTTCAACGCAATTGAATTGGGGCACGAGTTACCTAATCAACGATGGCTACAGGCGCTTTGTGGCGAAGGGCCGGGACGAGAAACACTACGTTCTCATCTCTCGCTTGATGACGCTTGGCCTGGCCGTTTTTGGCTTCCTGGTTGCGACACAGCTCGAGTCTGTCTCGGGCGCGTGGGGGCTAATTATCAGCGCTTCAGCCGGCTTGGGCCTCGTTCTGATCCTGCGCTGGTACTGGTGGCGGGTAAATGCGTGGAGCGAACTCACTGCCACGCTCGTACCGCTCGGCCTCGTTGCCCTTCAACTTATTGGCATTGATGTTCCGTTCCTGACGGCCGAGTTTCCTATCAACCTCTTCGGCATCGTTGCCATCACGACCATCGCCTGGGTAGTTGTAACGTTCCTTACACGCCCGACCGACGCAGCTGTCTTGGACGCCTTCTATCAGGAGATCCGGCCCGGTGGGCCAGGATGGTCTCGTGTAGCGCGAAGTCATCCACACATCCAGCCAGACAGTGGTCTCGGCAAGATGGCGATCCATTGGGTTAGTGGCTGCGTGCTCGTTTACGCCGCTTTGTTCGGCGTTGGATGGCTGTTGTTTGGAAGACCGCTGGCCGGAATTGTCGCTCTGCTTGTCGCAGTGGGACTTCTCGTTTTCCTTTTGAGAAATCTTGACAACACGAAGCCCATCGACCACGAAGCTTGAAGGATTTGACACCCTTAGCACTCCAATGAGCAAGGCCAGTCACTGTAGAACTCCTGAGGCTCTGGGGTCGGTTGGCTTCTACCAAAATGTTGTCAGCCAACGGCCTCCAGGTGAAAGCCTAGAGATAGTATTCTTTGGTGATGGCGGAGATTCTATGAGGACGAAACGAATCGGTTCGTGGCCCGTGGGAGGTGTTTCTCGCAATCCAACATCGCATGTCTACCGCTAAATCCGGCGACGCCGTTCGCATTCACTACAAAGGACGCCTCCACGACGGAACTGTTTTTGATTCGTCAGAAGGGCGTGAGCCACTCGCCTTTACGCTTGGCAGCGGTCAAGTAATTCCAGGCTTCGATTCGGGAGTGGAAGGCATGGAAGTCGGCGAATTGAAGACCATTGAGATTCCTTGCGCCGCGGCGTACGGTCCAGCCGATCCGAATGCCATCGTACAGGTTGCCATAGATGACTTCCCTGAAGGCGTTGCGCCAGAAGTTGGCCTGCCCCTCCAGCTTGGCATGGAAGACGGCGGATCACTTCAAGTTGTGATATCGGACGTATCCGACGAAAACGTGACGTTGGATGCCAACCACCCTCTTGCTGGCAAGGATCTTATTTTCGACCTCGAACTCGTAGAATTGACGTAGGCGTCAGGCCATCACGACCGCTGGGGAATCAAGCGACTCGAAAAGTTGAGCCCGATCATTTCCGCGCATGGAATCGCTCAGCGCGTCCGACAAAACTGTAAGCGTCAACCCAACATGGCTATTGCGTTCAATAAGTTGGGCCGCCGCCTCAATATGGCTCACCATCGAGGCGGAATCTGCGTCAGGCAGCCCTGCTACAAACTTCTGGATAGCCTCCGACTGATCAACATTTATGAGGGATGCGGCGGCGCCTGCTGCCTGAAAGAGAACAATATCACGAACCCAACTCAGCATCAGTCCCATCAGTTGCTTGACTGGCTCGCGGCCCAATTTTGAGATTTGCTCAATCAGCGGCATCACACGGTCGGGATGCTTGGAAAAAGACTGGCGGATGTACTCTATTGCCAAAGCACGACGCTCGCCGATATCCTCATTATCCAACAACTCGAGCGCTGCTGTAAATGAACCGTCTGCCATTCGGGCCACAAACGAAGCTCGTTGGGCCTCCACGTGTTCTCGCTCAATCAACGCCTGTTCAATATCAATAGGCATGAGCGGATCGAACCGTACATGCTGACAACGAGACAGAATGGTTGGCAGCATCGTGTCCGTTCGTTCGGCAGTCAGGATGAGGATTGTGCGCTCTGGGGGCTCCTCCAGCATCTTTAAAAACTTGTTGGCCGTTGCGGTCTGGATGAAGTCGGCATCGACCAGAATGCCTATGCTGTACGTGCCTTCCACAGGCACGTGGTAGAACTCCCGTTGAATACTCTCGATGTAACCAGCATGATAAATAACCATACCGCTGGAGGTTTTTCCAGCATCATCAAGAGAAGGGCGTCGCTTGAAGTCTACTTGGGCATATGGGTTAACGAATATCCGCTGGATGCGCTCCGAAATCTTGCTGACGTTCGTGTCCTTTGGATGCGGCAGATAAATGTGGATATCGGGATGTAGGCCGCGTTGCGCTTTTGTGCATGGCAGGCATTTGCCGCATGCCAGTCCATCATGGCCGCTTTTCTGCTCACATAGCAGCGTCTGCGCGAACGCCAGCGCCGCAGCCTTCTTGCCCGTTCCGTCCGGCCCGTGGAACAGATAACTTTGAGCGACGCGCCCACTCGAGGCAGCGTGGGCAATTGCATCCTGAACGCGAGGTTGTCCGATAATGAAAGTGGCAGACACAGTCAGTTTTACGTGGGAGGCACTGAAGCGACGAGGGAATGTACGCGACCAAGGGCCTTGCTCACAGCCAGATTCTCCTACCTCTCCTCAGAATGCATATTGCCCGTGGGCTCCGAAACGCCGTATCCTTTCCCTCCACACGGCGCTGTACCTTCGCTGGTTAGAGCGTCGGGTTCATATCCCGGCGAAGTCGGGACGAGAGATCTAGTTTCTCCAGCGCTGCCTTCGACCAAACTTCCCTTGATTGACTTCTGCAGGTCGGCGTATCCTCACATTGCTTGGCGCGGTAGCTCAGCTGGTTAGAGCGTCGGATTCATAACCCGGAGGCCGAGAGTTCAAGTCTCTCTCGCGCCACAAGCTTTGAGAACGAGAGGAGAGCACGGTTCATATCCCGACCTAGTCGGGACGGCAGTTAAAGTGTTTCTCGTATGCTCCGATGGTAAGATCGATTGCGGGCGGCTATTGTTCGAGTAAGAAGATGTCTTGCGCGCTCTTTATGGCAGATGTTGGGCCAACAAAAACTACCTGGTCCCCGCCGCGGATCTCCGTATTGCCTCTGGGGACGGCGAAGTCCTTACCGCGGATAATGGCGGCGACGACGCATGCGCCCGGAATGTCGATTTCGCGAATTTCCTTGCCAACGACCTTAGCTCCATCAGGCACTATTACGCCGACAAGGCTAGCGACGCCTGTACCTATCTCGAAGAGTTCGGAGACGCCGGGCCGGTCCAGATAATTCTCGACCATCGTTGCGGTCGCCCACGGCGCACTCATGGCGACAACCCCGTTGCTCTCCAGCAGTGACATATAATCTGGGTCCTGAACGATGGCGATTACCTGGTTGATGCCCAATCGCCGCGCCTGAAGCGCCGTGATCACATTCCGATTGTCGTCATCCGAAGCGGCGATCGCGACATCGACATTTGAGGGCCCGACCTGCTCCAATAGCTCCAGCTTCGTCCCGTCTCCCTGATAAATTGGGACGTGGTAACGTGCTTCTAGCTCGGCGCATCGGCCTTCGTCTTCTTCGATGAAGGTGATCTGGTGCTCCGCCGAACGGAACACGAGCCGATACTCGTCTGCCGCCAACAGCCGGTCGGCGATATTCTGTCCCTGTCGGTCGCCACTGATTATGAGTACACGCATTCGTTTCCTCCGTAAGGTTAGAAGCCAAAGATTGATTCTGTCCCGGACGTCAAGCATCCGCCTCAATTCGGCCCGATTGGCCGGGGTCAACAGGTAGACGCCTCCTCCAATGAGCGTCAGCAGACCGCCCAGGAGAAAGCTTCGAAGTTCGAGAGCCGGGACGAACATCCACGTCGTGATGACGCCCAGAATCGGGACTACGGGGTACAGCATCACCTTGAAGGGTCGCCGAAGGTTGGGCATTCGCTGGTGAAGCGAGATCACGGCGTAGTTGACGATGCCGAGCCCCATCAAGTAGCCGAAGTCGCTGAGTGAGGCGACGAATTTCACAACTCCCGACGCGCTGAACACGATCACCAGTCCAGCACAGATGAAGAGCGAAATATGAGGCGTCCGATACGTCCGATGCAGCTTCGCGAGAACCTGGGGGACATGCCCGTCTCGCCCTAGGGCATACAAAACCCGCGCGCTCGCGCCCAATGTGACGCTAAAGGCCGACAGGCTCGCCATGATCGTCGCGATGATCCCGGCCCAGCGCCCCCAGGGGCCAAATAGCGTGTCGGCGACGAATATGAATGGGACCTGGCTCTCGCTCAGCGTAGTATGGTGTACCGTGCCCATCATCACCCAGACGATGAAGACGTAAATCGCGGTGCCGACTCCGAGCGTGATCATAATGGCCCGGGGAATCGTCTTGCCCGGGTTGATTATTTCTTCGGACGCGACCGTGATCAATTCGAAGCCCACGTACGAAATGTAGATGAGCGCCATCGCAGGCATGAATGGCTCGATGCCGTACGGCGCCAACGGCACTAGGTTGGAGGCCTCAACCTTCATCGCTCCCAATACGGCGACGCCAATCAGGATGACCAGTTCGATGAGGTTCATCACCGTGATGACCTTGATCGCTTCGGACATACCACGGAGGTTCGTGGCGGTGAAGACGAGCGTAGTCGCAAGGGCCAACAGCGCGATGTTGGCTCCGGGCCAGAAGTAGGTCTTGACGGTTAGCGCGAAGATTACGGCGTAAAGCGAACACGCTAACGTATTGCCGATCCAGAAGAACCAGCCCGTGAAAAATGCGATTGGCTTGGGGAGCGTGCGACTCGCGAAGGAATAGCCGCCACCCGCCAATGGGATCGCGGCGCCGAGTTCGCTATAATTCAGAGCCGTAAAGATTGTCAGGATCCCCATCACGAGGTAGACGAAGATCCCGAGTGGCCCGATCATGTGCGCCAACTCACCCGGCAGCGCAAAAACTCCCGGGCCCATCATTGCGCCGATCCCGATCATCGTCGCGAGGAATAGACCGATGTTGCGCTTAAATGCTACGGGTTCGCTCATTTCCTCGCGGCCAAGGGATAGGAACAGTCCATATGCTTGGACAATGTGCGCGGTCGACAACTCGCTGTACAAAGTTTTCAATGTAGAGACGCAGAGCAAACCTGAGACACATTCGCCAGCCATTAATTCGACCCTCGAGAGGTGACAAAACCACGGAATCAGGCCGGCGATCGAACCTTTAGAAGAAGCAATTTGCGCGTGCGTGCGAAGAGATTTAGCCAAGCCATTTCACGCTCCCGACTCGACAACGTAGATCGGAACTACCTGAAGATGTCGCCATGCCGGGGGTAGATCTGAAGGAGGAAATTCGTAATACTATCCCAGATGCCCGCTTCTTCGTCCAAGCCTCGCTGTAAGTTGTGAGCGCGCTCGAACGTTCGAGCGCGATTTTTTTGCTTCAAATGCGCGTCTACCTCCACGACTACGCCGGACACCCCTTTCAGGTACAGTTGGCCCGCGCGCTTGCTGAACGTGGCCACACCGTACGGCACGGTTACTCTTCCACAAATCAGACGCCCCACGGTGCGCTGGCCCGTCGCGATGAAGACGCTGTTGGGTTTGAGCCGGACCCGATTGCACTTTCCAATCCCGTCGAGAAGTACAAGAGTTCGCTCCGCGGACTCTTCGCTCGTCGGAGGAAAGAAAAGGAATACGGCGCGCTACTCGTTGACCGAGTAAGAAAGTTCCAACCGGACGTAGTGCTGGCTGCCAATACCCCTCTGGATGCACTCGCGCCTCTTCAGCAGTGGTGCGTCGAGAATGACATCCGGTTTGTCAACTGGCTACAGGATTTGATTTCGGTGGCGGCTCATCGTTTGCTTCGACGTAGGATTCCTGTTCTTGGCGAGTTTGCTGGTCGATTCTATCTCGGAATGGAGCAACGCATTCTTCGCGACAGCGACGCAATCGTCGTCATCACAAGCGACTTTCAGGCCACGCTGACAGATTGGGGAGTGGATCCCGCACGGGTCCATGTTGTCGAGAACTGGGCTCCTCTTAATGAAGTGCCCGTTCGTCCTAAGAAGAACGGCTGGAGTGAGGCGTTTGACCTCGCCGAGAAGCAGGTTCTGTTGTATTCCGGCACGTTGGGTATGAAGCACAACCCTGAGCTGCTTCTCAATCTTGCCCTCCGCTGGAAGGACGACGATTCCGTCCGCGTAGTTGCGATCACCGAAGGCATCGGCGGCGACTGGCTGCGAGCGAAGAAGACCGAGCACAACCTGGAAGGACTGGTCATCCTCCCCTATCAGCCGTTTGAGGAATTTCCGGACGTGCTCGCATCCGCAGACGTGCTCGTCGCAATCTTGGAACCTGATGCAGGCGTTTTCTCCGTTCCATCCAAAGTGCTCACCTACCTCTGTGCTGGGCGCGCCATTCTTCTTGCCGTACCTCCCGAAAACCTTGCAGCCAGGATAGTAGCGCGAAACAAGGCAGGTATCGTCGTTCCGCCAACAGCTCCAACGGCCTTTGTTCACGAAGCCGCCAAATTGTTGGATAATGTAGAAAAACGGGACGCAGCATCCAGAAACGCACGTGCCTATGCGGAAGCGACGTTCGATATCGAACAGATAACAGACCGTTTCGAACGCATCCTGTCGATTTCCTGAATTGCACTGAGCCCTCTTCGTTGTGAAGACCACAGACCTATCTTTGGCGGTCTAGCAAGAAAGCAATGCGCACCTCTCGCCGACTCGGTCATC
Organism: Rubricoccaceae bacterium; assembly: GCA_024639085.1. GTDB lineage: Bacteria > Bacteroidota > Rhodothermia > Rhodothermales > Rubricoccaceae > JAHEJB01. The sequence goes on along the minus strand of JAHEJB010000007.1, from coordinate 17,725 downwards.
CACATTCCGCCACGCCGCTTTCGGGCGTATTTGGCCCGAGGAAGAACCCGGTATTCGCGCGGATCTTCCACATCATTTTTGAGGCGAACACCCCGCTCGCGAAAGCTTTCGATGTCACGCTGATCTTTGCCATAGTGGCCAGCGTGCTTGTTGTGATGCTCGAAAGCGTCGGGTCGTTTCGGGCGAGTTATCCGGAGTTCCTCCGTACTGCGGAGTGGGTCTTTACCATCCTGTTTACCGTCGAATACCTTCTTCGCATCATTAGCGTGGATCGACCCCTTCGTTATGCGCGCAGCTTCTTCGGCGTCATTGATCTGTTAGCCGTTATTCCGACGTACATAAGCGTGTTGATTCCGGGAGCGCAGTTTTTCCTGGTCGTCCGGCTGATGCGCATCCTGCGCGTCTTCCGGGTACTAAAACTGGCCGAATACCTTACGGAGGCTGAGCTACTCGTCAATTCGCTAAGGGACAGTAGACGAAAAGTCCTCATCTTCATGTTCACGGTGCTCACGCTGACCGTGATTCTAGGCTCTATGATGTACATGATCGAGGGTGAGGCAAATGGATTCACCAGCATTCCCAAGAGCGTGTACTGGGCGATTGTCACCCTTACAACGGTTGGTTATGGAGACCTTTCCCCACAAACGGACATCGGACAAGCCTTTGCGTCAATGATCATGATTTTGGGGTACGGAATCATTGCCGTCCCAACGGGGATTGTTACAGCTGAAATGACACGCCGCTCTATGGGCAAGCGATCGGATCAGGGCTTTCAAAATGAGTGCCGTCGCTGCGGGCAGTCACCCCATGATGAAGATGCCCGTTACTGCAAACAATGTGGCGAGTCCTTACTGCAGCGCGTGGAGTCGAAAAGCCTGATTTGACGGCGAGTTACTCCTCGTTTGAGTTGAAGATCTTCCAGGATGAACGTGTCAGCTCGTATTGAAGCACCATTGCGTTGCCCGACCATTTCGGATGTGTGTTGGCCTCACGCCGAACGAAGCTGAACCCGAGGCGCTCCAGCACACGCGAAGATGGCGTGTTCTCTTCCATCGTGTGTGCGATGAGGCGAGTAAGTTTCAAGTCGCGAAACGCGTACTCGATAACTAACCGGGCCGCGCGTGTCGCAACACCTTTCCCCCAAAACGGCACAGCGATCCAATAGCCAAGCTCGCCCTGCTCGTCGGTGACCTCCTTGAGTTTGCACACGCCAGCAAACGCACCATCGGCCAAAATTGCAAAGCAGAACGCCGTGCCAGCATCCCGATCTGCAATGGCTCGTTCAATTTCGCGCGCGGCCTCACCCTCCGGATAGGGTTCTGGTTTTGGCGTGTATTTCGTTACGCGTGGATCTGCAACCAAGCGCTGCGTCGCATCCGTGTGCTGGACGTCGAGAGGTTCGATTGTAATAGTTAGACACATTATGAAGTCGGCCTCGCTATCCACCGAGGAGCGTCACGAGCCTCGAGGTGATACCCCGCTCGGTCTGCAAACGAACAACATAGGTTGCTGTGGAACGGGGACCACTCGCTGATTTAGGGTCCCAAACAACAGTGTGCCGACCTCGTGTCTCCCATCTCTGAAGCAGAACAGCTACTTCCCTGCCAAGCAAATCGTAAACGGATACGCGTACATCGCCGAGTCGAGCCAATGTGTAGGTAATGTTTATCGGGCCCGGCGATGGGTTAGGAGATATAGACTCAAAGCCCGACGCCAGTTCATCAACCGACTCCTCATTAGCCACCGGAAGGGGCCCCAGGCGGTAAATCTGATGCCCTGCTGCGAAGCCAAGACTGTCTCCCAGGAACCGGAAGCGGTTTATACCGCCATCGTCCAGAGCAATTTGCTGCCACGAGTCGCCACCGTCTGTTGTCACCGACGTGACGCCTCTCCCACTTGTCCAGCCGAGATCGGGCGTAATAAATCCTCCGCCCTGCATGCTGCCTCCACCGGGGACAGGTACCTCTGTCCACGTCTCCCCACCATTAATTGTCTTCAAGAGATAGCCGTCCATCGGATCGTTAAAGAACTCGATAGAGGCATAGCCAATGTTCGGCGTTGGAAACGACAACTTCCACCCCCATGCCCGCTCGATCGAGTTCGCAGTATGGCGAACAGTCCACGTCGCACCGCCATCGTCTGTGCCGATTATCCGTGGCACGATATCACCATTCAGCTCGCCGAATCCTCCCAAAGCCAGCCCATGCATCTCATCAAAGAAGTAAACATCAACGAGCGTACCCAGAAAAGCAGAGAGGTCAGTGGATGTCCATGAGGCTCCGCCATTCGTGGTCTTTATAACGTAGGCGGGTCCATTGTACTGCCCTACGCCATAGACGACTTGATCGTTTACTACCCAGATTCCGCAGATGCCGCCGGGAATTCCGGGCTGAATTCTGCTGGTCACATCAGCCATCGTGGAACCGCCGTTGCTCGTTTCATATAGTTGGGCCGAGCTAAACAGAACGCCAACCCAGCCTTTCGTGGTGGAGGCAAATCCCGTACTCCTCAGGTATCCAGATGGGCTCGAAACCAATTCCCAATTCTCTCCTTGATCCGTCGTTCGATACACTTGCCCGCCGCCGCTGCCGATTACCGCCCATCCATTATTTGCATCTACGAAAAAAACGTCTTCACTCCGATAGCCGTTAAATGGAGAGTTGGGCAGCAAGTCCCACTCTGGTGCCTGTTGGGCGAGGAGCCCGGCTGGCAGACAGAGAATGAGGCCGAATAGGATATTGCGCATGAGGCGAGATGCTGAAGTTCAATGCACGTTAGCAACTTCAACCCGAAATGGAAAGGCAACCCCGGATCTGATCCGAAATCAGTCCCGTCTAAACTTCATTCGTTGATGCAGTCGAACACGACAACAAGCCTTGCCGTTGACGAAAACATCTCTCCAGCCCTGCACATCCTGCTCTTCAGAAACTTCAACCTCGGAATTATCGCTTAATTCCAACGCCCGAAGAATGGCTTCTTTAGCAGAACGAGCGCGAACAATGCTGTTGATCTTCTGGGGTCCGACGCTGTCCAGTTCAAACTGCGGCATTGGGCATGAAATCGTAGATTAGCGCAGCCGGAAAGGTAAAAGGATTCGGAACGACAAACAGGCTTTCCCGTTTCACCTTAGCTAGCAAAACCGGCCCTTCCCCACTGAATCTGACCACTTCGTTCATGGAAGCCCCTACTATCGAACGCGACCTCACCACCGCCCCTGACGCTGTTGCACCAGGCGACGATTTCCTGCCGCTCAACGGCACCGATTACGTAGAGTTTTACGTGGGCAATGCGAAGCAAGCCGCCCATTTTTACGCATCGGCTTTCGGCTTTCAAATAGCCGGTTACAAAGGACCCGAGACCGGCTACCGCGGCGCGGCGAGCTACCTGCTTCAGCAAGGCAAGATTCGGTTTGTGATGACGACGCCCATGGGTCCTGAAGGCCCCATCGCAGAGCACATTGCTCAGCACGGCGACGGCGTGAAGGACCTCGCGCTTTGGGTAGATGACGCGACGAGCGCATTCGAGGAAACTACCAGGCGCGGCGGCATTCCCATCCGCGAGCCGGAGACGCTTGAGGATGAACACGGCCGGATTGTGATTTCGGCCATCGGCACGTACGGTGACACGATTCACTCTTTTGTGGAACGCAGTGCTTACAACGGCCTATTTATGCCCGGCTTTGTAGCCTATGACAAGCCCTACTGGAAGCCAGAGCCCGTAGGCCTCAAGTATGTCGACCACTGCGTCGGCAACGTAGCCCTGGGCGACATGGACAAGTACGTCGATTACTACGCCGATGTGATGGGCTTCAAGAACATTGTTTCCTTTACCGACGACGACATCTCGACCGAGTACACGGCTCTGATGTCTAAGGTGATGGCAAACGGTAATGAACGGATCAAATTCCCGATCAACGAGCCTGCCGAGAGTAAGAAAAAGAGCCAGATTGACGAATACCTGGACTTCTATCGTGGTGCTGGCGTCCAGCATGTGGCCATGGAAACCGACGACATCCTTCTCACGGTCAACAAGCTTCGTGATCGCGGCGTCGATTTTCTGTATGTGCCAACGACGTACTACGATGACCTCCAGGCCCGCGTTGGGCAAATTGATGAGCCTGTGGAGGAACTCGCCAGGCTCGGCATCCTGGTTGACCGCGACCCCGACGGCTACTTGTTGCAGATCTTTACCAAGCCCGTAGAAGATCGTCCTACTGTCTTTTACGAAATCATTCAGCGAAAAGGCGCGCGCTCGTTCGGCGTAGGCAACTTCCAGTCGCTCTTTGAAGCCATCGAGCGCGAACAGGAAGCGAGAGGCAATTTGTAATGGCAAATGGATAGTGGCGAAAGGATCATTAGCGTCTTCTTCCATCAACCATCTTCCATCGTCCATCAAACATTGAATAGATGCCCTACTACACACAACTCGGTAGAATCCCGCACAAGCGCCACACGCAATTTGCCAGGCCGGACGGCGCGCTGTACACAGAAGAAGTAATCGGCGCAGAGGGCTTTTCCGGCATTCAGTCCATCGCCTACCACATCCACCCGCCGACACTCGTCGACAAGGTATTGGAGCCTGAGCCTTATGCCATTGAGTACGCGGACAAGGATTTCTTGAGGCATCGTCACTTCGTTGGTGAGAACGTAGAACCGGGAGGAGACTGGCTATCAGGACGGCGCTACATAATGGGCAATCCGGATGTTGACCTCGCGCTATGCGCGCCTACAGAGGCCATGTCGGAGAATGAGTTCTTCAAAAACGCGACACACGATGAACTCGTGTTCGTCCATGATGGAGAAGGGCGGCTGGAGTCCGTGCTTGGCACGGTTGAGTTCCGTCAAGGCGACTACGTCCATATTCCGCGCACGCTCACGCATCGCTGGGTTTTTGAAGGGAACGTCCAACCTCGGCTGCTGATTATTGAAGCGCCGACGGAGTTCAAACCGCCGAAGCGATACCGCAATGACGTGGGGCAGCTTCTGGAGAACTCCCCATACTGTGAGCGTGACTTTCGTCCGCCGACCGAACTCAACACACTTGATCAGGAAGGCGAGTTCATCGTGCGGATCAAGAAACACGGCAAACTGCACCCGTTCGTGTACCGCTACCATCCGTTTGACGTTGTGGGCTGGGACGGCTACATGTATCCCTATGCGATCTCAATCCACGACTTCGAGCCGATCACAGGGCGCATCCATCAGCCGCCGCCGGTGCACCAGATGTTTGAGGCCAACAACTTTGTGGTCTGTTCATTCTGTCCGCGGCTGTTCGACTATCACCCTGACTCGATCCCGGCACCTTACAACCACTCCAACATCGACTCGGACGAAGTGCTCTACTACGCCGAGGGCGATTTCATGAGCCGCAAGGGTGTTGGGCGCGGATCGTTCACTCTGCATCCAGGCGGCATCCCGCACGGCCCACATCCCGGCACCACGGAAGCCAGCATCGGCAAGAAAGAAACCCACGAGCTTGCTGTGATGGTTGACACGTTTCGACCGCTGAACCTGACAAAGGACGCACTAGCCATAGAAGACGAGGACTACATCTACTCGTGGCAGCCAGAGAAGCACGGGCATCCGATGCCGGACGCGGCCCCCATTCCTCCTCACGCCGGTGATGGAGCGGTGACGAATGCCTCGCCAGCGGACGCGGCGCGGTAATCGATTCATAGATTTAATCTATGTAGGGGCGTGTTGCGACACGCCCCTACGCATTTAGAACCATGCCCCAATTCCCCTTCGGACAATCTGTTGCGTGGCGGCCCAAACCGGAATCCGTCGAGCGGACCAACCTCGCGACATTCTGGAAGAAGCAAGGGCTGGACAGTTACTCCTCGCTGTGCGAATGGGCACTTGAAGACGTAGGTCGATTCTGGGACGCAGCGCTAAAGGACCTCGGCGTCGAGTTCTACGAGCCGTACACGAATATCATGGATGCCTCGAACGGCATTGCGCGGCCCCTGTGGTGCGTGGATGGCAAGATGAACATCGTCCACAATCTGTTGGACAAATGGCAGGCCACTGAGGTCGCGGAGCGAGACGCTATTCGCTACGAGAGTGAGGAAGGCGACGACCGCTCGCTCACGTATAGCGAACTTTACAAGCAAGTCAACATTTGCGCCTCGGGGTTGAGAGCGCATGGCCTCAGCAAAGGCGACGCCGTAGGCCTCTACATGCCGATGACGCCGGAACTTGTCATCGCGTTTCTAGCCGTCATCAAAATCGGCGGTGTGGTGCTGCCGCTGTTCTCGGGTTATGGCGCGGAGGCCGTAGCCACGAGACTGAAAGACGGCTCCGCGAAGGCGCTGTTTGTGTCGGATGGCTTGAAGCGCCGGGGCAAAGACATCCCAATGAAGCCTGTTGCGGATGAAGCTCTTCTCTCCTGCCCAACCGTCGAGAAGGTGTTCGTCCATAGCCGTTGTGGGTTGGATGTGGAATATGTTGGTGACCGCGATGTGACGTGGGAGTCGCTGATACAAGCCGGCGGTGAGACTCCCAACGCCGAAACAGAACGCACGTTCGCTGAGGACACGGTGATGCTCATTTACACGAGCGGCACGACGGGCGACCCAAAGGGCGCTGTTCACACGCACTGCGGCTTTCCCGTAAAAGGTGCACAAGACATGCGCCACGCGATGGACGTCAAGCCGGGCGATGTGATGTGGTGGATGAGCGATATGGGCTGGATGATGGGGCCCTGGCTCGTCTTCGGCACCCTGATGAACGCGGCCACCATGGTGCTCTTCGACGGCGCGCCGGACTTCCCAGACGTCGACCGAACCTGGACCATGGTTGAGCGCCATGGCGTCACCCACCTAGGCATCTCCCCAACCCTCATCCGCGCGTTGATGCCCCACGGCAGCGAGCCCATTACCAGGCATGACGTGAGTGGCTTGCGGGCGGTCGGGTCCACGGGCAGCCCGTGGGACCCTGAGAGCTGGATGTGGCTCTTCGAGAACGTGCTCGATAGCAAGAAACCCATCCTCAACTATTCCGGCGGTACAGAGATTAGCGGAGGCATCGTTTGCGGCAACTTCGTGCAACCGCTCAAGCCTTGCGGGTTCTCGGGTCCCGTCGTTGGTATGGACGCGGATGTCGTCAATGAGGCAGGCGAACGCGTCCGCGGCGAAGTCGGCGAACTGGTGATCCGGCAGCCCTGGATTGGCATGACGCGGGGTTTCCATGGCGACGACAAACGCTACCTCGATTCCTACTGGCGAAAGATCCCCGGCCTTTGGGTCCACGGCGACTTTGCCGCCACTGACGAAGACGGCATCTGGTACATCCTCGGTCGTTCGGACGACACCATCAAGGTCGCCGGTAAGCGGCTTGGACCGGCGGAGGTCGAGGCCATATTGAATGCGGACGAGCGCGTCGTCGAGAGCGCGGCCATCGGCATCCCGGATGAGTTGAAGGGTGATGCCGTTGTGGCCTTTTGTGTAATGGCCGATGGCTCTTACGCCTCAGACGACCTTAGGAATCAACTGATCAGCAGGCTCGTTGCCGGCTTGGGTAAAGCACTCAAACCCAAAGCCGTTTACTTTGTGGACGCCCTTCCAAAAACTCGAAACGCCAAAGTGATGCGCCGCGTGATCAAAGCTGCATATCTAGGTCTCGATCTTGGAAACGTAACAGCGTTGGAAGATCCAGCGTCCGTGCAGGCTATTCGTCAGGCCAGCTGAATGGACCAACCTGCCCTCGAGTCAATCACTCTTCTTCACGCTTGCGAAAGGTGAAACCTACGGATTGATCTCCGCCCGAGATTACAGCCTCCAGAAAATCGTCATTTATTATGTAGTCGAATCTCTTCGGGAAATCGTGATCTGGATTCTCTGCTATGAAGGATGTGTCTGTGACCGTTGTCACTCGGAATAGAACCGGCTCTGCGTTTCCGGGTGTGTCGGCGATGTAGTAAATCGAGTCGTTGGTTAGGCGCAGCTCCAATTTTTCGACGAATACCGTGTCGCTACCAGCGACCATGACACCGCGTCCCGTATAACTCATCTCGCTAGTTCGCTCCCATTCATCGTATGCAGTTTGGCCTGGCCTCACATTTGTTCGATCCCATGTCCCGACGAGCCAACTCAGACTTTCAAACTGATTTCCGAGCGCGTCGTGCTGTTGGGCACAACTCGAGCCTGCGATGAACAAAAATGTGAAGGCGCACACGAACTGTTTCATGATACAAGTTGGATGAATTCTAGGTCTTTGGATGAGTTCTACGTCTGCCCAGAAACCTACAGGGTCATGCGGCTGCATGTATTGTAAAAAGCCGACAAGCCTCCATGACTATTGTACGATTCGTGCCCACGGGGAGCATTTCTGCTTTCACTACTGTGGCCTGTGAAGAAAGAAATTGGCAATATTCTCCTCCTGGAACCCATAAGTGGATGGGTCTTCACCCGTAAACTCCTGAAAATTGCGGATGAAATGAGCTTGATCAAAGTGCCCAGAGTCTAGCGCGAGTTCGCTCCACGTTGGGTTCCCATTCTGAACCAGGTCGAAGATCCTACCAAGACGAACAATTCTCGCGAATCGTTTAGGCGAAAGGCCGACATAGCGCGCAAACAATCGTTGAAGCTGCCGTTCGCTGACACCAACTTGACCTGCCAACTCGCTCACCTTCATAGTTCCATGTGACGAAAGAATGGACTCAAGTGCGATTTCAACGGTCTTGTTCTCAGGCTCCAAGTAAGAAATCTGGCCAAACCAGAAGTCGTTAAGCGCAATAGTCAGTTCTTCGAGGCTAGCATGCCCACGAACACGCTGCACAACCCCATCCAATCGATTACCGGCGATCGTTCGCAGATCTACCACAGAATCGACCACACCCGACATGTCGGTTCCGAATAGCCGGGTTGGCGCTGTCGGTCGGAGCTTTACCCCAAGTATCCGTGAACGACCTGTGTTCTTCAGATGGAAATGTTTCCGGATTTGCCCCGCGAACAGATGAAGGGGCTGAGATTTCCACCGACCGCAAATGTTGATCTGGTATGTGTCTCCATAATGGAGGATGATTTCAGGGTATCCATCAGGAACAATCTTCTGAATGCGAGGCGTCGGATCGTCATCTTCTATAAACCAATAACAATCGAGCAAGAAGCGGAGAGCTTTGTCCGGTTCAACGCGTTTGTACATAATCTGGATTCAAAGGATACAACCGTGCAAGAGTAACCAAAACGATTTTCGTGGTCGACGTGCTCCCCAAGGCCCAAAACGCGAAAACGATGCACCGTTTAATCAAAACTACTCATCTTAATCTCGATCTTCGCAACGTGGTGGCGCTGGAAGACCCAGCTTTTGTTGATGCAATTCACGCTGCTCGTTAACATCCCTCCTCTCCGCCTTCGGTCAGACCATGCGCTCCTTACTCATCATAATCGTTGTTGCCGTCATCGGCATAGCCCTTTGGTGGTTTTTCTTGGGAGGAAGTGGCGGAGGTATTTCGATGAGCCCGTCCGACTTTGTTGGGGATCACGACCCCGACGGTCTTATCCTTGATGTCAGGACCGGCAGTGAATATGCGAGCGGTCATCTGGATGGTGCAGTGAACATAAATGTCTTCGACGGAGATTTCAGGCAACGCGTTGAGGGGTACCCGCGCGACGAACCCATCTACCTGTATTGTGGCTCTGGCCAACGAAGCGGACGAGCGGCGGGCATTCTCACCGAAATGGGGTTTGAGGAGGCGTACAATATTGGCGGATACGGGGCGCTAAAATCCGCTGGCGCGACGGTAATAGAGTGAAGAGAAAGGGGAAGCCACTCCATCACACTTAGCCTCTGGTAACTGTGACGAGATGACTACACAATGCAAATGCAATACGTTCGAAGCGTAATCAATCCACGCAGTTTTCGCAGTTGCGGGCGCGCAGGAGTAGGATATTGTTTCATGAGCGCCCGCTGAGTTGACGATCGGGCATGGTTCCTTCTGTCCCCCACCCTGGTTGATCCCGGCTTGAACGCCGACCAATAAACAGCCGTTAGGACTGCTGTTATTTGGGAAGGTCATCTCTCGCAATGAAATCCGTATTACCACAAATTAGTCGGCCTTCGAGGCTGACATCCAACGTCCCACTCGCGATTAACGATCAGCAGATCGTTGTCGCTCCTCCGACACAGATGCCACCTGTCTGGCGGGAGACGTTTCAAGTCCGCTCGTACGAGGTCGGGCCGAATTACAGGGCGACTGTCCAGACGCTCATGGATTACTTCCAGGAGGCCGCCGGTAACCACACGCAGCTTTCCGGGATGGACGGCGGTGTAGAGTCGGGTTGGGTTTGGGTGATGCTGCGATTCAAGTTGCGGATTTACGCCCGTCCCGTGTGGCGTTCGAAAGTGACCATCGAGACCTGGGCGTGTGAGTTCAAAGGCGTCCGTGCCGAACGAGCGTTTCGCTTTCTGGACCAGCAGGGGAATCTACTTGCCGAAGGCACCAGCTACTGGACGATCATCGACCTGGTTCGGCGCCGCCCGATGAGGCCTCCGGCTGAGCTTTCGCGCATTCCAACGCCAGATCTACCTTCTCCACAGTTTAGCCAGCAGATTTCTCCCGGCGCACCTTCCAGCACCATTCGCGAGGTCGATTTTTACGTCCGCCGCAGCGATCTGGACGTGAACCGCCACGTGAACAACGTTTGCTACCTCGACTGGGCGCTAGAGGCTGTGCCGACAGAGTATCGGGAGAGCCACACGGTCTCCGAGATTGACGTCGCCTTCAAGGCGGAGAGTGTTTTCGGAGAGACGATAACGTCCAGCGTTGGGCCCGTAGAGCAAGGCACGTTCATGCACGAACTTGCGCGCCAGTCTGACGGGAAGACTCTGGCGTGGGTCCGTACCTGGTGGGTTTAGCCGTTAGTCGCGAGCGCGGCTGAGCAATCTCACCAAATCTGTCATTGCGAGGAATGAGCACAGCAAGTGACGCGGCAATCTTGTAGGATTATCATCAGTCCCACGAGATTGCCGCGTCTCCCGACAAGTCGGGATCCTCGCAATGACGATTAGCGGCGGCTCATGAACAGCCGCAGCACGTACCAGAACATCAGCGCGACAGAAGCAAAGAGCTGCAAGGCAGCGCCGACATAGCGGTCCTCGGGGTAATGCAGGAGGATGTTGGACGTATCGTAAAGGATGGCACCACCGGCAAGCGCAATCATCCCGACAGAGAAAAAGGTTCCGAGCTCGAAGCCGAAAATCACGGCGGCCACAATCATCACCAGCGCGACGACAAACGCCCAACGAAGGATACCGCCAAGGAAAGAGAAATCTTTTCGTGTTACGAATACGACTCCTGTCAATCCTGCGAAACCGAGCAGCGTTACCCAGGCGGCGCTGTTTATGACGCTCGGACCGATACTTACGAACGCGATCCAGAGCAGCGGCACGAAGATCAACGCTTCCGCAATGACGAAACCTATCAGCGCCGCGTACTGCGCGGCCGTGGATTCGGCCGTCATTGCGGCGCGGCTCGCGAACCAGCTCACAACTACGAATCCGCCTAAGACAAGCAACCAGCTAACGCTCAAAAACGCGTTCGCAATGGTCTGCATCAGACCTGTCTGATAGAAAAAGATCTCAATGGCCGCAAAAAGCAGGATTGCGCCCATGAGGTGCATGTAGGTCCGCATGATGAACGTGGCACGCTCAGACGTGTCAACCGTGCGGGGGGAGACCAGCGTCTGCTGGGCAAATTGGTTCATTGTCGTGGGGGGAATTAAAAGAGATGCCAAACAACGCGCGCTGTATCGTAATGATTCAGGATAGCTGAAGTCTGTCCACGGAGAATAGGTCGCCAGCCTCGTCCTTCCCCCCAAGAACGGCTCGAGCGAGCAGTTTGCCAAAACGTACGCTGAAGCCCATTCCGTGGCCCGTAAAGCCAGTTGCATAAGTTGAATTTGGAACGCCTGGAACACAACCAACGACAGGCAGACTATCTGGCGAGAATCCCATGGTTCCGCTCCACCGGCGCTCGATTGCTGGGGTTCCGATGCGCGGAAAATGGTTTGCGAGATAGGCCTCCAGATCTGCCTGAAGCGGCTCGGTGGTGGCGTCTTCGTAGCCCACCTCTTCGTCCAAATGCAGATGCCGGGCGCCGCCGAGCATGATTCGTCTATCCACTCTCTGCCGGATGTAGAAGAACCCCGCGTGCGAGTATACAGGGTGATCCAGCATATGCGGAACTGGCTCCGTCGCCATCATTTGCGCACGTACCGGCCGAACAAATTGGTTTAGCGTAGGGATAAGCTTTGGGAGGTAGGCGTTGAGCGTCAGCACGACTTTTGCTGCTTTTATCGCTCCCCTCTTGCTGTACAGGCGGACACCCGTGCCTTCCGACTCGACGCCTTCGACAGGCCACTTCTCTACAACCGTCGCCTGGCTTTGTGCTGCGAGATGTCGGACCAGCTTCGCCGGGTTTAGCATCCCCCCTTCTTTGACATAGAGCCCAGCTAGATAGGCATTGGACATCAAGCGCCGGTTCGTTTCGGCGCCATTCAGATGTTCAACGTCCACACCGTCCTCTGTCAATAACTCCGCCGAACTCTCAAGGCGCTCGGCCTCTGCGCCGTCTCCGGCAGCAATCAGGCTTCCTGACAACTGGAGATCAAATGCTGATTGATCCAGTTCGGCGATCAGCCGTGCGTTTTCTGCGGTGAACTCCCAAAGGCGTCGCGCTTGATCGCGGCCCATTGCATCGACAGCCGAGGCATAATCCGTATGCGTCCCAAGGAGCAGAAATCCGGCATTCCGTCCGCTGGCACCGTGGGCCAGCTGCTCTGCTTCTAGAATCGCGATGTTCAACGACGGATTCGACTTGCTCAGCCAGTACGCAGTCGCGCAACCCATGATGCCGCCTCCGACGATAGCCACATCGCACGACTTGGGGGCAATTGATTTTTGCCACGGAGAGTGGGTTTGATGATGCATCCTGTAGAATTGAACGTGCCTGAACTTACTTCCTGAAGCAAGTATTTCATCCATCGCGACGCCCAGGATGTAATTACGAGAGCATTGCTTATCCCTTGACCAACTAGGGATGAATCATGTATGCTGCATGAACACTTACGCAAAATGGACGCGAAAACCAATGGGGCGCAAAAAAGGCGAACTACTCCAGGGCACACTGGACATGCTCATTCTCAAAACACTTGCGGATGGCGCAAAGCACGGCTATGCCATTGTTCGACGAATCCAGCAGGTGAGCGATGAGGTCTTGCAAGTCGAAGAGGGTTCGCTCTACCCCGCACTCTATCGCATGGCGGCAAAAGGTTGGATTGAACCACACTGGGGAGTCTCGGAGAACAACCGACGGGCGAAGTTTTACAGTCTAACAAAGAGTGGTCGGAGTCATTTGGTTGAGGAAGTCGCGTTCTGGAAGCGATTTAGTGCGGCAACATCTAAAGTGCTCCAAGTTGATCCACGAGGTGCCTGAGCCATGCGGGGGAAGTTCCTATGGCCCACGACATTGACGCCAGCCCAGCGCCAAATGCTGATCCGTGAGATCGATGACGAGCTACACTTTCATATCGAGATGCGCGAACGGGACAATCAGCGGGAAGGAATGGGGCCAGCTACAGCTCATGAAGACGCTCTGAGGCGTTTTGGTGACGTAGACGAGATCGCCGAGGCGTGTGTACATGCGGAGGCAAATCATCCAATGCGAACTGTAAGGCGTCTACTCACTACTGTGCTGACGCTGGCTCTTGGTTTTGGTGCGGTCGCATTTGCATTTGGGTTAACCTACACCACGTTCCTAAAGCCACTTCGATTCACAGATGCAGACCAACTTGTACGCGTCGGCGAGGGCTGGGATGACGCACTAGTTCCTCTGGATGATTTCAAAACGTGGCGCGAGCAGAGCTCAAGCTTCGAATACCTTATCACATTTGATGCAACGGTTTATAGAGGAACAGATACCCCTTTTTCCCCCTATGTCCGGGCGATGCTCATCAGTGCGGACTACTTCGAAACATTTGATGTAAGCCCTAAGCTTGGTCGTGTTTTCGCTTCAAACGAACTGGAAGAGCATGCAGCGAATGTTGTCCTTATCAGTGAGAAGCTTTGGATTAGCCGCTACAATCGGAGTTCCTCAACCATCGGAATGACGCTTGAACTTGACGGAGTGGACCGAGAAATTGTCGGCGTGATGCCAGCGGAAGCCCAACTCACCCACGAAGTTGATGTATGGGCACCCCTTCCATTTGATAGCGATCAATTTGCACGGAGCTATGTGATCGGCAGACTTGAGGACGGCGTTTTGCTGGAGAATGCGCGTACGGACATAGCATCACTATCCGAGATATCGAGCGCAAATGTGAGCAGTTCGCCGTTCTATCCGCTTCGCGACCTTTATGTAAGACCCGTCCAATCAACACTGCATTTTCTGCTCCTGGCGGCGGTTCTTGTGATGCTGTTGATTTGGGCTGTTACACTTCGGCAAGCCATTTACCGTGCAAACTGCCATTGGGAAGGGACACATGCATCTACACTAGCACGACCGCTTGAGAGCGTCGGCGTAGCTCTGGTCGCAGCAGTTCTGGGACTTGCAATTGCTGGCCTAGCCCGTCTTCTGGTGTATGAATCATTGCTAGAGAGGTGGGGTACGGTGTTCGACCAGCAAATGGACGGAGTTGTCGTCCTTGCGGTCCTCGTTCTCGCAGCCATCACCGCAATGGTCCTGTACTACGCGCCGCGAATTGCGATAGAATCTGGTCGTGTTCCTGTCTTTGTGCAGCGTGGGCTTGAGCGCAGCCTGAGTGTTTCGATTGTGGCGGTTTCTGTAGTGCTTCTCGTTGCATTCGGGCATCAGGCACGACCATTCTTTGACACATCCCGAACAAATCTGGGCTTCGATCAGGACGGCGTTGTGATGATGGACCTGTCGCTACCGCCAGAAGTCGACAATTCTACCCTCTACCTATCTATTGCTGAGACTGTCAATGCATTGCCAAGTGTTGTCGCCACGAGCTACGCACAGGCCTTTCCACTTCTAAGCGATCGCCTTCTCACGGTACAAGTGGACGCGAAATACGCTGTCGACGAAGAACGAATCCCAATCCAGGAATCTGTTGTCGACTTCATTGGTCCAGACTATTTCCAGACTATGGGCATCCCCGTTCTTGGTGGAAGGGGCGTTATTGTTGCGGATAGTGCGATGGGCAGCAACGTTGCTATCGTCAATGCAACATTTGCCGAGTCCCGCTGGCCGAATAGAAACCCGATTGGGCGCCAGATTGATATCGGACTTGACGGACATCTCCGGGAAGTTGTTGGTGTTGTTGGAGATGTGAACTACTTCGGGGGCACTACACCGTCGGTGGGTGCTGTTTACATCCCGTTTGCGCAATTCAATCGCCCATCTGCCGCATTGATCATCAAAACAACGGCTCAATCCGAGCAACTTAGTGTCTCTGTGCGGAACGCAGTTCACACTGTTCTTGCGCACGCACGAGTTGCTGACGCCGCAACCGTCTCAACCATCCGACGAGCATCACGAAGTGAACGAACCAACCTGTTGATCCTCGGTCTGATGGTTTTGGGTGCCATCGTGTGTGCCGTTGCCGGAACAACCCAACTCGTTTCAGCTTCTATCTCGGACAGGCTATCAGAGATTGAACGCTGCAGAGCAAGTGGAACTCCTTCCCACACGTTGCTTTTGAGAGCCTGGCGACCCGCTTTTTTCGCAGTATCGGCGGGTTCTGCCCTGGGTTTGTTAGCGGCCTATGTACTAGCCAAAAACATTCTGCCAGATCTATTTGCGGGGTTGGCTATGGAGACCTTTGCAGGCGCGGTAGTTGTAGCAGGCATACTTATGCTCGCCGCAACTCTCTTTACGGCACGTCAGGCCCTCAGTATTGATCCTGGGCAATGAGTTTCGTTGAGGGGGCTATGCTGGGTTAACCACAGAATATGGATTGGTTAGATAGGGACTCATTTTCCCCCTTGTTATTCTAGGTGTTAGAATGTTAGCCTACTACTTCCTCACCTAACCACGTTTGCAAAGCTCATGAACGCTCGGCTACTGACCTCTCTTCTGTCCATTCTCGTGCTCCTAGGACCAGCTGTTCTTGCTCAGACAGTTACGACTATCACTCCTTTAGACGCCAGTGGCGGTGTTTCGGTGGGGCCCGATGGGAACCCGTACGTATCTGATTTCGGTGCCGCCCTTAACAACAGCAACGGCACGATGGTTTTCCGAGTCACTCCGGCGGGTGACGTATCGACGTTTGCTACAGGGCTTGCCGGCGCTTCTGGAAGTGCATTTGATCCAGATGGAAACCTCTTTCAGTCGAACATTGGAGGGAACCGGATCAGCAAGATCACTCCAGACGGAACAGTAACGACGTATGCCACGACGGGAATTATAAGTCCTGTTGGCGTGGCCATCGATGCTGCAGGCAACGTGTACAATACAAACTGCCAATCGCCCGGTCGGATCTCCGTAACTACTCCTGGCGGTGTTACAACTACGTTCGCATCCGATGCCTTGATGTCGTGCCCCAATGGCCTCACGATAGACGACGATGGCAACCTGTACACGGCGAACTTCAACAACGGAAATGTTATCAAGATTACCCCTGCCGCGGATGTCAGCGTACTTGGAACGATCCCTGGAAACGGGAACGGGCATCTGACCTTTGCAAATGATCGTCTTTATGTCGCAAGCTGGGCAGGCGCACAAATCCACGAATTGACTCTTAGTGGCCAGTCACGCGTATTGGCAGGTACTGGAGCCTCCGGATCAGATGATGGTCCTGCAGATCAGGCAACGCTTTATCGACCAAACGGAATCTCGGCAAGCTCAGACGGTGACACGCTTTTCTTTAATCAGAGCACGCAGGTTGTGCCCGTTGGCAACCCTCAGCTCCACCCCGCTTCTGTGCGGATGATTACGGGCGTACTCGCGACAACAAGTGCAGAGGGCTCGCCAGATGAGTTCCCTGAAGGGCTTGGTCTCACCACTTTGATGCCAAATCCGTTTACCGAGAGCACACGCATCTCCTTCTCTCTTGCGGGTCCAGAAGCCGTTACGCTAACTGTCTACAACGTCCTCGGGAAACTGGTGCGCACTTTGGTAAATGATATCCGACTAGGAGGCCAACACACTGTTGGCTGGGATGGCCGCGATGATGCAGGCGTGCGCGTCGCATCGGGAGTGTACATGTACGCACTTGAGGCCGGATCTAGTCGTGACGCTCGATCGGTTGTGGTTGTTAGGTAAACGCCTTTGGAGGGGTCTGCAGGTCAAACAGGACGACAATTGGTTCATTGGGCTTGACTTCGAAGAGTTCTACATCGTACCCGAGGCTGTCATTACAGGCAGATGAGTTCCATCAGCCGCTGGTCGTTCCATTCTAAACCGATAAACACATACGAACATATCCATTCGTTTAGGTCTGCTGGCCGCGACTCTCGGCCTTATTATCGGCATGGTTGGCTGTACGGGGCCGACTGCCGATTCGTCGCCCTCTTCGGCGCTGGCCGGCACACAGTGGCGGCGGGTCGAATTCCAGTCGATGGACGACACGTCCATACGACCGGAGGACCCAGCGCAGTACACGCTCGCCTTCGGCGACGATGGCCGTGTGGCCATGCAACTCGAGCGCAATCGAGGCACCGGACCATTCTCGGTCGAGAAAGGTGAGGGCGGCGAGACGGGCAGTCTGACGATCGGCCCTTTGGCCGAGACGCGGGCGATGTGCCCGCCCACATCCATGGACGAG
>JAHEJB010000199.1 GCA_024639085.1 Rubricoccaceae bacterium | reverse complement strand
CGGTTACGACTCAGTTCATTATGCGCACTCCCTTCCCTGATCTTGCTATGCTCGGACTATCCCGCACCCTATTCTTCGCCGCTGTTCTAGCCATCGCCGGCTGCGGTGATTCAGAACAGACTCCGGACTCAGATTCTTCCGCTTTGCCGCACGACGTACACTCTTTCGCCCAGCCCGATGTGGCGCGTGTAACCCACGTAGCGCTCAATCTGGCCGCCAACTTTGATGAAAAGAGCCTGTCCGGAACAGCGACTCTGACAGTCGAGGCCGTGCCCGACGCGGAGGAAATCGTCCTCGATGTGCGCGGACTCATTATTCAGGAGATCACAGACGAAGGTGGAACAGGTTTGGATTTCCAAGTTGGGGATAGTGACGATTTGTTAGGTGCTCCACTGACGGTCTCCTTGCCCGAAAGATCGAACCGCATTGTTGTGCACTACCGTACGGGCGAAGGCGCGGATGCCGTGCAATGGCTGAATTCCGAACAAACGAGCAGCGGACAGCCCTTCCTCTTTACGCAGGGTCAGGCCATTCTTACGCGAACATGGATTCCTACCCAAGACAGTCCTGGCATCCGTCAGACCTACGAAGCTGAAATCAACGTGCCAGAGGGCCTCACGGCCGTTATGAGCGCCGATGGAAATTCGCCCGATGGTGAAGTGACAGGGAGTGGTCGGACGGTATTCCGTTTTGAGATGGATGAACCAATCCCGCCGTACCTCATCGCACTGGCAATTGGGGATCTGGAGTTCCGCGAACTGGGTCCCCGCTCTGGCGTATGGGCGGAGCCGCAGGTTGTGGAAGCCGCCTCCAACGAGTTCGTGGATGTAGAAGCCATGATCGACGCCGCTGAGGAACTGTACGGTCCTTACCGCTGGGGACGCTACGACCTGCTCGTGTTGCCTCCGTCGTTTCCATTCGGCGGGATGGAGAATCCGCGCCTCACCTTTGCGACTCCAACGATTCTCGCTGGCGACCGTTCACTGGTCTCGCTGGTTGCACATGAACTGGCGCATTCCTGGAGCGGCAATCTTGTGACCAACGCCACATGGGACGATTTTTGGCTGAACGAGGGGTTCACGAGTTACTTCGAGAACCGCATCATGGAAGCCATTTCAGGCCCGGAATATGCCGCGATGCTGCGTTCGCTTAGTCAGGATGGATTGAGAGCGGAGATCGAAGAGCTGGATGAAGCGGACACGCACCTTCGCTTGAACCTCGAAGGCCGCGACCCCGACGACGGCATGACGGCTATCGCGTACGACAAGGGCGCAGAGTTTCTGTTCACGACGGAAATAATTGTTGGCCGAGAGCGCTTCGATGCCTTCCTTCGCAACTACTTCGATACGTATGCCTTCCAGCCCATGACAACAGAGCGCTTTCTCGCTTACATGGACGAGGAGTTGTTTGCAGGGGATGTTGAACTACGTGCTCAGGTAGATCCGGAAGCATGGATTTATGGGCCCGGCCTACCCGACAACGCGGCTGGCGTCGTTTCTGAAGCCTTTGCGAGGGTAGAAGCACAAGCGGAGGCTTTCTCAGGTGGTGGCGCTCCGTCCGAGTTGGTTACGACAGATTGGACGACGCACGAATGGCTTCACTTCTTGCGGGCACTGCCTGAAACATTGACGCCGGAACAACTCACCGCGCTCGATAGCGCGTTCGGCTTCACGGAGACCGGAAATAGCGAGGTCCGATTCGCGTGGCTTCGCGTCGCTATCCGCAATCGGTACGAACCTGCATTCGAATCTCTTGAAGCATTTCTGACCGAGCAGGGTCGTCGCAAGTTCATTCTTCCTCTCTACACAGACCTTGCTGCTACAGACTGGGGGCGCGAAATGGCGGAGCGCATCTATGGGGAAGCCCGCCCCGGCTACCATGCCATCACGTCCAACAGTGTGGACGAGGTGCTGGGTGTGCCCACTGGTGGCTGAGCGCGAGAACCGATTGCCTTACTCAGCGAGCAAATCCAGAAACTGGCGATAGGCTGGGTTTTCTGGAACTCGTCGTACGAGCTGCTCTGCGTAGGCAAGAGCATCTGCGGTGCGGCCCGTGTTATAGTAGAGCGACGCGAGGTTCGCCAGCGCCATTTCGATGTTCGGGTTCAGAGCGAGTGCGTGCAGGAAATCGTCTTCGGCAGAAGCATTATCGCCAAGGAGGACATAGGTGAAGCCGCGGTCGTTGTAAACGAGGTCGAACGTAGGATCGTCGGTCAGGATGGGGTTGTAGATGTCGAGCGCCGCGTTCAGTTGATTGCCCGAACTCAAGGCATTGGCCAGTTTGCGGCGGAAGCGAAGGTGACCTGGCGCTAGGTTTACCGCCCGTTGGAAATAGTTGACTGCTTCATCCCAGTTCTCGCCAATCGCAAATGATTCGCCCACCCGCTGGAGCGTCCAGGCATCGAGTTGATCATCATCGAGCGAGCCTACCAGCGAACGGATCGGCGCGAAGTCTCCTCGCAAGTAATCGAGCCGAATCAACGACGGAGCCAGTTCAGATGGCGATGCGGTCTGTCTGGCGCGGTCCAAATGGACGGCTGCAGAATCCAGAAATCCAGGCCTGTTCCCCATCTCCTCGAAGTACACGAGGTACCCTTTTGCGAAATCAAGGTCGGTTGGGGCTGAGCCGACGAGGCTTGCGAACCGCACCAGGCGCTTGCGTTCATCCACCTCGTCGGACGTCAAAGGAGGCGAAGGCGTCCGTATGTAGTGGTCCGTAATGACAACGTGGGGGATATCGCTGGTCCCGGAATCTGGCATGTGGCACGACACGCAGTCGCCCGAGCCTCCCGCGCTAACCACTGTTGGCTCTGTGCACGAGGGAATTGTTGCACTCGCTGCATCACTTGCGTGGCAGGACTGGCACGCCTGTTCATAGTGGTCCTCTTCGTACGATTCGATGCTTATATGCGGATTGTGGCAGGTCAGGCACGTCATCGGTGGCAGTCCACTGCCGGGCTCGTGCGAACCTTCAAAGCACGCGCTCATCCGAAGCCGAACAGGGTGCGAGGCCATGACGAAGCTGGAGGTACTGTCGGCGTCGCGGGGCATGAACACACTCTGAATATCCTCCAACCGCATCCCAGGCCGAAAACTCGATGGCCCCATCCCTTCGCGGTACACTGTGGCACCCTGATTGTGACAGCTCTCGCAGATGTCCATCTGGATAACTGGCGACAGTCTGCGGGGGTTGACAATGGTCAGATCGGCCTCCTGAGAAACGTCGACGAGGTTGCCCGCATCCATCTCCCGAACGTGAATGGAGCCGGGCCCGTGGCAGCGCTCGCAGTCGATTCCCTCTGGGACGTGCGAGAACCTGTTTTCTGACCCCTCAACAAAACCAGGCATCGCGTTATGGCAGGTCATGCAGGCTTCCGGGATGGGCCGATCAAACTGGCTCTCCGAACTCCCAAACCCTGGCGGCATGTCCCAAATGCCATCCTGCGAATACCACGTTACAGGGATCTGGTACACGAAACCGTTCTCGTCCCGCATGTGGGAGTTCGTGTGCTGCCCGGACCCCACGATGTAGTCGATCTGCTCAACGCGCTGATGAACCGTGTCGCGCCCAGCCAGCCGGTACTCCTTCACAAACAGATCCTC
>JAHEJB010000071.1 GCA_024639085.1 Rubricoccaceae bacterium | reverse complement strand
CTCCTTGGCCACATCCGCTACTAGGCATTTGAGTGGCCACATCACTTCGTCATCGAACGTGGACTTGCGGGCTTTGAACCAGTCGCGGTCATTATTCTTATTGAGGTCGGCCAAAAACTTCAGCGCGTCCTTTCGAAAGCCTGGGAAGGGAGGAAGGGGGTCGTTAGGCATATAGTCGAAGTTGGATTGGTTAGAAATCGTCGGTCCGTCCATGTTTCCAGGCTACGTACGCCATAAACCCGGGTCCCAACCGCAGCGCCTCCTCGTCAATAGTAAATAGCGGTGTGTGCAAGCCGTGTGTAATGCCAGCAGCCTCATTGCCAACCCCTAGCACATAGAAGGCGCCTGGGATCTGTTGTGTGTACCAAGCAAAGTCCTCACTCGCATACCACATTGGTAGGTCAACCACATATTCTTCGCCGACGTAATCGACCGCGGTGGATCGAACAAATCTGGCTGTTTCAGGATCGTTGGATAGTGCCGGATAGCCGACAAGGATTTCGACATCGCACGTGGCACCAAACGCCTTGGCCGTGTGTGTAGCGGTTTGGCGGATGAGTTCGTGTGCCCGATACCGCCAGTCTTCGTCCATTGCCCGAAACGTTCCGATGAGCTGAACATCGTTTGGGATAATGTTCGTAGCTCCCTCTGCAATGATTTTACCGAAGGAAAGAATGCTAGGTTGGTCGGGCGGCCGGTTGCGTGAGATCACGGCCTGGAGTGCCGTAATAACGTGCGCCTGAACAAGAACCGGGTCAATCAACTCTTGTGGAGCCGCCGCGTGGCCGCCCTTGCCTCGGATGGTGAGATAGATCTCGTCGGCGGAGGCCATGAAGGGCCCACTACGCACGCCAAGCGTACCAACAGGAAGCTGGGGGAAAACATGCTGGCCCAGGATATGCTTCGGGGCAGATTGCCCGTTCATCTCAGCAAGCACCCCGTCCTCAATCATCACCTTGGCGCCGCCAGGGAGCTTCTCCTCGCTTGGCTGAAAAATTAGTCGGATGCTGCCCGACAACTCCTCTTTGATCTGCGAAAGGATCATCGCAGTGCCCAGAAGCGAGGACGTATGTGCATCGTGTCCACAAGCATGCATCGAGCCCGCGTTCTCCGAGACGAACTCAAAATCGTTTTCTTCCTGTATCGGCAGTGCATCGATATCAGCGCGTAGGGCCAACGTCGGGCCTGGTTTGCCACCAACGATATGCGCAACGACGCCCGTCTTTGCCACGCCGGTTCTGGGGTCCAATCCGATGCCTCGGAGGGTCTCGGCAACCAAGGCCGCCGTTTCGTTCTCCTCAAAAGCCAGTTCAGGTTTGCGGTGGATAGCCCGACGAAGGCGCACGACCTCCGGGAAGAACTCGTCGGCGAGGGAGCGGATGCGATCAAGCATAGTAAACAGCTAATGTGCCGGTAGTCACACCAAATCAGCGTACCCAAGCTCCCCTTCTAGACAGAAGGGGTTGGGGATGGTTGACCAATTGTTTCGTGATCGCTCGAATCTACCCCCTCCCAGCTTCGCGAAACTCCCCCTGTCCAGGAGGAGAGTTTCAACTACCCGAGAGCTGATGTGTTCGATCATGGGCAAAAGTAGAGGTATTCCTGTGGAACGCGCTTACAATACTAACAATCGTCGTTCGCCAACCTAGTTAAAGCCTGCGCCGCTCACAGCCGGGCGGGCATCCTGATTCGCAATCTGCCAGGCCGTTCCGAACACAAGCCGCGTGATTTTGGCGAGATGGTCGTAATCGATCTTCCAGGCTTCGTCGGAGACCTGGTGGTAGTCTTCGTGTGTGCCCGTGAAGTAGAAGATGAACGGAATCTGGTGCTTTCCGAAGTTCCAGTGGTCAGAGCGGCGGAAAAACTGCTCCGGATCATCGGGCGAGTTGTAGCGCTTGCTCAGTTCGATATCGATGCCGGTTTCCGCAGCCACGCGCGTGTTGATTTCGTCAATGTCCGTTGAGATAAGCTCCGCGCCGATGATGTACACGTAGTTCTCGCCACCGCCTGGATGCTCCGGGTCATGACGACCAATCATATCGATGTTGAGATTTGCCACTGTATTCTCGAGTGCGACGAGAGGCTGAACATCCGTGTAATAGGCCGAACCGAGCAGCCCTTTTTCCTCTCCGGCGACATGCAGGAAGAGAATCGACCGACGTGGGCCGTCTCCGTTTCCCACCGCCTGTTGGAAGGCTTCCGCGATCTCAAGAAGGGCGACCGTTCCCGAACCATCGTCATCGGCGCCATTGTTAATTTGATCGCCCTCGGCTGAGGGATCCATCCCAATGTGGTCGAGGTGCGCACTGATGACAACGACCTCGTTCTTCAAAACAGGATCAGAGCCTTCGATAAACGCCACCACATTGTCAGCCATGACGATCTCAGAGCCCTTGTCGATGTCGCTGGCCAAATGAACTCCGTCCACCATGAACACGTTTGGTGTTACCGAGGCATCAATCGACGCTCGAATTTCGCGGATCGTTTTCTGGCTCTCTGCCAGAATTGAGTTCGCCAGATCCTCCGATATCGTGTATATCGGCGGGATTTGGCGGGTCGGGCTATCCGCATCGGACGGCAACGAAAGATTGCCCATCGAATTCATCCGAGACTCCGCAGCCGCCGAAATCGCCTCGCGGTCATCCGACGAGACGATCAGGATGCCAGCAGGCATGCCGCGCTGGAACGCACCTTGAAGCTTTTGAAAGGCGTTTTCCGAATACGCGGAAGGCGAGCCGTCTTCCGTGATCAGGCTCGTTCCGTCGTCACTCGTGGGCTCGCCGTCGAGGATCATCAGCCAGTTTCCGGCGGGACTGAGTCCGACAGCTTCCATCGCTGCATAGTCATCGTACAATTCCGTTTCGATACCGTATCCACCAAATAGCACCGTCGTTTGTACCTCTCCAGCGTTGCCAAATACGAGGTAGTTCTGGCCATCAACGCCCTCCAAACCGTACTGGAAGGACGCCACCGTCTGGGTACCAACACGAATGGAAAGATCGGCGTGATTGATGACTTCACGCTCCAGCTCGAAAGGCTGGAGATAGACAGCAGGATCGTTTGGGAAGTCAGAGTGCAGCGTTCCTCGCGCTTCGATGCCCATCGCCTGGTATTGCGCGGCGAGATACAACGCGGCGAGCTGCTGGCCGCGGGTTGCTGTCTCGCGTCCCTCAAAGAAATCGGAGGCGTAGAAGTAGAGATGCCCGGCAAGCTCAGACGGCGTGATTGTCTGCTGGTAGCCCTCCACGAGTTCCGGGTTATCGAACACGGTCGGCGTTTGCGCAGACGAGAGAGACGCAGCTCCAAATAGAAGGCAGACGAGAAGGAATCGGTTCATCAATAGGAGTGTTGGGCGGTAGGGACAAAGGGCCAGCGATACGTGATCGCGCCTAAGCAGCTAGTAAAGTCGACGGCGTTTGTTCAGATAGCTGACCAGCGCTTCTTCGTACGGCTGGGAGGTGTCGAGTTCCACAAAATCGACGGCCATCTCGCGGCAGCGAAGCCGGAAGGTCTCAGCGAAAGCTCCGGATGCCTCTACATAGGATTCGCGGAGCTGAGCAGGTTGCAGGGTGACTTCTTCGCCCGTCTCCATGTCCCGGAAAACCATCGGCACATCCGGAAACTGAAAACGGCGCTCTGTGGCGGCATTGAGCACATGGAAGACGAGAACTTCGTGTCCTTTGTAGCGAAGATGCCGGAGCGCCTTGAGGAGTTCGTCGTGCTGCGCCACGTTCTCGAACAGATCTGTAATGACCACAACCATCGCCCGGCGATGAATACGCTCGGCGACTTCGTGGAGTGCCGCCGCGGCTGCTGTCGCGCTTTCTTTGGAAGGCACTCCGCTCGACATTTCATCCAGCGCAGCCAGAAGTCCGCGCAGATGTCCGCTGGTGCTTTTGGGGGGACGGAGCGTGTGAACAGTGCTGTCAAATCCGATGAGCCCGGTCGCATCGCGCTGCCGGACCATCAAATAGTGGAGAGCTGCTGAAAGCGTCGCTCCGTACTCAAGTTTGGAAACCGGAGCATCGCCTTTGTAGCGCATCGAAGCGCTCGTATCCAGGACGATGTAATGCCGAAGATTCGTTTCCTCCTCGTACTGCTTCACGTAGTAACGGTCGCTCTTCGCGAACACCTTCCAGTCCACGTGGCGCAATTCATCGCCGGAGTTATACGGCCGATGCTCAGCGAACTCGACAGAAAACCCGTGGTAGGGGCTTTTGTGCATCCCTGTAATGAACCCCTCAACAATCAGCCGCGCGCGTAACTCCATCGAGTCGAGCCGCGACAGGACTTCAGGAGACAGACGTTGGGGGGAAGGGGCTGTTTCGGGCACAAGGCCAATCTTGGTTGGACGGGAAAGCTAAACGTAGAACGCGGCGCGGCGATATAAGTGCTAATAAAATAGCAGAACAAAGGGCCTCTTTAACGCACGGGGCAGTTGGCCGATAGTTTAGACGCGATGCACGTGCTTTCTATCGAACGCCGAGAGTGGCTAAAACAGTATGGCTGGGGCCTCCTGTTCACCCCTCTCTGTGTCTTCTTCGTGCTTACGGCGGACAGCTACGACTCGTCCGGGCTGCTTGGCTTTTTGGTTCATTCGTTGAATCTGCTCCCCCACGAGGCGGGCCATTTTTTCTTTCGATTCTTTGGCGAGTTCATGATGTTTCTAGGCGGATCGCTATGGCAGATCCTCCTTCCGGCCATTATCGCATGGAGTTGCTTCCGCCATGACCAACGGATAGGTACACAGTTGGCATTGCTCTGGCTGGGCCAGAACTTTATTGACGTAAGCATCTACGCGGCGGATGCGCAGGACCGCGCATTGCCATTACTAGGTGGCCTCGGACCCGAGAGCCACGATTGGTACAACATCCTCTCGATGTTGGGGATGCTGGAGCACACGCAGCTGGTAGCTGGGATCATCTTTTTCTTCGCCATCCCGTGCTGGGCGCTTATGCTGGTTGTTCCGAGGTGGGTGTGGTGAGGGGTTTCTGGCGACAGCGTAGCGACTTCAAACCTTCAAACCTTCAACCTTCAATCCTTCAAACGATGGCATGGCCGTGGCTAACTTGCGTCTATGCCCCTGCCCGCAACCGACACGGTTAAGGCGCGGTTGATGGACGCGGCCGACGTCGATCGTACGCTAAACCGCCTCGCGCGACAGATCGTTGAACATCTCGACGACGAGGCTGAGCCCGTTGAGCGACTTGCGCTTGTGGGAATGCAGACCCGAGGCGTTCATATCGCGCGCAGGTTGCGAGACAAAATCGAGAGTTTTGAGGGCATCAGCCTACCTTTTGGGATGCTGGATGCAACGCTGTACCGCGACGATTACAGAAAGCGACTACGCCAGCCAGTCGTCCAGCCCACGGACATTCCGTTCGACATGGATGACCGCCGTCTCGTCCTTGTGGACGATGTCGTATACACAGGCCGCACTACTCGCGCCGCGCTCGACGCTCTCATGGATCTGGGTCGCCCAGCATCCGTGCGTTTCCTTGCTTTCATCGACAGAGGCTTACGCGAGCTTCCCGTCGCGCCCGATTTCATCGGTCGGACCGTGCCAACGATCGCCGGCGAAGAGGTTCGTGTTCGGCTCTCCGAAATCGATGACGAAGATGGCGTGTGGCTTGTCGAGCCTCGACCGGAAGAGGAGGGAGGCGAATGAGCAACGAGAACACCATCGACCAACTCAAGCATCGGCATCTTCTCGGGCTTGCCGATTACGACGCGGACGAGATCCGTCTGATTCTGCAAACGGCGCGAGAGATGCGCACGGTTCTCGATCGTCCAATCAAGCGGGTACCAAGTCTTCGCGGCGTGACGGTTGTAAACCTATTCTTTGAGTCCAGTACGCGGACACGGATCTCTTTCGAACTGGCGGAAAAGCGTCTTTCTGCAGATGTGGTCAATTTTTCAGCCTCCGGTTCGTCGGTTTCGAAAGGGGAGACGCTGAAGGACACGGCCCAGAATATTGAGGCGATGAAAACCGACGTGGTGGTCATACGCCATAGCAGTCCGGGAGCGCCGAACTTTCTGACGAACTGGATCGAGGGCGTCGTGATCAACGCGGGTGACGGAGCCCACGAGCATCCGACGCAGGCACTACTGGACATGCTCACTATGTCAGAAATCGACATTCCGAGTCACTCTGGGCTTGCCGATTTCGACTTCTCGGGACTAAATGTCTCCATTCTCGGCGACATCACGCACAGCCGAGTCGCACGCTCCAACATCTACGGCCTGAGCGCACTTGGTGCTAACGTTACGCTCTGTGGGCCGCGGACCATGATGCCGGTCGAGGTAGAAGAACTTGGGGTCCGTGTAACCGATAGACTCGACGAAGCGCTGGAAGGCTGCGATGTGGCGATGGCGTTGCGCATTCAACTGGAACGGCAGGGCGGCCCACTTTTCCCTAGCCTCCGCGAGTACCACGACCGTTTTGGCATCAAATTGGAGCACCTCAAGCGCTACCCCAACCTGCGCATCATGCATCCCGGTCCCGTGAATCGAGGCGTGGAACTGGCCAGCGAAGTGGTCGATCACGAACGCGCCGTCATCCTGAATCAGGTCACCAACGGCGTGGCCGTACGGATGGCTGTCCTTTATCTCCTCTCAGGAGGCACAGCGATTGAGTGATCTTGACGTCGTTGGTTGGCGCGAGTGGATTTCGCTGCCTGATCTCAATCTTCTGGCGGTCCGCTGCAAAATCGACACGGGAGCCGCAACCTCGGCCATTCATGCGGATGATATCGAACACTTCGTAAGAGATGGGGAGGACTGGGCGCGATTCATCTTCCGGCCGTTCCACAGGAGGGGGAGGAAACTGAAGGTGCATTGCGAAGCTCCGATCATCGACAGTCGTGAGGTCATATCCTCAAGCGGTCACGCAGAAGAACGGATTGTGATTCGCACGCTATTCCGGCTTGGAACGCAGTCCGACAAGGCCGCCTGGCCCATTGAACTAACCCTGGCTGATCGGAGCCAGCTTCGGTTTCCTATGCTTCTGGGAAGGCAGGCCATGCAAGGGCGCATCCTTGTTGACTCGGGGAGCTCATACGTTCTCGGTCAGCCAACCCAACCGAAGGATTTTTACAGGGCAGGGCCACAATAGCAGGCCCGAGAATTCAGGAGTCAACATGTCAGCAAGACTTGATATGAAGACCTTTTATAGGATAGCCCTTTGGGTCGGCTCTGCTTAATTGCGGTCCTCGTCACCCCCGCCGATTCTTCGTTCGGTGCCCGTGAGAAGCCGCTTCACATTCGCCCTATGCGTGTACAGGATGAATAGTGGAATGACCAGAGTGAAGCCAAACATGGGTCCTGGAATGTCCCACCCAAATACATCTCGCTGAATCAGTAAACTGAACGGCAAAGAGAGCGTAGCAAGAACGGATCCTAGCGAAACGAACCGCGTGGTGTAGACAACAACCGAAAAAATTATCATCGCTATCCCAATCGCAATTGGGATAAAGCCGAGAAGCACACCCGTTCCTGTGGCGACGCCCTTTCCACCTCTAAACGTTCCATAGAAATATCGCCCGATCGCCGTGTAAACGTGCCCCAGAATGGCCGCGGATCCAGCCATCACTTTAACCCACGCGTCGGCATCGGGGCCAAGCCAGCCAGGCAATCCGTCGCTTAAACGGAGCTCGCTTACCACAACGGTTGCGAGGAGCCCCTTCAGCACATCGCCGATGAAGACCAACGCGCCAGCTCCCTTGCCCAGCGTGCGGAAGACGTTTGTGGCACCCGCATTGCCGCTGCCCATCTTATGCAAATCTACACCGCGTACGCGGCCGGCAATTACGCTGTTCGGTATGGAGCCGAGGAGATAACTGACGGCAAAAATGGTGAAGAGGGTAAGCATGGGCGGGGGCTAGAGCGAGCGGCAAAATACAGGATCCGGTTCTTTGAAGCCGTACTGGGAGATAGACAAGAAACCGTTAAGCAGGAACCACCTTGTACGCGCACGGTCGGATCTGCCCACAAGCGGGGCTATTTCAGTCGTGTGTTACATGACTGTGCTCTATTTTGTCCGAGAGCAAGCAGATCTAATATGGCTTTGAGTCCTTCGATGAACAATATGAAGTGTGCCCTTTGTTTTCTTGTGTGTGGATTGATTGTGCTTCTTTCGGTGCCAGCAAGTGCGCAGACCGATGATTCCAACCGTCAAGTTGAGCGCATTGAGCGAATTGCGCCGGGTGGTCAACGTGCGGCAGATCGTGTGCTAAACAGAGGCGTCGCAAGCCGTTATGCACGTTCCCTGCACGGTAATCTCACAGCCAATGGCGAACGCTACAACCACAACGCAATCACGGCAGCACATCGTTCCCTGCCTTTCGGCACGCTAATTCGCGTAGCTAACACACGAAACGACCGCGCCATTGTCGTGCGGATAAATGATCGTGGCCCGTTTGTTCGTGGGCGCCAACTCGACCTTTCCGGTGAGGCAGCCCGAAGGCTGGGTTTCAGCGGATTGGCTCGTATCGAGTATGAGATCCTCGATCCTGCCCAACTCCCCAGCCGTCAATCGCCACCGCCTCGAAAAGAGCGGCACGTGTAACCGTCACAATCAAGAATGGCAAAGGCCGGACGACACATGTCATCCGGCCTTTTGTTGTAGTTGGAGACCTACTCCTACTTGAGCAGGGTGATCCGCTGAGACGCAGTACGGCCTTCCGCCTCCAGCCGAACGAGGTAAAGACCACTGGGTAGGTCTTTTGCGTCGAAGGATGTTTCGTGTTGCCCGGCAGAGAAGCTTCCTTCTGCAATCAAGGCAACTTCTCGACCAACGGCATCTAGCACGGAAAGTCGAATGTCAGCACTCGAATCGAGCGAGAAACGAAGCGTGGTACTCGGATTAAACGGGTTTGGATAAGCTGCCTCCAGCGCAAATAAAACGGGAAGCTCCGGATTCGCGGGCTCCGCAGCAGTCGGTAAGGAGTCGATGCGGAGGACGAGGAGCCCATTTCCGATGTCGGAGGCAACAATCTTTCCGGATGGGAGGTGCGGATTCGCAGTCCACGTCGACCCCTGCCCTGGCCCATCGTAATAGGCGAGCTGCGTAGGGTTCACTGGGTCCGCTATGTCGAACACCCATACTCCGCGGCCATAGTGGGCGAGGTAAAGCAGATTATCCTTCGTGTGGCAATTGTGAACCGTTGAGCCAGAGTCCACGATGATCTCGCCAACCAGCTCGACGTTCTGTGGGTCGCGGACGTCAAAAATCCGAGTCCATTGCCCCGATCCAATCTCGTCGCCGGCATAGAGGTATGCCCCGCTCGGGTCCGTACAGAAGTTGTGAACCCCACTTCCGGGATAGTTGAAGCGCGTGATCATCGTGGGGTTTGCCTTGTCAGAGACGTTGACGATGTCAATACCCTCGCCGAATATGCCGGCGGTGTACATAGTGTCGTTGCGGACTAGCACATCGTGTACATAGTGTGGGCTGTAGTTCCCCACGAACGTTGGATTCTCAGGGTCTGCGAGGTCGAAGATCTCAACGCCGCCACCGCCATTCCCGTAGAGGTACCCATCTACGATGCTAAGAGTGTGGAAGCCCCCACCAAAGGTGCCAACTGAGACCGGGTTCTCGGGGTCTTCGATGTCAATAATCAGCGTCGGGTCGCTGTTGGACGTTAGGTAGGTGTAGTGGCCGTATGCCTCTACATCGCTTCCGTCTCCGCTCATCGGGACGAACCCTACGGCAACGGGGACATCGTCCGTGACGTCGATAACATTGAGGCCCCCGTTTATCCATGAGGCGAGGAGGGCATATTCTGTCCCCCCTGGGCCCACGTAAGTCCAGACGTCAGAGTAGGAGTCGCCGGGGCGGGGATCGAGCTGCCCGACGAGCGTCATATTGTCGGACTGTGCCAGAGCGGTCGCGGCGACACTCGTGAACAAGACCGCGACGAATAGAGAACGAGAAATCATGGTTTGGGCTCTTTTGGTAGCAAGCCCCCAAAGAACGCAGTTCAGGCTTCCACCGCAAGGCACTTCCCGAAAAATGCTAGGTGCGTGTCTCCGACTCCACCTCAACCTTCAGCGATAGATCCAGTGCGGTCACAGAATGTGTGAGCGCTCCGCTGGAGATGTAATCGACGCCTGTGGCGGCGATGGCTCCAACCGTTTCAAGCGTAACATTGCCAGATGCCTCGGTTTCGAACCGTCCCGCAATTCGTTGGACGGCTTCGGCTAGCAAAGATGTGTCCAGGCCGTCGCTATTCCATTTAACCATGTTGTCGAGCATGATCCGATCTACGTTGCCAACGCGGAGCACTTCGTCTACTTCATCCAGCTTGCGAGTTTCAATTTCTAGGGGGAGGTCGAGATCGTCCTTTCGGAGGAACTTGTGCGCGGCTTTGATCGCTGGCTCAATTCCGCCAGCCGATACAATGTGGTTGTCTTTTATCAAAACCATGTCGAAAAGGCCGACGCGATGATTCTCAGCGCCACCAAGTCTTACCGCCCATTTGTCCAGCGAGCGAAGGCCGGGTGCCGTTTTTCGCGTGTCCAGAATTCTTGCAGGGCGTGCAGCTTCCGCCATTCTATGAGCTGCCGTGGCGATGCCGCTCATTCGTTGCATGAGGTTGAGAACGAGTCGTTCCGCAGTAAGAATGGAACGTGCCGATCCCTCAACTCTTCCGAAAACGGTACCAGATACAATCGACTCTCCATCAGCAGCCGTCCACGAGACACTTAGACGTTCGTCAACCGCGTCAAATACACGCTCTGCTACGGCCAGACCTGCCAAAACACCGTTGGCCTTCGCAAGAAAATGAGCCTTTGCCAGCTTGTCGGCAGGAATTGTTGCGAGCGTTGTCACGTCACCGTCGCCTACATCCTCTGCAAGTGCACGTTCAATTAGCGAATCGAGGTCCTCTACGAGCGAAGGGGGAATGGGAAACACGGGTCAGCGAAGCTCTTTACGAATGACAAATTTCAAACCAGACCACACGTCATCTACTGCGCAAACCTTCACATCTACGAGACCTAGTGGCAGTGCAATCTGTCGGATGACATCGTCAGTCATATCTGTAGTCACCTTAGAAGCACGCTTTGGCCAAGAGATCCAGATCATTCCATCTCGTTGGATAGATTGCATGATCTCAGGAAGCCTTGTCGCGACTTCCGCGGCTTCTCTCGAAAAGAAGTGTACGAGGTTGGCTTTCGTAGGAGCAGCCGCAAACGTGACATCCTCAGGGAGCGGATCGACAAGGTCGGCGTAGGCGTCGGGCGAGTTAATCAAGAAGGCTCTGAAGCCAGGTTTGTAGCCCAGCTTCTTCGCCAGAGGCGTTCCTGAGTAGCTGGCTGGACTCAAGGCTCGGTCTCCGCTTCACGAGGGAACTGATTAACAAAGACGTCGCGGATTGCCTTCGGAGCCTGAATCGGACGACCCAGCTTGGTATTCACAAAACACAGAGTCACTGTTCCAGAAGCGAGGAGGAGGTCCTCGTTCTCACGTCGAATAGCATAGGAAATCGGGACGCGGACACGCGGGATTTCGTTGAACGTGGTTTGGATCTCTAGCATGTCGTCGTAGCGAGCGGGCGCGAGGTACCGAACAGATGCTTCTACAACGGGCATTATGATTCCGCTGTCCTCCAGTTGCTTGTAAGGCAGCCCTATGTCTCGCAGAGCTTCCGTGCGGGCTTCCTCGAAATAGTCGAGGTAGAACGTGTGGTAGGCTACGCTCATCGGGTCGCATTCGCGATAGCGAACGCGACGGCGGTAAATGTGGCGAATCATGCCTCTACAAGGTGCTCATCTACCGCACCCATCGCGTCGAACTTGGCCAAGCGCTCGTCAAGCAGCTTTTCTTTCGGGAGTGTGGACAGCTCATCAAGACTGCTCGCAATAGCCGCGCCCACTGCTTCAAATGTCTGTTTCGGGTTCTTGTGGGCACCCCCGGTTGGCTCTGAAACGATTTCGTCGATCACGCCGTGCTGGATTAGATCGGTTGCCGTGAGTTTGAGCGCGCGGGCGGCGTCCTCCTTGTAGTCCCACGAGCGCCATAGAATTGAGGAGCAGCTTTCGGGTGAGATAACAGAATACCATGCATTTTCAAGCATCAGAATGCGATCTCCAACGCCGATGCCTAGTGCTCCACCCGAAGCTCCCTCGCCGATGACCACGACAATAACAGGGACAGGAAGCCTCGCCATAACCAGCAGGTTTCTAGCGATGGCCTCAGCTTGGCCGCGTTCCTCGGCTTCAAGCCCCGGATAAGCTCCGGGCGTATCCAACAGGGTGATGATGGGTTTGCCGAACTTGGCAGCCATTTCCATGAGGCGTTTGGCTTTGCGATAGCCTTCCGGATTTGGCATCCCGAACCGGCGCTCCTTGCGCTGCTTGGTATCGCGGCCCTTCTGATGGCCCAGAATCATCACTGTTCTGTTCGTTGAGCCGTATCGTTGTCCTTCAAAGGTTGCGAAGCCACCTACAAGCGCGCGGTCGTCTCCAAAAAGTCTGTCGCCGTGGAGTTCGCGAAAGTTGCTCGTTAACGCGCCGACGTAATCCAGCGTGTAGGGTCTGTCGGGGTGGCGGGCCAGCTGGACGCGTTGCCAGCGCGTGAGGCTACGATAAATCGTACTTCGTAGCGTCTCCACACGAAGCTCAAGTGCTCCGATTTGTTCGGAAAGGTCAACCGTGCCGTCTTCAGCCTGAAAAGCCCGCAATTCGCGCAGCTTGTCTTCCAGGTCTACTAGAGGCTTCTCAAATTCGAGGAGATAGGCCATTCTTCTGAGATCTGTGTCGCCGCTTGCGTTGTTAGTAGAACTCCACTACGCAGCAGTTCACACGACAAACTTAGCGTTTCGTTGGCAGTGCGCGGAAAAGAATCTCCAGATCCAGTACCAGCGACTGATTGCGCGCATAGAACCAGTATGCCCGATGTATTTCAACAATAGAATCAGGCGGGACTGGAATGGTATCGAGGATGGATACAACGCCGGGTTGCAACCCCCAGTCCTCTGGAGGGTGGTGATGCGAGGAGTCGTAGCCGACCAAAACTCTTCTTCCCGCAAGCACAGACGGCATGCGAGCCGTAACGGACGCGATCGTGCGAAGTCGATGAGAGGAAAACGCACGCGCCGACAGCTTGACGAGGGGATGTAGTGCTATGCCAAGGAGGGCAACGGGTACTTCCAGTAAACGACGCGAGATTGGCGAGCGCAGAGGCGCAACCGCACGTTCGGCAGACATGAACGGTACTGAGAAGTCTTCAACCGATGCCTTGCCGATGATGCGATCTCTGCCAGAGGCGAGAATCTTGAACTGAACCGGAAGGTCTCGCAGATGGCGCATGTGACCAAGAATAGCCGTATTCGATAGCGAATCAGCCGCAAACACAACATCATCAACTTCCTGAAGCCTCACGAGATCACGGAGGTGTCGCATGCGTCCAAGATGAATGATCGAGCCGTCTTCACCGCGGATCGTCTTATCTCCTACGTAACCTAAGAGCAGCGTCGAGGGCCTCATGCTTCGCCCTACAAGACGCCGAAGTCGGG
>JAHEJB010000070.1 GCA_024639085.1 Rubricoccaceae bacterium | reverse complement strand
GGCGATCCGGGCATTGGGAAGTCCACGTTGATGACCGAACTGGGGCGGCACCTTACGGACCAGACGGTGCTTTACGTGACAGGGGAGGAGAGCGCTCAGCAGGTCAAGCTTCGAGCACAGCGTCTCGATATTGACCCGGACTCGTTCTACCTCTTCCCCGAAACGAACGTGGAGACCATCATCGCGGCGGCTCAGGATATCCAGCCCGACGTAATGATTGTGGATTCCATTCAGACGGTCTATCGCCCGGATCTGACGAGCGCGCCGGGGTCGGTTGCGCAGGTTCGGGAGTCCACGGCCGCGCTTCTTGACCTCACCAAAACGCTGCCCGTTTCAACGTTTCTTGTGGGTCACGTTACGAAGGCGGGAAGCATCGCAGGGCCACGAGTTCTTGAGCACATGGTAGATACCGTTCTCTACTTCGAAGGTGATCGCCACCATGCCTATCGCATCCTTCGATCTATCAAGAACAGATTTGGAGCTGCGCACGAGATAGGAGTTTTCGAAATGAGAGATAAAGGGTTGGTTGAAGTGGGCAATCCTTCCGCTTTATTTCTCTCGGAGCGGAATTTCGGGCAGAGCGGAAGCGTCGTGGTCTGTGCCATGGAAGGCACGCGGCCGCTGTTGGTGGAGGTTCAGGCGCTCGTCACTTCTACATCGTATGGAACTCCCCAGCGGACAGCGAATGGGTTCGACTCGCGGCGGTTACAGCTTCTTCTGGCCGTCCTCGAAAAGCGCGAGGGACTTCGATTTTCGCAGCACGATGTCTTCCTGAATGTAGCTGGCGGTGTGCGACTGGAAGAGCCAGCCGTGGACCTCGGCGTGGCACTGGCCGTGGCTTCGTCCTTTCGCGATCTACCGGCCGATTCCTCAACGGCGGTTGCTGGAGAGGTCGGCCTCGGAGGAGAAATCCGCGCAGTTGCTCGCATCGAAGCGAGGCTTTCCGAGGCCAAGCAACTCGGCTTCGAGCGGATGCTCATCCCGAAAGCAAACCTGAAAAATCTGGAGGCTCCAAAAGGATTGGAGTTGCTAGCGGTCTCAACGCTTTCTGAGGCGCTGGATTTGGTTTTGTGAATCGAGACATCCAACCATATCGCAACGACCTTAAAAACGTAGCCCGACGGCTACGCGGGGAGGCAACCTTCCCGGAGCGCCTGCTTTGGTCCAGGCTTAAGAGTAAACAGCTGGGCCACCGGATTCTGAGGCAGCGGCCGATCGGCAACCATGTCGTTGATTTTTTCTGCCCCGAGTCTGCCCTTGTAATCGAACTAGATGGACGAAGCCACGATGGCCAGTTTGAGGCGGACATGGAGCGGCAACGTTTTCTTGAATCACAGGGGTTGCACGTACTCCGGTTCTCAAATGACTCGGTCTTGCATGATCTTGATGGGGTGGTTCGTCAGATCGAGGCGTGGCTCTCAGAAAACCCCTCCCTTCAGGGAGGTGGCCGAACGAAGTGAGGTCGGAGGGTGTTTACTCCAGACTAACCTTCGCCTTCAAACAATCCGAACACCCTCAGTCCGCTCGCGCGGCCAGCCCCCTGCAAGGGGGCGGTTTGCTGTCAAATGCATTTGGAACGCGATACCTTCCGCGATGCCTTCCACAAGCTCATTCGGATTCTTCAGCACGTGGCTCAAGCTGCTTGTCAGCCGACAGCATAGAATGCTGGGTGGTCATGCCGAAGCGTTGAAAGCTGTCGTCTCACTCAAATTGAGCCCTGACGAGCACGAAGCAGAGGTACACATTAATCGTATGCGGGCTGAGCTTGAAGCGTCTAGAGTTCTCATCCAGATGCAGGATTTCGGAGCGGGGACAAGGGGCAACGTCCTGTCGTCCGAATCAAAACCGCACGAACGCCGCATCAGCGAGATATACAAACGTGCGGCTGCTCCTCCATCGTGGGGACGATTCATGTTTCGGCTGGTTCGTGCGCTGAAGCCGCAATCCGTTTTGGAGTTGGGGACGAACCTGGGTGTTTCGGCTCTGCACATTGCGTCAGCTTTAGAAATCAACGGCGATGGGAAGCTGGTTTCAATTGAGGGCGACCCGACGCTTTCTGACATCGCCCGCGAGAACCTTGCTCGACTGGGTCACGAAGGCCGGTCATCGGTACTCACAGGCCGGTTTGATGACGTGCTTCCCGATTGCCTCCCGCAAAACAGACCATTCGATCTCGTCTTCATCGACGGCCACCACGAAGAGGCCGCGACGCTTCGATATTTCGAAACGATCAAGCTGCATCTCACGCCCGGGGCATGCGTGGCATTCGACGACATCGAGCCGTTTCGGCCCGTGCGGAAAGCATGGAAGCGAATCATCGCCGCCGAGCCCCATTCCGGGACCTTAGATTTGTACGGTATCGGGTTGTGGTTTGCACCGCTCTCGTCAACAAAACAAGAAAGTGATGCAAAGGCTTCGGTCGTCGTACAATAAGGCCACAGTCCCGCCGTTTTGAACTCGCGCGCACAGTGTCTTCCATGACCAACCTCACGGACGAGCAACTCGTCGTTAACTATCTCAACAAGGGTGATGAGCGGGCCTTCGGGGTCCTCGTCGACCGACATCAGGAGCGGATTTTCGGCTACCTGATGGGGATGGTACGCGACCGCAGCATTGCTTCCGACCTGTTTCAGGAGACGTTTCTGCGAGCGATTCAGGCGATGAACCGCAAGCGGGGCTCTTACGAACCACAAGGCCGCTGGTTGGCGTGGGTGATGCGCATTGCCCGCAACGCAGCACTCGATCATCTTCGCAGCCGAAAAAAGTGGCAGGATGTCGATTCTGGAAAAGAGGACAACGGACTCTCATTCTGGGATCGCCTCCCGGACGAGGCTCCCGACTCAAGTGCCTTGCTTGGCCGAACCGATCTCTGGAAAGAGGTTGAAGCGGCCATCGAACAACTTCCCCCCGAACAACGCGAAGTCGTTGTGATGCGGCACCAATCCGAACTCACTTTCCGCGAGATCGCCGACCTCACCGGCGTCTCCATCAACACCGCCCTCGGGCGCATGCGTTACGCGCTGATCAATCTGCGCAAGCTCATGGAACCCGAATGGTTCGATGAAACAGAAACGCAATCTCAAGAATCCTCAACAACGCGAGCGAAACCGCCCGCGCAATCCCAGCCCTTCGCGTAATGGGCTGAGTCACACTCACAACCAGCGCACTCCTCTCGACCTTTTTCGCTACACTTCCTCTCGCGCCGCGATGAACGACGGCCTCAATCCAATCAAACACGTCTACGGCGAAGAGCCCGCAGGAACGCCACCTGTGCCGGGCACGCCGGAATACGCCGAGTTTGAAGCGCTCCGAACGATGAAGGAGGCGCTTGATGGTTTGCCACAGCCTCTTCCGACGGCAAATTCGGTGGACGCTATTAAGGATGCCGCCGTTGCCGAAACGCTGTTACCTCTACGACACGTGTACGGTGAGGAAGTTGCTGCGCTGAATCCAGACGATGCACGTTTTGCAGAGTATGAACTGCTTCGGACGACCAAGAGTGCGCTAGATACGCTTCCACGTGTTTCAGCGGATGCGTCGGTTCTGGATGCCGTCAAGATGGCCGCGTCGGCGCAGGTCCTCGTTCCTCTCCAAGCTGCGTATGGGGAAACCGAAGCTCCTGGAACAGATTCGGAGCAGCATGCTGAGTACGTTTTGTTGGACAGCATGAGAGCTGCTCTTGGGCAACTACCATCGTCACGCCCTGACGCATCCGTAGTCGCTGCTGTCCTCGCCGCTGCCAAACCAGGAGCCCCAGCGATGAAGGTGGCGTCTGATCGCCCAGCGCGTTCTGCCAGCATTGTTCGCCGCTGGACGCCTGCTCTCGCGATGGCGGCGTCGCTCGTTGTTGTAGCTGTCACAGGACTCTGGGTGGTCGAGACTTTCCAGCCCGGCGAGCAAGCGGATTCACAATTAGTTGCCGATGCCCAGCATTCGCCTTCGGATGAAGCCAATGCATTTACCACTCCCGCCGAGCCTGATGAAGCTCAAGAAGAAGCCTCAGAGGCTGATTTCTCCGGCTCAGTTGCTGGAAGCGGTCAACCGACTGTTTCCCGGGATCGATTAGATGGTTTGGTGGCAGAGCGAAGCACCTCGGCAGTCGGTCGTACTCAATCGGCAGGTGCGAGATTGGAACGTCGTTCGGCCGCACAGACACCGCCACCTCCTCCAGCTCCCGCACGTGAGGTCGATGGTCTCGCAGAAAGCGAAGTATTGATGGCCGATGTTGCCAGTGGGTTTGATGATGCTGATACGAACAAGCCTGTACCTGCCGTTTCAGAGTGGGAGGAGAGAGAAGATGTCCGCGTTCTTTCGCTCCGACTCAATCAACTTGCCAACTCCAGTGAAGGCCTTTCATGGGATGAACCACCTACGCCACTTGGTGCAGCAGGTCCTGCCACCAGTGGCGCGATGGAGGGCATTCGGCCTGTCCGTTCAGGCCCGGCCACGGGTCGCGTAGATGTGCAGATGCGCTCAAGTGAGCAGCGAGACGATCAATGAAAATTATCCACTATCTAGCTTTTATCACCCTGCTGAGCGTACTGAGTACGCCCGTGCTGAAGGCGCAGAACGAACAGGGTGCCTCATCGGATGCTGCGGCTGATGCCAGAGTTCGAATACTTGAGATCCAAGATGGTGACGTAAAGCTGGACGGCCGCGTGCTTCCAATGGGCAATCTCCCGGATGGACTCCGGCTGGATGGCATCGACATGACGTACCACTTCAGTGGACCCGTAACGCCTGTCCTTGAGATTGACGGAGAGGTTTACGTGCTGGACGGCGAACAGCTGATCCGCATGGATGAAGCTGGGCCCAATCGCGCAAACGTGTACTTCCTTGGTCAACCGGAAATGACCGCACAGAATGCTCCGGTTACGAGGCCGCGCCCTGAAGGGCAGGCCTTTGGGGGTGAGATGCCTGCCGATGATCTGGAACGAGCCGGAGAGGAGGCCTACCTTCAGCAGCTTTCCTCCCGCGACCGCACCTTATATGATCAGATTCAGCAGGAGCAGTCCCTCGAACTTGAGACGTATAGTCTTGCCGGAGAGTTCAGGCGGACGCGCAATCGTGATGAACAAGCGGATATCGCAGACGAACTCCGCGATAAGCTTGAGGAGTCCTTTGACCTCAAACAGCAAATCCGCGCTGACGAAATAGCACAGGCTGAGTCGCAGATCAGCGAACTCCGTCGCCTGCTTAATGAACGTTCGGCCCGAAAAGAACAGATTATCGAGCGCCGCCTTCGCGAGCTAATCGGCAAGCAAGGCAACTGAGCACCACCAGGCTGACCGCCTCTGGAGAAGCCGGTCAATTGACTGTTCGTGTTTCTATTCCTTACACCCTACACCCATGAAAGGCTCAATACGTTTATTGCTGGTCGGATTCTTTGCGATCGGCCTCACGGTTCCCCACACCGTGTTTGCTCAGGAAGATGAACAGGAGAGCGAGGAAACCGTCATCGAAACAGAAGACGGCCGCGTAATCATTACTGAAGAAGACTCCGACGGCGATCGCCCGCGTGTTGAACGTCGGATTATTCGTCGGCCGGGTCGTCCCATAATGCGCCGTCACCAAGAGGGCGGCCAGCCAAGGTTTGAGCGTCGTGGCGAAATTATTTTTCGTGACGAAGACGGCGAAGAACGTCGATTTTCCTTCGGAGGCGAAGGAAATTCCTGGTTCTCCGATGGAGATGGTGTCGTGTCCGACACAACAATCGACGGCAACCGAATCATCATCATCCGCACACCCGATGGGGAAGAAGAGATTATTGAATTAGATGGATTGGGAGAGAACACCTTTGCCTTCCGCATGCCAGATCTCGAGTTCGATATGGACGACTTTGATTTCGAGATGCCGGATGGTCTTGAGATGCGTCTTCGCCGATTCGGTGATCCGGATGCCAACGGCTTTGCCTTCGGACCCAACTTTATGCATCTCGAAGGCATGATGGGCGCTTCATCCGAAACCCGACGTGAGATGATAGAACTGGAGCGTCGTTCCGTCGAAATCGCCTCGCAGCTTCGTGAAGAGCACGATGCATCGCGGGAGCGTGAGCTTGACGATGTGCTGAATCAGCTCTTCGAACTTCGAGGACAAGCACGTGCAGAACGCGCCAGCCACATGGAAGAGCAAGCTGAAGAGCTTCGCCAGGAGGCGCGCGAGCTTCGTGAATCCCTTAACGAGCGAAACCGCGATCGCAACGATCTGATTGAAGAACGCAAACGCGAGCTTCTGGGTGAACGCGGAAGCGACTGGTAGACGCTGCTCCCAGACTTGAATTCTCGACATCCCGGCAAACATTCTTGTCGGGATGTTGTGCTTTAAGCGGATGCTTCGTAATGCGTACAGTACGAAACACCCCAGCTATCTCAGGGAGTCGTTGGTCTTTATCTTGAACACAACTTCAATGCATTCAGTAGGAATTGCTGAAAACGGTGCATTCCAAAGCCATTTGGCAAATACATTCCGTGCAGGGCTTCATTGAAGCAGACGATATACATACTGCGGCACAGGTTTTTCAGTAGGCTGCGCACCGTGCAAAGTGCGGTCTCCCTGATTCGTTTATGATTTCGTCCTGCTGCTTTTCAGAGTCGGCAGAGATTCCCTCACTGGCCATGCTTTTTGTCCGCCGAATACTCTTCCCTAGCGTGCGAGGCTTCCTCGCCGTTCTGGTTTATTGCACGCTACTTGGGGCCACTGCTTCAGCCAGCGTAGGTGCCGACATTGAACGCGTTTCATTCACGTCCCGGTCGGATGGGGGAGGCTATGTAATTCGCTTCCACATGAGCGACCGTTCGGCTGCCTATAGCGTTGAGGAGACATCAGCAACAGAGCTTCGACTCACGGTTTTCCAGGCGGGCCTAGCCCCCAACCTACAGCGCGATCCTGCACAGGGGCCTATTGCCAGCTACAGGGTTCTGCCATCCGATGACCGCGTTGTATTCGCATTTACGCTTCGCTCCGGCATTCACGTGCAGCCGCAGGCATACCCAGATCGCGGCTCTAACGACCTTCTGCTTTCTCTTTCAACTCGAGCCGCACCTCCTGTAACAACGGTTAGCGCGTCTGGAAGCAATAGTGGAGGGGGGCAACCCGACGCGTCTAGTCAGAGCAACTGGCGTCTCGACTGTATGGTGATAGACGCTGGCCACGGCGGCCATGACGGAGGTGCTACATACAATGGCGTCCGCGAGAAAGATGTAACGCTGGGTATCGCCCGAAGGCTAGGTGCCTATGTTCAGGACTTGTTAGGTGTTCGGGTTGTCTACACGCGTTCGGATGATCGCTTCATAGAACTGCATGAACGAGGCCGCATTGCCAACGCCTCCTGCGGAAAGCTTTTCGTTTCCATACACGCAAACGCAGCTCCTTCAGGTACTGCCGCAGGTACGGAGACCTACTTTCTTGCGCCTCACCGCACAGAGAGCGCGCGTGACGTGATGGCCCGCGAGAATAGCGTAGTGCGCATGGAAAGCAACCCCGACCTTTACGAAGACTTCGACTCGGAAGGCGGCATCATCCGTGCTTTAGCCTTCAGTAGCTACCAGCAGGAAAGCCAAGAGCTCGCAGGTCTCATCGAAGAACAGTTTGGAGACCGGGCAAATCGCCACAGCAGGGGTGTAAAGCAAGCTGGCTTTCTCGTCCTCTGGCGTGCATCCATGCCTGCCGTACTCGTCGAGACAGGCTTCGTCACGAATGCAGAAGAAGCGCGCTTCCTTTCAAGTGCAGACGGGCAAGACCTTATTGCCAGTGCCATCTTCCGCGCTGTGCGAGACTACAAGGAGCACTACGAGCTTGGTCTCCGCGCGTCGCGTAACTGACCTGAGTCCGTCAGGTAGCTACGTAGTCTGCCAGTACGTAGTGAACGGCGCGTCCCGTACATTCGGGACGCGCCACTTTTTTTGTGAGGTTGGATTGCCATGTTGACCCGCCTTGAATCCGCGATCCGGACCATTCCCGACTTTCCAAAACCGGGCGTCCAGTTCAAGGACATCACGCCAATTCTTGCGAATCCCGAATTGTTCTTAGAGGCCATAGAGCTTTTAAAAACGCCTTACTCAAGTGCCGATGTTACACATGTGGTCGGGATGGAATCGCGTGGCTTCTGGTTTGGAGCTGCACTTGCCGAGCGTCTCGCAGCCGGATTCATTCCTGCTCGAAAACTTGGGAAACTGCCCGGTCCGACGATTCAGGAAGAATATGAGTTGGAGTACGGAACGGACGGTCTCGAAATCCACAGCGATGTTCTTGGGCCCGGAAACCGCGTGATCATCCACGATGATGTGATTGCAACGGGAGGTACCGCAGCGGCCGCCTCTCGTTTGGTCAAACGAACGGGGGCCGAGGTCGTTGGCTTTTCCTTCTTTGTCGATCTAACCTTCCTTAAAGGCAAGGACAAATTGCCGGAGGGCGTGCCGTTTCGTGCTGTTATCGAGGTCTAGCGGATCGCTATGCAGGAGATTTCAACACGAGCACCACGAGGAAGTGCGGCTACCTGAAGGGCTTCACGGGCCGGAGGCGCTTCGCTGAAATACCGCGCATATACCTCGTTGACAGGTGCGTAGTCGTCGAGGCTGGTCAGGAAAACCGTGCACTGGACGACGTGCTGATAGTCAAGTCCGCCTGTTTGCAAGACGGCGCCGAGGTTGTCGAGAACCTGGGTGGCCTCATCCTCAATCTCTCCGCGAACCATCTCTCCTGTCTCCGGATTGAGCGCAATTTGGCCACTGCAAAACAGCATGTTGCCGGCTAGCACACCCTGGCTGTAGGGGCCAATCGCTGCCGGGGCATTCGGCGTCCTTACAGATTCACGACGGGAAGGAGGAGGGACATTCATGGATAGATCAGAATTAGTGTCGTTTCAATCGGGTCCATAATTACCGAGGGGTTCTGGTGTCGCCAAGCGAAGATTCCGTTTGAACCAGATTGAGGATAATACTTAGGCAATTAGGAATAAGACATGATCGGAACGCAGATCGATTCCAGTTCGTTGGGAAGGCTCGTTGTGCCTTACATCTGAACAATCAATGAGCCGCCACGGTCGTGTTCTCGTAGCCATGAGCGGAGGAGTCGATTCCTCCGTTTGTGCAGCCCTTCTTCGAGAGGA
Source organism: Rubricoccaceae bacterium (assembly GCA_024639085.1). GTDB lineage: Bacteria > Bacteroidota > Rhodothermia > Rhodothermales > Rubricoccaceae > JAHEJB01. Next base: position 4,468 of record JAHEJB010000070.1, on the reverse strand, counting down.
GGGCTACGAAATCGTTGGTATCACGATGAAAACATGGGATTACGCGACGACGGGTGGCGCGGCTGAAGCAAAGAAGAGAACGAAGGAAGTAGGTTGTTGCACGCTGGAATCCATGAATGATGCACGTTCCGTTGCCGTTCGAATGGACTTCCCGCACTTCGTGGTTGACATCCGCCAGGAGTTCGGCGACTGGGTCGTAGATCGCTTTACTACCGACTATCTGGCAGGCCGAACACCGAATCCGTGTGTGCTCTGCAACACGCACATCAAGTGGGCAGCGCTACTTCAGCGCGCCGATGCACTGGGCTGCGAGCACATCGCAACGGGGCATTACGCGCGCGTTAGAACGGATCTGCAGTCTGGGCGCCACGTCGTGAGCCGGGGTCGCGATCGTAACAAGGACCAGAGCTACGCGCTTTGGGGGATCGAGCAGGAGCATCTTGCTCGTAGCATCTTCCCGCTCGGGGAGTACACGAAGCCGGCCATTCGGAGTATGGCCACGGAGTTTGGCCTTGAACACGTGGCTGACAAGCCTGATTCCTACGAAATCTGCTTTATTCCCGACAATGACTATCGCGGATTTCTAAAACGCCGTGTTGACGGGCTTGAAGAAAAAGTGGAAGGCGGTGCGTTTGTGATGGAAGCCACGCGAAAGATTGTAGGGAGACATCAAGGTTATCCGTTTTACACGATTGGGCAGCGTCGTGGCCTTGACCTCGCTTTCGGCGAGCCGGTTTATGTCACACGAATCGACGCGATGACCAACACGGTTTACGTTGGCGCAAAAGAGGAGCTAGATGGACAAACGCTCGTCGCGAGGCAGCTCAATTTCGGCAAGGTGGCTGGGCTGAAATACGAGACCCTTGCGTTCGGACAAATCCGCTACAAAGACCCCGGGGCGTCCTGCCTTGTTCGACAAAGGGGAAAAGACGAGTTGGAGGTCGTGTTTGAAGAGCCCCGCTCGGCCATTACGCCCGGTCAGTCGCTCGTACTCTACGATGGAGACGACGTGCTAGCCGGTGGCTGGATTGCGTCAACAGACAAGTCCGCACCTGCGGAGTCTGAGGATTTCATCGCACTGCCGACGCTTTGAACTCACGCGAATGTCCGTCCTGCGCAATGGAAGCGCCTCTTGAGAGTGAGGAGTGCCCTTTTTGTGGCTATGAATTCCCAACGTCCAGGCCTGGGTCGTTTACCGTAACGTGGCTCATGATTGGCCTGATGATCCTGTTCGGGATTCCTGTTCTGGCGTGGCTGATGGGTTGGTTAGGATAGGGTAGTGCTCATAGAACCGGTGCGAGTAACCTTGTCCCCTGTACAGCCAATCGGAATGGGAATGATCGATTAGTGAGGTCTTGCTCCGTGAGTCGTGTTGACCGGGCGAAATCCATCAGCAACATATCCGACACATCCCTGCAAAAATCAGCGTCGTTGAAAAGACAGGTTAGTTCAAAGTTTAACCGGAAGGAGCGATTGTCAAGGTTGGCTGTGCCGACGGTCGCATAATCGTCGTCTACGACAAGGACCTTTTGGTGCATAAAACCCTCTTCGTAGAGGTAGACTTTCACACCTGCGCTCTCAACTTCGGGTAGATAGGCATAAGGAACGAACCTGAAGTAGAAGGAATCGGCTATCCGAGGCATGAGTACGCGTACATCCACGCCACGCAGCGCTGCCAGTTGAAGTGCACCCAGCACCCGTCCATCCGGAACGAAATAAGGAGACGCTATCCAGATACGGCTTTCAGCGGATTCGATGGCGTGCGTGAATAGCAGTCCGCATGTTTCTATTTCGTCGGCCGGACCCGACGCGAGCACAAGCCCAATGCGATCGGCCTCAGTAGCCTCGGGTGCCCAGTTCACGTCCAGGATTTCCTCACGGCCGTAGTACCAGTCGCGGAGGAAAGAAATCTGAATACCCTGCACCATGGGCCCTGTGACGCTCATGTGCGTGTCGCGCCACGGAGAAAGTCTCTTGCCGTGTCCGAGATACTCGTCACCCACATTTAGGCCGCCAATAAGGGCCTTCTTCCCATCCACAAGCACGATTTTGCGATGGTTACGGAAATTTAGACGAAAGCGCCCCAGCCACCGCCGCTTACCCGCAAAACCAGAGATCGAGACACCAGAGTGCCGAAGGTCGCGCTTGTATTTTCGAGGTAGACGCGCACTTCCAACCTCATCGAACAGGAGATACACCCGCACACCCTCTTTCGCTTTTCGGATGAGCTGATCCTTAAACCGCCTCCCTAGGTCGTCGTCGTGGATGATGTAGAATTGAGCGAGGACATAGTCGGTTGCTGACTCAATGGCTTGAAAGATGGCCTCGAACGTCGCATCGCCGTCAATGAGGAGTTGCGCGTCGTTGCCGCGCGTAAACGGCAGAGTCGAGAGGGCTCGAAAAGCGCGGAGCTCGCCGCGGTCGTCGGCAGGGTGAGCGATAAAATCTGCCAACACGCCATGTCGCATATCCGTGATGTGCTGTTCTACGGCAGCATCGAATGTGCGGAGCGCCGTGTAATACTCGCCAAACTGAAACCGTCCGAAAATCCAATAGAGCGGGAGTGCGACGTACGGTATCAGAACGAGGGAAAGGAACCACGCCGTCGCGCCCTGAGGCGTTCGGGTTTTCATGATGGCATCCACGGCATGCCCAATGCCAATAAGATGGATCAGCGGAATGCCGATTCCGAGAATCCAGCCTAGTGTGCTACCATCAAACATGGTCGGAAGCTAGCAGCTACGCCTATCAATATCCGTTTCGTTTAATAAAGTCAATCACCAGCTCGGCCGTTTCTTCCGGCTGCTCGAGCATCGGCGCGTGGCCCACGCCTGCCATGATCTCTACCACCGCATGGGGAATTCGATCCGCCCATTCCGCAGCAGCCGAGACATCCAGTATGCCATCCTTCTCTCCCCAGATGATTAGTGTTGGAACTGAGAGATCCTGCAACCTTGTCTCCAACGCGTCCGGTTCGGCGAATAAGTCGATCCACATTTTTCGATAGAGTGGAGCACGTTCTGCATATCTCCGCGATACAACGGAGGCGGTCGGCCAAGGAAGGTTCGGAGGTTCATCCCCAAATGCTATAGATGTAAAGCGGTCGTACTCGTCTCGCGTGGTTGGAATAAGCAGGTTTTCTCCTTGAGCTAGAGCCAGGTCGAGCTCGCTTGGCACTAGAGAGCGGATGCCAGCTGGATCCAGGAGCGAGATGGTTGCAACCTGCTCGGGATGCGCCAGAGAGAGTTCCGTTGCAATTCGTCCGCCCAAAGAATTCCCGACGAGGTGCACGGACGCATTTACAACTTCCTTAACAAACAGAGACACGGTCGTCGTGAAGTAGGAAATTGTGTACGATGCTGTTGAGTCTGGCTCGTTGCCGCCGTGTCCCGGAAGGTCCAGCGCGAGAATCCGATAGTGCGCAGGCAGGAATCGAACAAAGCGGATCCAGTGATCCTTGTTCGCTGCAAAGCCATGAATCAGGAGAATAGTTTCGGTCTCGGACCATGCAGCTGGCCTTTCGAGGTAGCGAATGCGTTGCCCTTCAATTTCAATGGCTTGTTCTACGAGCCCTGACTTCCCCCGCTCCGCTGCAACGCCGAGGTCGAACAGGGACCCCTGAATGCCAGCACAGCCAGAGAGAAGGAAGAGGGCAAAGAGGACTATTCGATACATGGGTCGAACCTACGCGCTTTTGATCGTAACTAGTTGTTGTTCGGCGTTGCGCCTCATCCCTCTAGCATTTATGTTCTCGCGTCCTAACCTTTTATATCCAATGCGTATCTCCTTCATTCTCTCCTTGCTTTTTCTCGGCCTCGTTTATTCGGGGTGTAACTCTGACGATCTAACCGGTGGTGGGACAGGAACTCCAAGCGACCTTCAGGCACTTGCGACCGCGCTCGGCTGTCCTACCGTAGTAGCGATTTCTATTGGTCAATCCATAAACGGATCGCTTACGAGTAGCGACTGCTCCCCACCCTTCACTGGAGACCAGTCCAAAGTTGATTACTACGGGTTCAGGATTACCCAAAACATGACGCTGACGATTGATCAGACGTCGTCCGACTTCGATGCTTTTGTCGCACTGTTCGATTCGAATGGAAATGTCATTGACTCGGATGATGATTCCGGAAGTGGCCTTGATGCTCGTCTTACTCTCTCGCTCAACGCAGGCTTGTATGCAATTGCAGCCAATTCTGCGTTTGCGACGCCAGATTTTGGAGATTACACCGTGGAACTGTCAAACTGAGAACAGGCGTCTAACCAACGTACACTACCTCCGCCAGGGCAGACAGGCGTGAGGTTGTGCGTGCAAACTTTTCGGCAATCCCTCGTTCGATGGAGCCATGCTGGTTTGCCGAAGTGAACCACTGAGCAGGCGGCTCCTCTGCTGTGAAGCAGAGGGTAGGTGGATCGGATTGGCCGTAAAGATCATCCACGATGCGTAAAAGCCGGAGTGCGTCATCCG
>JAHEJB010000198.1 GCA_024639085.1 Rubricoccaceae bacterium | reverse complement strand
ATGATTTGTCCGAGCGTACCAGATGCTGCAATGATGCCCGTAGAAAGCTCTTTCGAGTAGCCGTAGCGGAGCATCACGGGGAGTGAAATAAGTCCCATCGCGACGACGCTTGCACCTACAACGCCTGTTGCCGCAGCAAGCAGCGCCCCTACAAATACAACAGCGAATGCGAGTCCTCCACGAACAGGCCCAAACAGAGCGCCGATAGTGGTCAGCAGATCTTCTGCGAGCCGGGACTTCTCCAGAATCAGCCCCATGAAAATGAAGAACGGGACGGCGAGAAGGATCGAGTTACCCATCACGCCAAACGTGCGGTCCGCCATCGCCAGTAGGTAGGGCCAGTCAAAGAACCCCGCCTCTATGCCTATGATCGCAAAGATGATCGCGGTGCCACCCAAAGCAAACGCGACCGGGTAGCCTGAAAAAATCAAGGCCAACGCCGCGACGAACATCAAAGGCCCGAGCCAGTCGCCGCTCATGTAACCTCTACCGTGTCAGGCCCATCAAGTGCTGGCTTGGGCGTGACTCGAAGTGCAGCAAGAGCCTTTATCGCCTGCGAAACGCCTTGCAGGAAAAGGAGCGCGAATGCAATTGGTACTAATGCCTTAATCGGATAGCGCGGCAAACCACCCGGATCTGGCGAGACCTCCCGTACTGCCCACGACTCCAAGACAGCCGGCCATGTCGCCCACAGCATCAGAATGCAAAAGGGGAGGAGGAATAGCAGCGTCCCAGCGAGATCGACGACAGCTTGCTTTTTCGGAGCAAGCCGACCGTACAGAACGTCCACGCGGACATGGGCGTCCTCCTGCAGCGTCCAGGCGGCACCGAACAAGAAGACCGCGCTGAAGAGGTACCACTGCGATTCGCCGAGAGCGTTGAGCGAGATCGAAATTCCAAGTGGTTGGCCCACGTAGCGCAGTATCGCGCTTAAAGCTCCCACAAAAATCATCGCGAGGAGCAGCCAGCCAGTTGCTTTGCCTATCCAGCCATTCAGGCTGTCGATTGAGTTGGAAATACGAAGTAGAGCAGGCATAGAGTCCGATCCGGAAAGCGGAATCTACCGTTGAACCACGATTCGCCTATCCCCGCCGTCCGTCTTCGAGCGCCATTACAGCAAGGCCGTCCACACGGTTATTGAGTTCGTCGTCTGCGTGACCTTTAACCTTTATGAACTCCACCGTGTGCTTTTTGGTGAGATCAATCAGTCGCTCCCACAGGTCGCGGTTCTTGACCGGCTTTTTGTTCGACGTTCTCCAGCCGCGCCCAATCCATCCAGTGATCCAGTCCTCCTTGAATGCGTTGGCGATGTACGCACTGTCCGTGTGGACACGGGCGTGGACCGCTTCTTTCATCACTTCCAGAGCGGCAATCACTGCCATCAATTCCATGCGGTTGTTCGTTGTCGCCGCCTCATACCCTGTAATCACGCGCTCATGCTCGCCGAACATCAGAATGGCTCCCCAACCGCCCGGGCCAGGGTTGCCGCTGCATGCGCCGTCTGTGTAAATGGTTACAGCTTTCACGGGAGTCGGAGGGAGGAGTAGGGACTTGGGGAATATCTTCAATTCTTGCTGACCGCGGACGGCCAACGGCCGACTGCGGGGTTTCTTCGCAATATTCGTGGCGGTCTGTGGTCCGCCGTCCCTGTGAAATTCGTTGACTACGTCACCATCTCCGTTCGGAGCGGCAAAGGCGGGGCTGGGTCGCGGTCTTTCCGGCGGGCGAAGTACGAGCCACGCGGGGGTCCAGACGGTGGCGACGGTGGTGCTGGTGGCTCTGTGATTCTGGTTGGAGATGACAACCTCTACACATTGCTCGATCTTCGTTACAACCGCCATCACTTTGCCGATAATGGGCGACCGGGCGAGGGGTCCATGAAATCAGGTAAGTCGGCGGATGATATTGTGCTTCGAGTACCCTTGGGCACGATTGCCATGGACTCGGAGACGGGCGAGGCATTGGGCGAGATCACAGGGCATGACCAAAAGGTCGTTCTCGTACAGGGAGGCAAAGGCGGCCTCGGCAACACACACTTCAAAAGCGCCACACGACAGGCGCCGCAGTACGCGCAACCTGGCGAACCGGGGGAGGAGCGCGAGGTCACGTTAGAGCTGAAATTGCTCGCGGATGTTGGCCTGGTTGGATTTCCAAACGCAGGCAAGAGCACGCTGATCTCTGCAATCTCGGCGGCAAAGCCGAAGGTGGCTGACTATCCATTCACTACGCTGGAGCCCAATCTCGGGATGGTATATCTCGGCGACTATCGTTCGTTCGTGATGGCGGACATCCCGGGAATCATCGAAGGTGCAAGCGAAGGACGTGGGCTCGGCATTCAGTTTTTGAAGCACATTGAGCGCAACGCTGTTCTCCTTTTCGTCATCCCCGCAGACGAAGACGATCCTGCCGCACACTATCACACGTTGCTTGGCGAGTTGGAAGCCTTCGAACCCGATTTGCTTAGCAAGCCCAGGTTCGTAGCCCTTTCCAAGACGGATCTCCTCCCAGCCGACCTGTTAAAGGAATGGATTGGCGAAGTGCGGTCGTCTTTCCCAGACGATGTCGAGGTGCTTCCGATTTCCTCTGTCGCACATCACGGACTTGATGTATTGAAGGAAAGACTCTGGGCCATTATCGCTGAGATGAAGGACATCGATGTGTGACAGAGGATGTCACCGTTTGTGCCTACCTTTTCAGATGCTCTCCACCTCTTTCGCGCCTCCAATAGCTCCTGATTCCGCTGACGTTGTGGAGCAGCGCGCGCTGATTACGCTGTCGATGGTCCCGGGCATTGGCGCCGGACGAGTCCGGTCGCTGGTCGCTGCCTTTGGCTCAGCACAAGACGCCTTGGGTGCTCCAATTCGTCGCTTGGAAGTTGTGGACGGCATTGGTCGACAAACAGCGGAAGCTATCTCGCTTTATGAGGACGACGGTTCGGCAGATCGCCAACTTGAAGCTGCCGAGCGAGTTGGCGCTGAACTCATTACCCTTCACGATTCGCGGTTTCCAGCCCTTCTAAAGCAGATCTACGACCCACCGCCTTTCCTGTGGGTTCGTGGAAGACTGGTGCCCGACGACGATCAAGCCCTTGCTATCGTTGGCACAAGAAAGGCCACGGATTACGGCCGACGCGCAGCCGAGCACTTCGCGGATGGGCTTGTGAGACAGGGGTTCACGATTGTTAGCGGCCTTGCGTACGGAATCGATATCGCGGCGCATCGAGCAGCTTTGGATGCCGGAGGACGCACGATTGCTGTGCTCGGCTCGGGGGTCGATCGCATATATCCGCACGCCCACAATGATGTTGTCCGGCTAATCATTGACGAGGACCGCGGGGCGATAATTTCGGAATTTCCGATGGGCGCGAAACCCGATGCAACCAACTTCCCTCGGCGCAACCGCATCATTGCCGGAATGTCGTTGGGCACGCTCGTTGCCGAAGCACAGGATACCGGCGGGGCCCTGATCACTGCCTTCGAAGCCCTCGAACAGAACCGCGAGGTCTTTGCCGTGCCTGCGCCGTTCCACGCGGAAACCGTTGGCACGAACCACCTCATCCAGAAAGGTCATGCAGCATTGGCTGCCAACGTAGAGGACGTTCTGGCCGAGCTTGGTGGCATTTCCGTGCA
>JAHEJB010000006.1 GCA_024639085.1 Rubricoccaceae bacterium | reverse complement strand
GTCTTCCGCGACATGATCCAAACGGACGCAGCGATTAATCAGGGGAACTCAGGTGGACCCCTTGTGAATGCGCTTGGCCGAGTGATTGGGATGAACACGTTTATTTATTCACGCTCGGGAGGATCGGTAGGCATTGGATTTGCGGTTCCGGCATGGCGGGTTGAGAGCGTAGCCAGCGAGCTTCGCGAGACCGGCGTGGTGGATCGAACGTTCGAAACAGGCCTGAACGTCCAGCCAGTCAGCGCCCGCCTGGCTGAAGTGCTCGAACTTCCTGAAGCGCGCGGACTCATTGTACAAAGTGTTGAACCACAATCGGCCGCCGAGGCGGCCGGATTCCGACCGTATGATGTTGTCGTTGCCATCAATGGCGAAGACGTTGCCTCCAATGCAGACGTCCGACTAAAGCTGGTTGATCACCGCGCTGGCGACACGGTTGTACTCACGGTGGTGCGAGATGGACGGACGATCGACGTACCGCTCTTGCTTGCCGAGCGGGGATGAGCACAGGTAAGGAGTAGCTTCTCCAACCGTTTTCTCCCTCCCAACTATTCAGCAGTGCACCAGAGGCAAGTTCTCTTCGTCGTCGCTGTCTCGGCGCTCATACTCTCGGCTTGCCTGCCGTCTAGCCAGCGGCAGAACACGAACGAGCTGACGCCGAGCGACTCGCTCTCACGGGATATCGCTGACGCAATGGTAGCAGACTCGTTGCAGATGGTATCGACTATCTATGGTTCGGAGGAGTCACCGATGGAGCTGCCGACTTCAATCCTCTGGCTTCCGGATTCGCTCAATGGCGAACTGTACGTCGTTGATACTCGGCGAGCCAGCCTTCATGTCATTGATCGAGATGCCGGATATCTCGAAGAAAGGCAGCCGGAGGGCTTAGCCTATCCCTATGCGGCAGGCGTCCGTGGAGACACGCTTATCGTGTTGAATCGCGGGGAGAACCGCTTAGATTTTGTACGTGAGAGCGACATCGTTCGCAGCCTATCTCTCCCGGAAGAAGATATCTCAACTGCCCTCGTTACAGACTCTCTCATTTTTGTTAAGCGATCTGACGAGAAGGGAGTTCGGCTACTCCGCCTCCACGAGAATGGGACAGTCGACGCGAGTTTTGAACTTCCAGGTCCGTATTGGCGACACGTTGGCTTCCTGCGGCAGTGGGGCAATTCGCTGGTCTCGCTTTCGGGCTATAGGCCGGCCATAGATCTCGTCCGCAAAGATGCGCTGGATGGTGTGACGGCAGATTCACTAGCGCTGATCGGATTTGATTCACCTCAGCTCGTGCGGTCGAATCAGTACTTGCTAGGCGAGGTCGATGAGCCACCGCTGCTGATTAGTTCGGCTTCGGAATTCGAGGACACGTTGTACGTTCTCAATCTCCGCGCCGACGGCCTGCGCATCGACGCCTACAACCACGAAGGCCAGCTTCAGCACGTTCTTGCCTTCACGGATGTCGAAGCCATTCCCAACGCCTTCCCAGTGGATATTGCTGTTCGAAGAGATGGCGATGCGCTGCTTTTCGTGCTTGCGATGCAGAACCCAGGCGGGATGTTCAGCAATCCAAGCGGCTACGTAGTGATTCTGAAGTGGGATCAGCCGGCAGTGTGATCGGTTCTCACACGGCTATTTTCGGATACCCAACCAAATTGCCGTGGACGATAGCGCTTCAGAAAACCAGTTCCTACTCCGCATCTGGAATGTGCTGATTGCACTGGCGGCGACAGCGACGGCGTATTACATCCCGCTTACGCAAGTCTCGGGGTTTATGGACTCCCGTTTTGAGTTGACTGTTGAAGCTTTGTTGACAGTTTTATTTGGATTGGATTTCGTGGTTCAACTCTGGCAAAGCAGAACATCGTCGGCGTCGAAGAGAGGGAGACAAGGGCTTGGATTAGCGCTCGATCTTCTGGCCGCGTTTCCGCTCTATTTGGTGCCAGGCGGGCAGATTTTGCGGTTACTCCGCTTGTTGAAACTGTACCGAGTCGGGCAGGGAATGCGCAGGTTGGGGACTCTCCATGTCGTTCACGGGACAGCGCTGCGCCTCATGTTCTTCCTCTACTGGCTGGCGCTTGGCATCCACTGGATTACCTGTGGCTGGATCGAGTTAACGGGCGGAGCCAATCCTGGATCAACACAGGTTGCGTATGTCGATGCGCTCTACTGGGCTACGTCGACTATCACCACGGTAGGCTATGGAGACATTGTACCTGTAACTCTCGGACAGAAGGTGTTCGGCATCGGCGTCATGATGCTTGGGGTGGGCATCTACGCCTACCTCATTGGTAACATCGCATCCCTCATCAGCAACCTTGACCCCGTTCGGGCTCGCTACATGAGGCAGCGCGAACGTCTCGGCGCGTTCATGCAATACCGTGAACTGCCTATGGCGCTAAGGCACCGCATCCAGCGGTATTTCGACTATGTGTGGGAAGAGCGGCTGGTCTCCGACGAATCCGAGGTGATGCAGTCACTGCCGCCGAGCCTCCGAGAGGAAGTGGCATTGTTTCTCAAGCGGGATCTCATTAAGAATGTACCCCTCTTCGATTCCGCCAGCGATGCCTTTGTCCGCGACGTGGCTCTGAACCTTGAACCTTTCGTCGCCCTACCCGGCGACTACATCGTGCGCGTTGGTGAAACGGGTCGTGAGATGTTCTTCCTGAGCAGAGGTACTGTAGAAGTCGTCTCGCAGGACGGCACAACACTCAACTCACTCAAAGACGGCGATTTTTTCGGCGAGATCGCGCTCTTCTTAGATCAATCGAGATCAGCCAGTGTTCGTGCCGTAACTGCGTGTGACCTCTACACGCTCGACAAACCAATGTTTGAGCGCATTGTCTCGACATACCCCGAAGTGGCGAAAACGATGGAAGTCGAAGCAAAACGACGCTATGGCGTTGATGTGGAGTTGGGTGAAGAATGAGTGCTACGTGAGAACTCGACAGTCCCGAAGCAGTAGTCTCACGTAGTAAATATCGATAGTCCGTGCGCACCCTTGTTATCATTCCAGCCTTCAACGAAGCTCGTTCGATTGGCAAAGTCATTAGCGATCTGCCGACGGAGGTAGTAGATCAGGTGATTGTGGTCAACAACGCTTCTACGGACGAAACGGAGCAGAACGCTCGAGAGGTTGGAGCCACGATCCTTCGTGAGGAAAGACAGGGTTACGGTTTCGCGTGCCTCAAAGGCATTGAGTATGCACGGGAGCAGGCGGCCAATGGCAACGCACCGGACGTTATCGTCTTCCTGGATGGCGATTATTCCGATCACCCTGACGAATTGCCGAATCTCCTCGCACCGATTCAACAAGGTGAGGCAGACTTCGTGGTCGGCTCTCGGATTCTTGGCAAACACAATGGTATGGTGGAGCAAGGCGCCTTGCTTCCACAGGCTCTTGTTGGCAACCGCCTCGCATGTAGTTTGATACGCCTTTTCTGGGGCGTACGCTTCACGGACTTGGGCCCGTTTCGAGCGATTCGCTATCGTGATCTTCTGTCTCTTGACATGCAGGATCAGACCTACGGCTGGACGGTGGAAATGCAAATCAAAGCCGCGCGGGCAGGTTTGCGATGCGCAGAACTTCCCGTTAGCTACAGGCGACGCATCGGCGTTTCAAAGATCACAGGAACGATTTCAGGCACGGTAAAAGCATCGTGGAAGATTCTTTGGACGATTGGCCGGTACGCCGCGACGCCAGTGAGTCAGACTTCAGCCCCAGGCATTCGTACGGCGAGCCAGTAATAGGTAACGGGACTCTATATTGAGTTCCATTTGTATCGACGGACGCTGGGATCCGCACATAGGTCGTACCCGTACGACGTTTGAAGTCACCCATTTTGACATCTCTATTACGATAATTATGAAGCCAAAGGTCTGGTTCAACGGAACACTTGTTCCCCACGAAGAAGCCACTATCCACGTCCTTTCTCACGTCGTCCACTACGGCTCGTCAGTTTTTGAGGGGATTCGTTGTTACGACACAGCCAGGGGTTCTGCTGTATTTCGATTGCCCGAGCATATGCGTCGCCTTATCGACTCGGCGAAGATCCATAGGATGCAGCCCGAGCATGACCTGGATGTGTTGAATGCTGCTGTCGTGGATACGATTGTTGAGAGCGAAATGGACGCGTGCTACATCCGCCCGCTTGTGTTCAGAGGAGCTGGACCAATGGGCGTAAATCCATTGAACAACCGAGTCGAAACCATTATCGCCGTGTGGGAGTGGGGCAAGTACCTGGGTCCCGAAGCGCTTGAGCAGGGAGTCGACGTTGAGGTCTCTTCCTGGAACAGAAATGCGCCGAACACAACACCAGGGCTTTCCAAAGCAGCAGGCAACTACCTCTCATCCTCGCTTATTAAGATGGATGCGATCAAAAAGGGGTTTGCTGAAGGAATCGCACTCACGACCAGTGGATTCCTGGCAGAGGGCAGTGGCGAAAACCTGTTTCTGATTCGGGACGGCATCCTCTACACGTCTCCAACGGCTTTCTCCATCCTTCCGGGTATTACCCGCAATACAATTATTACGCTGGCTCGCGAACGTGGCTACAGAGTCGAAGAGAAGCTGCTGCCTCGAGAGGCACTTTACATCGCTGATGAGATTTTCTTCACGGGTACGGCAGCGGAAGTGACGCCAATACGCTCGGTAGATCATCACACGATTGGAGAAGGGCGTCGTGGACCGATCACGAAGGAGCTGCAGGACGCCTTTTTTGATGTTGTTCAGAATGGCAACGACCCGCACGGTTGGCTTACGTTCATCCCCAAGAACGAAGCTTCGATGTCAACACAGGCTGAGCCTGCGGAGCTGACCGCCTAGTAATTGTATTAGATGACCTGAGTTTGGCCGATTCCTTGCTTACGCATGGAGAGCGGTCCTACTTTCGTGCCCGCGCCCTCTGGACATTCCACACTAACTCTACGGACACATGCGTTTCACGCTCGCACTTGTAATTCTGGGCCTTGTAGCCCTTTCAGCCCCAATTGCCCAAGCTCAAGACTATACCGAAGAGCCGACATATGGCAGTGTAAGCCTTGAAGAAGGCTTTTTGCCCGACCCTCATAGCGTCTCTCTGACAGCAGGTGGCAGCATTGAAGTTTCAATGGGGTCGTGCAACTATGGTTACGTTGCCAACGCACCCGATGTAGACTTCTATTACACGACGTCCGGCGGATCCGATCTGTACATTTACGTGGACGGCTCTCAGGACACAACGCTTCTTATCAACAAGCCTGACGGCAACTGGGTTTGCAACGACGACGGCATGGGCGGTAGTGACCCCATTGTCATTATCCCTGGTGCAGCCGGTGGACTCTACAATATTTGGGTAGGCACCTATGGCGACGATCTTGCCGAGGCAACCCTTTCAATTTCTGAAATCGACCCGCGATAGCTCTTTCGGTTGATACTAGATGTAGACGCCCAGCCTTGATTTGAGGCTGGGCGTTTTTCGTTCGTACCAGGAAACGACTTCGTGTTGTTTTGTAAAAGGTTCTTCCTCTACTTTTGAAACGCATTCGCTTGCCCTTCTACACTCTCACAACCAATCCCCGTCATGCGTATTACACTACTTCTCATTGCAATTGCTTTCTCGGTCGTGCTTATCCCGGCCGCGACATCTCAAAGCATTTCAGCTGAACCCAATTTCGGGAGTTTATCGCTTGAAGAGGGCTTTGTGCCCGACCCCCAATCGGTCTCTGTAACATCTGGAGGAAGTATTGAGGTAGGTATCGGTAATTGCCAGTATGGCTATGTCTCTGATGCTCCCGATGTAGACATGTACTATACAACATCTGGTGGCTCGGATCTGTACATCTACGTTGTGGGCGATGGCGATACCACGCTTCTCATCAACACGCCATCGGGAGATTGGATATGTGATGACGACAGTTACGATGACGGAGATCCAATTATCCGGCTGGGAGGCGCGGAAGGAGGTCTGTATAACATTTGGGTCGGCTCCTATAGCAACGACTTTCACGATGCGACGCTGTACATCTCTGAGATTGACCCAACGGGTACGTCAGATTCATCTGGCGGGGGAATGGTGCCGGATTACTCTCTTGCCCCAACATTCGGAAGTGTCGAACTCGACGAAGGCTTCCTTCCGGACCCTCATACTGTAGATATCGTGGCGGGCGGGACGATTGAGTTGAACATGGGTGAATGCACCTACGGGCATGTTGCTAACGCCCCTGATTTTGATCTCTACTACCAAGCCACGTCTGGTTCAACGCTTTATATCTACGCGTTGAGTGGGTCGGACACGACGCTGCTGGTGAATACTCCAGACGGTAACTGGTTGTGCAACGACGATGGCTTTACAGGCAACAACCCCCTAATCGTATTGCCCGCTGCCGACAGTGGACTGTACGATATCTGGGTTGGTACCTATGGCAGTGACACAATTGGAGCGACTTTGTACATCTCGGAGATCGACCCACGCTAAAGCAAACATTCGTAGCGTTACGGGAGTCGCCTGGAGATCCGAGTCTCCGGGCGACTATCTTTCTGCTCGGCCTTGACACAATTGCTGTTCGCGCCGTACCGCCATATGATTTCCCAACCGACTCTCACTCGCTGACTTTCCCCTATGCTGCGTAATCTATTTGTCTTGGCCATGCTGGGTCTGCTTGTCGCTCCGCTAGCCGTCGCACAACCAAACTGGCAGGCCGCGCCTCTTTATGGAACTGTTTCGCTAGAAACCGGCTTCACACCCGACCCTGCCGCCGTCGACGTAACGGCCGGTGGTCCAGATGAAAACTCCGTCGAAGGATGCAACGGCTACATTAATAGCGGTGCACCTGATGTCGATTTAAATTTCGAAACAGACGGCAGCCTTCCACTCAAACTATACGTCCGCTCGTCTACTGACACGGTGATTCTCGTGAACCTCCCTGATGGTGAGTGGGTTTGCAACGACGACTATGATGGGACAAGTGCAGCTGTATTGCTTGACGACCCGATTTCCGGCAATTACAATATCTGGATTGGCACGTTTGGCGAATCAGATGGTGAACCCGCAACGCTTTACATAACTGAACTCCCCGACGTTGAACTCTACGCTGGTGCGGATGCTTCCCAACGCGTGTTGAATATGAATAGTGGCTTCGAGCCCGATCCGGCCTCTTACGACATCGCAGTAGGTGGAAATGCCTATAACCCCATTGATGGCTGCAACGGGTTCGTCAATGCGGATGCGCCGGACGTAACGCTCAACTTCGATACGGACGGTGGCCTACCTTTGTATGTCTATGCGCAGCCAAATGAGGAAGAAGATCTGACCATGCTGGTTGCCCTTCCAGACGGTGAGTATATCTGCAACGACGATGCGGACGGTCTT
Organism: Rubricoccaceae bacterium; assembly: GCA_024639085.1. GTDB lineage: Bacteria > Bacteroidota > Rhodothermia > Rhodothermales > Rubricoccaceae > JAHEJB01. The sequence continues at coordinate 37,548 of JAHEJB010000006.1, read as the reverse complement.
GACCCCGGCCTGATGATTGAGGAGCCCGAAAGTGGCCGCTACAGTGTGTGGGTGGGCAGTTTCCGTGCACGCGCTCGAACAGAAACTGCGAGTAGGGGGACTTTGTTTTTCTCCGAAATCGAAGGCCCAACCTCTGAAGGTGGATTTGATGACTTCGATGACATGGACATGAGTTACAGCGGTGGAGAAGACATTAGCCTTTTTGCAGCTCCCACATTTGGCACCCTACGTCTGGAGCCAGGCTTTTTGCCCGATCCTGAAACTGTCTCTGTCGACATTGGAGGAGGCGACCCCATGTCTGTCAGTGGACCGGGTTGTGCAGGCGTAATTAACAATGCGGCGCCCGATGTAAACCTCGTTTATGGTGACGGTGGGCGGATGCTCTCGTTCTACGTGGAATCGTCCGCGGATGCAACCATGCTAATCAGCCTGCCCAATGGCGAATGGATGTGTAACGACGATTACACAGGCACCAACCCTGGGATATTGATTGACGATCCAGAGGAAGGGCTTTACAACGTCTGGGTTGGCGCGTTCTCGGAAGATAGCTCAGGGGCTACAGGGACGTTGTACGTCTCAGAATCTGAGCCTGCAGACGGATAAGCACGTCTGTGGCACAGACTATTTAGGCCGCTCGGTGTCAACTCAAAAAGACGCCGGGCGGCTATTTTCTGGTCCAGAAGAATGGCCAATCTACCGCTGAACAGGGTTGTGGAGGATGGCATTGGCTTTGTTGAGGATTAAAGGCGCTCACATTACATTGCTGTATCACATTCTAAAGAGGCGGTGTTTTCGGGCGCTAACCCCTCTGATTCACCCCAACGAAACCATGACGATGCTCAGCAAGTCTATTCGATTGGCCCTCCTGTTTTCGAGTTTTGTACTCGCTGCGGGTACCACAATGGCCCAGCCCAATTGGCGTGCAGAGCCCATGTTTGGCACTGCCAACCTCAGTGCAGGCTTTACGCCCGACCCACACCTTATTTCCGTTCGGGCGGGGGGCAATAATCGCAATTCTATCTCCGGCAGCGGATGCGCTGGATATATCAATAATGCGCAGCCGGATGTTGATCTGAACTACCAGGCTGGTCGCAGCCGACTTTACATCTACGTGAAAGCAAACGTGGACACGACGCTCCTCGTAAATGACGCCAACGGCAACTGGCACTGTAGTGACGATTTTGAAGGCAGCAATCCTGCGATCATCCTAGAAAACCCACCGAGCGGTAACTACAACATCTGGGTTGGATCATACTCCCAAGGCGAAACGGGCGTGCCGGCACAATTGCATATCTCAGAGTTGACACCACGCTGGTAGGTCGACCTTTCAGCAACGTACCGCCAAGATTGGCTAAGCTCTCTGGTCAGTCCGAAGTCTTTCGAGCAGGTCGGAGAGCGTAGCCAATTCCTTATTAGTCAGGTTGCGCGTCAACGATTTAATGTGGCTGTCCACAGGCTCGTCCAGGCTTGTCAGCAAGGATAATCCTCTCTTCGTTATGTGGACCTCAACCACACGACGATCATGATCGGCACGGTTGCGCGAGATGAGGTTTTCCTTTTCAAGGCGGACCAGCAGTCGCGTCACATCAGGGGTTCGGTCAACCAGGCGCTCGGATATCGAACTACATGTCAGCGGCGCGGGATGTGAACCACGCAGAATGCGGAGAACATTATATTGTCGACGCGTGACAGCGTAACTAGCTACAGCTTTCGAGAACTCGTTGTTCTGCCAGGATTCTGTCGCAGTAATGTTCAGTAATGCCTTTAGACCCGGTGATGAAAACCCGGTCTGTTTGATAAGTCTACTGAGCTTCACGATGTGGTGACGAGGTGGATTTGGGCGTCATACGTCGAGGTGGTAGTGCCCAGTTCCGCGTTAGGTGGAATTCAATTGTGTGCCTCTGCGGCCGGTAACTCGAAGGCGAATTTTGAACCATAGTCAGGTTTGCTTTCTATAGAAAGCCGTGCGTGGTGTGCTTCCAAGATGTGTTTGACGATGGACAACCCCAGACCCGTACCTCCCTGTTCCCGAGACCGGCTCTTGTCCACTCGGAAGAACCGTTCGGTGAGGCGAGGAATTACGTCAGCATGAAAGCCGAGGCCATCGTCTACTACGGCCACTCGAACCATTCCGCCAGGTTGAGATCGAACCATCACTTCAACGCGCCCGCCACGTTCGTTGTATTTGATAGCGTTTTCCATAAGATTGGCCAGCACTTGACGGATGCGTTCACGGTCTCCCACGATGGATGGAAGAGCTGACGGGATCTGGCACGTCAGTTCAATCATCCTCTCCTGAGCAATCAATTCAAGCGAATCCGCTGTTTCGCGTATGATCGGCCCGACATCAAACGGCTCCATCGTCATCTTCAGTTCGCCCGTTTCTATTCGGGAGATCTCTGCCAGGTCGCGAGTAAGGGCATCTAGGCGGTGGGCATTGGACTCGATTTTTTCCACAAACCGTCTGCGGACCTTTTCATCTTCCAACGCACCAGTGAGCAATGTTTCGGCAAAACCGGAAATGGCAAAGATGGGCGTGCGTAGTTCATGGGAGACATCTCCAAGGTATTCCCGGCGGTAGTTCTCGAGTTTCTCCAACCTCTCGATTTCTTGTTGCAGCGCTCTTCCTGCGCGGTAGGTTTGAAAAACCAGCTCGTCGAGCTCGTCTCTGTTATCGCCACTGGGAATCGACGCGAGCGCGTCGAAGCGTCGTCTTCGAGCATCTCGCAGCGTGTCTCGGGCTAGCTCGATCCTCCGTGCCACGACGTAGTACACGGTAGCATAAACCGAACCGGCTGCGATCAACACCATAAACGAGACCGTGACAGTCTGCGGCGTAGGCAAGAGGACGATCACTACTAAACTGGCTGCGAGTACAACGACCGCAACGATAGCGGCAACACGAAGCGCCAGGCGGTTGAGAGGACGTGGAGAGGCCATATGCGCCTGAGTGATCAGGTCTCAAGCTACGATGATGCCGAAGCCTGTTAGGCCTTCAGTTCCTCCGAGAACGTATAGCCGACGCCTTTCACCGTTTCGATGTAATTGCTGCCGAGCTTCTCGCGGATCTTCCTGACGTGGACATCAACAGTTCGGTCGACCACGTACACATCCGATCCCCAAACGGCATCGAGCAATTCCTCCCGCGAGAATACGCGGCCAGGATGTGAGGCCAGGTAGTGGAGAAGCTGAAATTCTTTGCGAGGCATCCTGAAGGTCTCATCCCCCCTTAGTACCAAGTAACGTTCGCGATCAATGAGGAGGTCGTGGGCTCGGAGATTCGGCGATGAGACAGCGTCCGCTCGTTGGTTACGTCGCACGATCGCCTTTATTCGACTGAGAAACAGCTTGGGTGAAATTGGTTTCGGCAGGTAGTCGTCCGCGCCAGCTTCGAGGCCCTCTATTTCGTCGTGTTCTCCCGTTCTGGCCGTGAGCATCACGATAGGAGTCAGCCTGAGTTGCGCATCTTCCCGAAGTCGCTCGCATAGTTCGATGCCATCCATATTGGGCATCATGATGTCCAGCACAATCACGTCAGGCTTCTCCTGCTGGGCCATCAGCAGGCCTTCGACACCATCTTTTGCCGTCACAACCCGAAAATCTTCCCGTTCAAGCGAATAGCTAAGAAGCTCTACGAGGTCTGGCTCATCGTCTACGAGCAAAACCGTAGTTGCTTGGCCGGGTGCCACGGCGGTCATAGTAGGGGTGATTGTAGGAAACTGACCGCTTCAAAAGTAGAGCGTATGCATTACCGCAGTGTTATCTCCCTCCGGAGACGCCGTGAAGCCCTAGGCCGGACGTAACGCCATCCGGATGAGATCCTCAGCCGATGAAACGGCAGGGTTGTCCCTTAAAACCATGCGAATGCGTTTCTCGGCTTCCGCCCGGCTGAGACCTAGAGCCTCAAGTCCGGAACGCGCATCCGAGCGAGCCTGCACAGTCTCGCTATCGCCCTCATGCGAGCCATTCGAGCCAAGTCTGTCCAATTTCGAAAACTTGTCCCTCAACTCAACGATCAGCCGCTCCGCCGTTTTCTTTCCGACGCCGGGAATACGCGTCAGCATACCGGCATCCTCTCCGAGAACCACATCGCGCAGCTCGGATGGGCTCATGCCGCTCAAGGCTGCAAGACCCAGTTTCGGACCGACTCCCGATACGCCGATCATCGTCTCGAACATGGTGCGCTCTGCCTCCGTCGCGAATCCATAGAGAGTCTGGCTGTCTTCGCGGACGATCAGGGTGGTGAACAACCGTGCTGTTTCACCCTTCGGTGGCAGTTTGTCGAACGACGAGGTGGGGATGAGAAGCCGGTAACCCAATCCGCCAACATCGATGACGGCCTCGGTTGGCCGTTTTTCAGTAAGCGTGCCGGAGACGTAGGCGATCACAACATGCAGAGAAGGTGAGCCCCGAAGTTAAAGGCGATCCAACGGCTCTTTTGCAATCGCTGTCCTTCGCATCACGATTGGCACTCGACGCCCAACGCCGAATGCTTTCTCAGAGACACGCAAGCCCGGCGCAGCCTGCCGTCGCTTGTATTCGTTGCGATCCACCATACGGATGATTCTTGCGATGAGCGCTTCGTCGTAGCCGGTTTCGCGGACGATGTCCTCCGCGCTGTTCAATTCTTCAATGTAATGATCAAGAATGGTGTCGAGGACATCGTAAGGGGGCAGCGAATCCTGATCCAGTTGTCCGGGCTTCAATTCTGCACTAGGGGGCTTCGCAATCGTGTTTTGCGGGATGAGTTCATTTCCAGCACGTTCGTTGATGTGATGTGCAAGCTCGTAGACCTGCGTTTTAAATACGTCGGCCAGCACGGCAAGTCCGCCCGACATATCGCCATACAGTGTTGCATAACCAACGGCCATCTCGCTTTTGTTTCCTGTCGATAGCAGTAAGTAGCCAAACTTGTTCGATAGTGCCATCAGCGTAACCGCCCGCGCTCGGGCTTGGATGTTTTCTTCTGCGACGCCTTCGTCCGTGCCGACAAAGAGAGGTTCGAGCATCTCGCCGAACGCCTCTACTGCAGGCTTGATTGACACGTTGTGGAACTCGATGCCTAGGCTCTTCGCCAACGCGTGCGAATCATCCACGCTTCCGCCCGAGGAATATTTCGATGGCATCGTAACGCCCACAACACGATCTGGACCAAGCGCCGCGACGGCCAGCGCACACGTTACAGCCGAATCGATGCCGCCTGACAGACCAACAAGTGCTTTTGAGAAGACGCTAGGGCCCGTCTTCTCGACATAGTCACTAATACCGAGAACAAGAGCGTCGTGAATTTGAGCGACATCGCTATTACGCCTTTCTTGGGAAAGGTGCCGAGTTAGCGAGGTTGAGGGTGTTTCTTCGGTATCCCACACGAAGAAATCTTCCTCGAAGGACTTTGCATGCCAGAGAATAGATCCATCTGCCGCATGAACGCGGGAGTCGCCGTCGAAGATGAGTTCTGTGTTGGCACCAACCTGATTGACGTACACGAAGGGTAGGCCATGCTCACGACAACTCTCCTGAATGAGTTGTGTGCGCTCTTCCGATTTGCCGACGGCAAATGGCGACGCCGAGAGGTTTACGAATAGCTCCGCGCCAACTGCCGCTAGCTCATCAATCGGGTTTGCATTGTAGAGATGGAAAGGCGCGATCTCCTTGTTGTTCCACATGTCTTCGCACACATGAAGCCCCAGTTTGCGCCCCCGAAACCGGACCACGTGCCTCGCATCTCCAGGTTCGAACTGCCGAAACTCATCGAACACATCGTAAGTGGGAAGCAGGGCCTTGTATGCAGTTCCGGTAATTGCTCCATTTTCAATCAAGAGCGCCGCATTGAATAGACGTTTCCCTGTCTTATCATCGTTCCGAACCGGAGCGCCAATCAGAGCAGCTAATCCGGATGGCAGTTGGTGCGCCACATAGTCTACTGCGTCATTGACCTCGTCCATAAACGAAGGGCGATCCATCAAATCCTGTGGCGGATAGCCCACGACACATAGTTCGGGGAAGACAGCCAGATCGGCTTGTTCATCTACAGCCCTTTGCGACCAGGCGAGAATCTTCTGGGCGTTTCCGGCGAGGTCACCGACAATGGGGTTGGTCTGGCAGAGGGCGATGCGCATATGTCAGTGGACGGAGTCATCTGCAAACAACGCATGAACCGTCTTTGGTGCAATCCGATCCATGTGTGTCGTGCGTGATTACACAATCCGCTGCGTATCAACCTCTGGTGGTACCTGCCCTCGATATCGAAAGACTCGCTGGAGCAGCCGAATAGCCCACGGGAACTGCAAACGGGCGTACCACTGGTCAGCGGCCCGGCGGGCGGCAAGGCCGTAGGACGGGTAGGGATGGATCGTATCAGCCAGCGCTTTTAGCGATAACCCGTTTCGCATTGCCACCGCATACAGGCTGATGAGCTCGCCGGCACGCTCGCCGATGATGCTCACGCCTAGGATCTTTCCACGCCACTTCGTAGCGAAGACTTTGATCTGGCCTGTTGTCTTTTCCTCTGTGATGGCCCGATCCACTTTCGTGTAGGGGAAGCGATAAACCTCAAACGACGACTTCTCCTCACGTAATTGATGCTCTGTTTTCCCAAGCTGAGCGATCTCAGGCGACGTGAACGTGACCCATGGCACATCCTTCCTGCTAATCTTCATCGGCATCTTTAGAACGGCATTGGTTACAGCAACCTTAGCCATGTGCTCGCCCATGTGAGTCAGCTGGTATTCGCCTGTGCAATCCCCAACAGCGTAGATATGCCGCCGTGTCGTCCGGCATTTTTCATTCACCGAGATGCCCTGCTTCGTGAACTCGATGCCAGCCTCTTCCAAACCAAGGCTGTTGACGTTGGCATTCCGCCCGGTCGCAACAAGTAGAGAAGTCGCTTCGACTGTGCTCCCAGACTCCAAATAAACAACGACTCCGTCTTCGTTTTTTTCAACGCGATTAATGCCCGTGCCAAGGATAAACGTAATGCCTTCGTCCTCTAGGCAGGCTTGCAGAATGGAGGCATGGTCGGCATCGTCTTTTGAAAGGATGCGATCTGCCATGTCCATCACGGTGACCTTCGATCCGAGTCGTGAAAAAGCCTGCGCCATTTCAATGCCGATTGGTCCGCCGCCGATAATTGCCAGATGTGCGGGTTGTTCTTCCAAATCGAACAGCGTCTCGTTAGTCAGATAGTCAGTTGAATCCAATCCTGGAATAGGGGGAACGGATGCGCTCGCTCCGGTTGCAATGACAAACATGCGGCTCGTTACGGTACGCCTTGCATCTCCTGACTCAATCTCAACGGAATGTGGATCGATGAATTGAGCAGTACCCTCGACCACTTCAATTCCATACCCCTCATAGATGGCGGGATCATCTGCATCTGTGTACACATGGTCGCGGATGCGCCGTATTCGGTTCATTACACTCTGGAAATCGACAGAGAATGTGTCCACCACGACTCCGGCAGCATTGGAAGTCCGTACGTTTTGGGCGACCTCTGCGCTGTAGAGAATGGACTTCGACGGTATGCAGCCGGTCCATGTGCAGTCACCGCCTAGTTGGTTGCGTTCAACCAGCATGGTCCTGACGCCAGCGTTTGCCGCAACGCCGGCCGCAGTCAGGCCTCCAGCCCCTCCTCCGATGACGATCAGGTCGTATTCGTATGAAGCCATGCGAAAGTGGGAGAGTGTTTGTGTTAGAGGCAACGGTTTGAGAACTTCCAGTAATCAGACTACGCAAGAATCACGTTTTCAGAACGGTCTGCGTAGCTAGATTTCCACCTCTTGAATACGGCGCGCCCGCAAACTTGTGCTGCTCTTCTATTGCACGTTCGAAAAATCTCTCCAGAGTATTGCAGAAGAAGGCCTGACTACAGAAGGCGAGTCGTTCGTTATGCATCGGACGTTGGAGGCCGCTGAAGCAGCATGCGGATCTTCCAACAGCCGCCGCGGCCGCGTTCTTGTCCTTGACCCATCGCGGGTTGGCTATGCACAAATCCATCCGCCAAAGGCTCATCATATCGCGCCGCATGCCATCCTGAACGTAAAACCCTATCGCAAACCATTGGCGATCGATGCGGCTGGTGGATACGTGCTCAGGAGGTCTGCAAAGGGCAAATTGAAAGTACTCGCAATATTTAGACGGGGGATGTGGGATTTGCCGAAAGGCAAACTGGAATCTGGCGAGACGCTAGAAGAATGCGCGATTCGGGAGGTGAGTGAGGAGATCGGGATCAAGAAGAAATCGCTGAAGTTGCTTCAGCCACTTGGCGTTTCTCTTCATGGGTTTGTATTGCCCCGCAAAAGGCGGTTCGCGGTCAAAACGACGCACTGGTACGCCATGGAAACGACGCAGAAAAAGTTCACGCCACAAGCATCGGAGGGCATCAAGGCAGTGACCTGGATGTCGTGGAAGAAGGCAAAAGTTGAACTTGGCTACGAAAGCTTGCGGCGTCATATGGCCGCCATTGACCCTGAGGCACTCGGTCTGGCTCCTGTAGAGTCGGCGAATTCCTAAGCACGTATCTTCGCGCTCCTTTTCAATCAACCACATCTGATCATGCGCATTTCACTTCTTTTCGCCCTCACACTTTTTCTTTTTACTGGCTGTGGTGGCGAAGAGGCTGACATTGCTGAAGAGCAATCCGCTGCAGAGGAGCAGGTGCCCCAGGTGGACGCCGCGGGCTGCGACGACAACAACGAGCTCATCATTGTTGAAGAGCGGCTTGGAGAGGGACAGGAAGCCACAATAAACGACGCCGTGATTGTCGATTATATCGGCAAGCTTGACGACGGCACTGTATTCAATGATTTTGATGGCGTTCTTTTCAGGTTAGATGAAGTTGTTGACGGCTTCCGTGATGGTATTGCCGGAATGAAAGTTGGCGGACAGCGAACACTAACGATCCCACCGAACCTGGCTTATGGCCCCAATCCTCCAAGCCCCATGATTCCTTCCTGTGCGACGCTCACGTTCGAAATCGAACTTCTCGAGATACAGAGATAGCTAATTGTTCTGTAGGCCCACGGCGCCTAGTTGCCCAATCGTGATGTCACGACACGACGCTCAATGCCTGTCAAACAAGCGACGGGGCTCAATCTGACAATGAAACGGCTTCCTCTTCCAGTACTCGCATTATTACTCTTAGCGGCATGCGCGTCTGAAGAAACGGAACGGGTTGCGCCGGTCTCGCCCGCTGAGATCGCAGGCGCGGAGCAGCCGCGGGTGTCGCCGGATGTGCTTGAGTCACTCGCTCCTGTCGTGTGCGACGAAGGTGAGCTTGAAGTCGTCGACGTAGAATTGGGAGATGGTACTGCGGCAAGTACGTCCAGCGTCGTTCAGATCGCTTATATCGGCAAGCTGGAAGACGGCTCCGTTTTTGACCAACATCCGGGTACCCAATCGAACCTAGCGGAAGTCATACTGGGCTTCAGTGAAGGAATTGCTGGCATGAGGGTCGGCGGCACGCGACGTATCGTTGTACCGCCTCATATGGCGTACGGACCGGAAGGGGGCTTTAGCACAGCCACCGGGGAGCAGTTTGTGCCTTCATGCGCAACGCTTTTTTTTGGCGTTGAGCTTCTAGGGGTCTTCTAGTAACCTACCACGCCTGATTATTCGTCCAGATCCGGTCGACCGCGTTGCGCTTTCTTCTTGCTTCTATGCCGCTTGGAATCCAGACGTTTTCGCTTGGAAGCCGCGGAGGGCTTTGTCGCAATCCTCTTTTTTCTCGGTTTATTTAGGGCCTCCAGCCGCTTGCGGAGTTCTTCGAGTGCCAATTGCTTGTTCCGGTGCTGGCTCCGCGAAGCACGACTGGTTACGACGATCCGAGACGAAACGTGTGTGAGTCGAACGCCGCTCTCAACTTTGTTGGCGTGTTGCCCTCCTGGTCCGCCCGATCGAAATGTCTCTACGTCACATTCCGCCAAGAGAGCATCATCGTCTTTTGGGATCCGAATTCGAGGCACGACTAATCAGCCATTACCGCAATGCGCACGCGGCGGTTTTGCTCGCGACCCTCCGCAGTGTCGTTCGTGGCGACGGGATGGTACTGTGCCAACCCAACAACTTCCATTTTTGAACCGTTGAGTTCATGCGTCCACTGCAAATGCCGTGCTACCATTGACGCCCTCGCCGCAGACAACTCCCAATTGCTCGGGTACTGGATCTGCAGATTTGCGCCTATTGGGTTGCTGTCTGTTGATCCTTCAATACGGATCGCTTTTCCGGGGAACTCGGAATGTATCCGAGCCGCAACTTCAACCAGCCCGGAGATGCCAGCCGGGGTAAGCCGCGCGCTTCCACTTTCGAAGAAAATGTCTGTCGGAAGTACCGCAACGGTTTGACCACGTTCGCCAGAGCCTTCGCTCTGGACGCTGAGGGCACGCTCCAATTCGGCCACGCGAGCCTGGCTTGCCTGGTATTCAGCCCTTGTTCGTTCCAATAGTTCGTAGGCCGCGTTCAAGTCGCTACGAAGTGATTCGTTTTCCGTCCGAAGTCGATCGAATTCACCTTGTTGTTCAACGACTCCTCGGTTCGATGCGCAGCCTGAGACAAAGAGGATGGCGAGGAAAAGCGAGAGGGTGACAAAGTGGTTCATGGCGGCGGATTGGTTTGGGCGGCGTGATGCGATGCTGACCTCGTTCGATAAACTAAGTCGAACATTAACTATCCTGGTAGCTACGCAGCGGAGAACCACCTACCGCGCAGACACAGAAGTAAGCCTTCTGTCGCCTCCAGCAAGGTGGTCTATTAGCCGCGAGCCTGTTGGGCCGTAGGTCCAGTTGTATTTCAGGGCGGAAGCGCATGAACGCGTGTTTCTTGTGCACGACGCTCCTGTAAGAATCGAACCACGAACACGATGGTCTTCATCAAATACAGGCGAGCCGGAGTGCCCTAGGATTACCTGCCCGTCGTCTACGAACAGTCTCCACATCATGCCATTGCGGTCGCAGTTATCACTGTAATCAGCAGAATCGTGATCGTAGGCGATGGTCATTGGCATACCAGTTGGGTGCCCGATAACCGTCATCGACTGCGGAATGCTGTCCTCAATCGACCACCCAGCGAACGTCGCATTGAATGATGAAGGGATACTCCGCGAGAGCCGGACGAGCATGTAGTCTCGACTCAGGGAATACTCGCCGCCTCCATTCGTCCCGGTCGCCACGACCTGCCCGCCCTGAATACAACCGTTCTCCAACCTGCATGGAGGGACACGACTCGTAACATCTGCTCCACATCGAGAGGATTTTCGTCCGAAGTAGAATTTCCACCACGTCAACTGTTCGCCCGTATTGTCCTCCCGGCCATTTCGGCAATGTCGCCCAACAAGAACGTATGGCGTTCCATCGCCAGAGGCGTTGTTGAGGAGCACACCCGTACAGCCGTGCTGGTCGGGATCATCGGTGGCACGAATATCTACAATGGAACCCATTTCCGTCTGCCACTCGTTGTGCTCCGGGCAGTTTGCATCGAGATGACATCCACCGAAAGGAGCAGTCGCTGTGGGCTCTGAGGCCGGCGACGGCCCTGGCTGTGTTGGGCCAGGCAGGGCTCCGGGCAGGTTTATGGAAAACGCGCCATTGCACCCTGCAAAGGTGAGGGCGCAGGCGAGAAGCGCGCAAGATTTGGTTCTTCCTGAAACGAGCGACATAGCGGACATGCGATAGCTGAGAGGTGCGCGACAAGAATACGATCGACCTACGCAAAGCTGGCACAATCTGACCATATCGCCCTTGAATGCGACTCAGGCCAGCACTTCCTCGAAACCGATGTCTTCGGCGGCTAACACAAACACGGCCGACGGCATGCCATCGGTGCGTGACCGTAGCTGCTCGTAGTAAACCGAGTAATCCTTGACGCCTGCTGGATCAGCCATTCCCATGAAAACAATATCCGCGTCTGCCGATGAGGTTCTAAGGATCTCATCGAATGGTCGATCTTTGGAGAGAATTACATCCAACGTTGCACCTGTACGGAGGCGGTCGACCAGGGGGGTCAGGTTGGAAGCCACGCCTTCGGCCGCAGCTTCGTTGGGCACCACAATCTTTATCCGAACTTCTGCGTCGCCCCAGTCGACGCTGGTCTGAAGCAGGTAGGCCAGGATTTTCATTAGCCCACCGTTTCCCTTCAAGCCACCCCACCACACGTCGATGCGCTTTCTTTCACCAAACTGCTCTTCCTCGTTCGGCTTAACGATCACCACATTCCGCTTCTGGCGGTGGAAGTGCTGGATCATGTCGCAGTAGGGTTTCAAGTGGCCAGGCGAAAGGGTGTCGCCCAGCACGAGCGTATTTGGTACCAAGGCCCCAAGTCCATAGGAAGAGATGAGGGATCGTGCTCCCTCGAAGGCCGTGTTTGCCGCAACGGTACGAACGAGCGCTTGTACGCCCTGTTTGGCTAGATACTCGCTGATGTTCTCTTCAAGCCCTTTCAACCTTTCTGGCGGAATTGTTGGGTCCGTCGCAACTGTTGCGACCGTCATGAGCGCTTGGTTGTGTGTCCAGGACGTTGCCAGATCAATCAAGTACCAGCGTCGGGTTGGAGCACCTGAAAGGACCAAAAGATGGGGTCGCCAATTTTTCGGATCGGGGGTTCCCGTCAGGCGGAGGAGCCCCGCCCGGGTTATGCTCATCCAGATGCCTTCCCGGACATCTCCCCATGTTGTTTGCAGGCTACGCCGTTGCAGCCACACGAAGATGCCTACCACGAACAGACCCGCAACCGCCGTCGCCGCCGCATTAATCAGCAGCATGACCGCAACACATCCGACGGCTCCCAGCAACGAGAGCGCCCAGTGTACCGAGAACGTGGGGCGGAACGATGGACTGTCCAGAAAACTTTCGATCCCCGCCGCGATGTTCAGGACCGCATAGGTCGTCAGGAAAAACATGGAAAGGACGGGCGCGATGAGATTGAGGTCGCCCAGCCAGACGGCTACCAGAGCTAATATGAGCGTTACCACTGTCCCTGCACGCGGTGTGTTCTTAACCCCAACGCCACGCCCCAGTCTGCGCAACGCCCTGGGTAGGACGCCATCAAGCGCCAGCGCCTGCAACACGCGAGGTGCACCGAGCATGCTTCCAATCGCGCTGGAAAGTGTGGCTCCCCAAACACCAAGTAAAATAGCGTCGCCCCACCATGCGATCTGTCGCATGATCAACGGGTCATCAACCAATGTTTGGGCACTTACTCGTAGTGCAAGAACTACCGGAAGTGCCATATAGATGACGTACCCTGTTCCCACGGCCGCGAACGTTCCTGATGGAATGGATTTTTCCGGGTTGCGCAGATCGCCCGAAAGGTTCACGCCGGCCATAATGCCAGTCACGGCAGGGAAGAACACAGCGAAAACTTTCCAGAAGGGCTCGGGTTGGTCGATCGTTGTGCCCAAAAATGATACGTCGGGCGTTTCAACAGGCTTGCCGAGAATCAGCGAGATCAGCGAGAGGGCAATCGCCGCCATGATGAAGTACTGAGCTTTGATGGCGACATTGGCAGATGTGAGCGCGAGAACCGCCACAAGTAGCGTCGTGATGAGCCCAATCAGTTTTAGGTCAAGTGTCGGGAAAACCCCGACGATGCTTTCTGCGAAACCGACGGTATATAGGGCGACGGACAGCGCCTGGGCCAAAAAAAGGGGAATACCAATAGCACCGCCAATTTCAATTCCAAGCGAGCGGCTCACCATGTAATAGGCGCCTCCAACCCTGACCCGCTGATCTGTCGCTATAGCCGCAATGGAAAGAGCGGTAAGAAATGTGATCGCCGTCGACATCGTGACGATCAGCAGCGTACCGAGCAATCCCACATTGCCCACGACCCAGCCGAAGCGTAGGTACATGATCACCCCGAGGATCGTCAGGATCGACGGCGTGAAGACACCACCAAACGTGCTCAGGCCTTCCTCATTGCCACTGCCAACCGTTTTCGCCGGGGGCCCCCCCGACCGATTAAAGGGCAGTTTAATCATCCGTGCCTACGCCCTGACTAGAACTACTATCGCGGTATGTGCTGTGGAACCTGTCGATGACCTTGGGATCTCCAATAATCGTAATTCGGTCTCCGCTTCGAAGAACAGTGTTTCCGCTGGGAGTGATAATCTGCCCATCCCGGTGGACGAGTGCGATTAGGCAACCCGTCGGAAGGTTCAAATTCTTTATCGACTGATCAACCATCTTCGCAGAAATGTTCTCCCGATCCAGGACGATTGAGAAATAGCGGTCGTGGCGCAGAAGCGCTTCCTTTAGCTCTTGCTCATCTCCTGCTCGGAGCCAGTGGTCAAGGAATTGCTCTTCATCAATTCGGCTGGCAATATTGGCGAGAACGCGCAGGTGCCGGCCGGGATTGTCTTCTGGGCTAATCAGGAAGAAGATTGCATAGACCAAATCGTCCGCATCGTGCCGGGTTGCCTCTGCTTCAGCGAGCTGGATGTGCAGGCCATTCCGATATCGAACCATGACCAAGTGTGGTTGGTCGAGGCCTGAAAGTCGCTGGTGTGGTAAGGCGGCACCGCGAGCAACAGGCGTGGCACCATAATGAGAGCCTTCAAGGAACGTATCGGCCAACTGTTCGGCGGGTACATCCGTCCTTGCGGCGAGAATTACCGAAGCTTGGTGCATAATGCCCTCGAACGTGTTCTCTTCGTCCAAGTCGATGACGTGCGCATGCATTACCAAATGCTCGAAAGGAGCTTCATCGCTCAGGCCCTTCTCCTTCAGAATTGTACGAAGCTCGCCGTCTAGACCTTCATATCGAAATTGACCCAGCCGCGCAAACAGGTGATAGATAGCTCCCTCGCGCTTGATCTGCACATTACCCTGGACATAAAAGAAATACCATCCAATACCGAGCAGAACCAGGCCCAAAGTGAACGAGATTGGTAGCAAGCCCATTTCGAGGATCAGTACGAAGGGCGCAATTATGCCAACGATCTGCATCCAGGGGTAAAGCGGGCTACGATAACCAGGGACGTAGCTGGGAATTCTGCTCTCTCGCATCACGATGAGAGCGAGGTTGACGAAGGCAAAGATCAGTAGTTGAAACGCACTCGCCAACTTGGCCACGCTCTCGACATCGAGCACGAGGATGCAAGCGATCATTAGCGCGGCCGTAAGGACGATGGCCGGGATCGGGGTTCCCAACTGGCTGACCGATGCCAGGCGCGGGGTGAGCAGATGGTCGCGAGCCATGGCAAGCGGATATCGGGAGGCCGAGAGGATACCCGCATTGCCAGTTGAGGCAAAGGCCGCCACTGCAGCGATGACAATAAGCAGCAGTCCATATGAGCCAGGAAGCCAATCAAAGAACGACTCGGCGGCTGTGGCAACAGGTGTCAGATCACCGCGCAATGCATCTGCGTCCAGGACTGCAATCATGATGTAGACGCCGACTACATAGACAAACGTCGCCGTCGCCAGCGACAGCATCATTCCCAGGGGGATATTTCTATCCGGGTTGCGTACCTCCTCGGCAACACTAGCCACCTTCGTCAGCCCAGCATACGAAACAAAAACGAGTCCGATCGTCGCGATCAATCCGTCTGTGCCAAATGGCATGAACGGAGTGAACTGTTCACGACTCACCTGTTCCACGCCCAGGTCAATTACCGCCGCTAGCCCCTGAACGATGAAGAAAGCCAGTACGCTGAGAAGGGTGATCACGAAGAAGCGCTGAAGTCCGCTCGTCTCTTTCGCACCTACAATGTTCAAAACCGTAAAGGCAACGGTCAGGGCCACAGCCAAAGGCTTGATCGGAAAGTCCAAAAAGAACACGAGATATGCCCCCATTCCCAGCAGGGCAAAGGCACTCTTAAGCACCAGCGCCAGCCACGTACCTAATCCGCCGATTGTACCCGCCAAAGGACCCAGGCTTCGGTCAAGGAAATAGTAGGTGCCTCCAGCCCGAGGCATCGCGGTGCTCAGTTCTGCCTTGCTGAACATGGCCGGCAAAATCAATATGCCCGCCAAAAGATAAGCCAACACCGCCGATGGCCCTGCTTGGGCGGTGGCTAATCCCGGCAGCAGGAAAAAGCCGGAACTAAACATCGCACCGGTGCTAATCGCATAGACATCGAATAGCGTCAGGTTCTTCGAAAGCCGCTTAGCGGGACTCGGCATTTCTATTGCAGACCAAAGATTAGTACGACCTCAAGCGTGTGACGCAAGGGTACGAATGTTACGGCAATAGGAGATCAACAGCATTGCAACGAACTCCAGAACCCACGCAACGCTTTCGCCCAGGAATGTTGGGATCGAAAGGGTGAGACTTGCACAGAATGTGTCGAGCCATTCAGAACGTCCATCTGCGACAGATTTCCCAGAGCGGCTGCTGGTTCTGAGAGAAGGATATGTCAGCATTTGCGAAATACCCACTCTCTCTCAGGCATCTCGCGTCGCTGTAAGGCTATCACGGTACTGGGCATAAAGTCTATGTATTCCCGCAGGATCGCCAATTATCGTGATTCTGTCCCCCTCTTCCAAAATCGTATCGGAGATAGGTACGTCAATGTCATCGCCTCTTTGAATCAACGCTATTGAGTTACCCGACGGAAGCTTGATTTGGCTGACCGCTCGTCCGATAAAAGCCGATGAGGTCGTCCTTCTGTCCAGATGGAGCGCGAGAAAGCGGTCGTGGTGAAGTAGCGTCTCTTTTAGTTGTTGCTCGTCATCGGCCGCAAGCCATTCTTCCAGAAAAACATCCTGATCGACACAGCCCGCAATGTTGGCAAGAATCCGGAGGTGTAGTTCGGGATTATCCTCAGGGCTTATGAGGAAGAAGAAGGCATGCACTGGGTCGCTGCGCTCTGAGTCCTCGACCACGGTTCGAATGCCGGTCCTGCTTCGGGCAAGCAGCAAGGCAGCTTTCTCTACCTCACGGAGCCGAACGTGAGGTAGAGCGACACCGTTTGCAATCGGTGCGGCGCCATACCGTGAACCTTCCTGTAGCGCTTGGGCAAGGCTGTCCGCGCTGGTCGCGAGTTTGCGAGCGAGCATAGCTGAGGCTTGTGCCACAAGGCTTTCGTACGAAATGCTTCCTTCAATGTCGATGACGGCCGACTGAGCAACCAGTTGCTCGAACGGGGCTTGGCCAGCCTGTCCCTGGCGATGTGCAGAAGAGGGTACGATCGCAAGCAAACGATCGCCTATCTGAGGGGCTATAACCTGATCCTCCGCAAACAATTGAAGCTGATTGGCAGCCGTAACCAACGCGAGGGGTACGATAGACTCGTAGCGTTTCTGCACGTCGTCATAGGTAAACGATTCCGTTAGCTCGACCGTCTTGATCTCCGCACCCTCAGCGAATCGCTCCGCCAACGATGTGAACGTGACGTCTTTTCCGAAAAGTGTTCGCCCTCGTAGCCGCTGCGGTTGCGTCTCGCCATCGTCCTGCAGGTGCTCCCGGCGGGCGTTTATCTGATACACGTCCGTGCTTTCGAACATATCCGAAAATCGTAGTGCAGCCAGTGAATTGACTTCATCGTTCGGTGTAAGTGCGACGAGCTTGCCAACTGCACTCAGATTGAGATGTTCATCGACAGCTTCCGACAACACGTTTGTCCGTCTGGCCACAAGGCCTTCCTGGTTCGCGCGATCCACGTTGGTGGAGTTTGAATCGATCATCGACACGCTGAACCCAAGCGCGCTGATTGCTTTGGCCAGCTGCCTGGCCCACGCATGAGCCCCGACGAAAAGGACACCCTGTGGGTTCGGCTGGGCTAGGCCAAGCCAGCGTGCAAAAGGCGAAATGGTCAGGCCATACACCGCAACCGTGCCGACGATGACAAGGAATATGACCGGAACCATCCCAGCTGCATCCTCAGGGAAATACCGTTCAAGTCGAAAACTGAAGAGCGAGGCTACCGCTGCGGCGACGATTCCTCTTGGGGCAAGCCATGCCAGGAAGGCCTGCTCTTTCCATGTCATCTTGGTTCCAATCGCCGACAAGTAGACGGCCACGGGTCTGATAACGAGCATCAGTAACCCCAGAAATAGCAATGATCCCGCACTCACATATGCCAGCGCCGATAGCTCCAAACGCGCGCTAAGAATGATGAAGAGGAACGAGATCAGGAGGACGCGGAGATCCTCCTTGAACTCAACTATTTTGTGAATGGACACATACCGCTGGTTGGCCATGATGATGCCCAGCAGCGTTGTCGAAAGCAGGCCAGACTCTTCCTGCAAAACATTTGAGATCGCAAATACGGCAACAACCGTCATCAAGGCCATCGGGTTCTGCAGCCAATCTGGCAAGAGCCTTTGCCGGATGAGCGTGATCAAGAACAATGCTCCAACAACACTGAGGCCGATTCCGACAACAATCTCAAGCAGGAGTCCTTCAAGTAGCGGGCCTGCAAACCCAGAAAAGCCCTCTGCATGATGCCCCGATGCGGATGGAGCGTAGATCAGAACAACGGCTTCCAGAACTAGCACGGCAACGATGGCCCCGATAGGATCAATCGTGATCCCTTCCCACTTTGCGACGGTCCCGACTCTTCCGCTCGGGCGGACGTGACGGAGTAGTGGAATGACTACGGTTGGGCCAGTTACCGTGAGAATGGCCCCCATTACGACAGAAACAGGCCACCCAAACCCAACCAGATAATGAGCTCCGAGAGCCGCGGCAATAGCCGTAAATCCAACCCCAATGGTTATGAGATTGCGGACGACGTGGCCAACATCGCGGAGTTCAGCCAGTCGGAGACTTAGCCCGCCCTCAAACAAGATGACGCCAACGGCCAATGAGACGAAGGGAAAGAGCCAGTTTCCCTGCAACAACTGCGGATCAATGAAACCGGTCACAGGGCCCGCGACAAAACCGCAAACGAGAAGCAGGAGGATGCTGGGTAGCCTGAATCGCCAGGCGAGCCACTGCGCACCCACGCCCAGCACTACTACAGCAGCAATAGCGATAAGAAGTGCTTCTGGGGTCATGGGGGGTGGATTGAGGGCCGGGAAGTTACCTCTTCGCTGCCAACCGCCTTGGTCATACTGTCTACGGCGGGAATAGCGATCTTATGCAATCAACTCTATACCCCCAGGGCGGACATGTCACGGATTCTTGTACTCGTGTTTCTCTTCGTTCCGCTTGTGATCTCGGCAGGATCGGGATGTGGACCGAGCGAGGCGGCGCCTACGGTGCAAGCTGAGCTTGAGCCTACACGAGTTGATCTGCCTGTCGCAGAACCTGCGTTGGCGCCGGGGGACACGCTGCCGGAGCTGTTCTCCTACCTCCGCGATGAAGCGCCGAGCATCCTTCAGGAGATGCGCTACACGACGGCCTTCAACTTTATCGGCGAGCCCATTGAAGGCTACGAAGAGCCAGAGTGCATTCTGACGACACGCGCCGCCCGCGCTCTGGCCAATGTGCAAACAGAAATGGAAGGCCAGGGGTATTCTCTTAAGGTGTACGATTGCTATCGCCCCCAGACCGCAGTGAACCACTTCGTGCGGTGGGCCAATGGCGATAGTGAAACCATGAAGCAGGCGTTCTATCCAGAAGAGCCGAAACGTTTGTTGTTTTCACGAGGCTACATCGCCCGGCGAAGCGGGCACAGTCGGGGCTCAACCGTTGATCTTACGCTGGTTCGGCTCCCGTATGTCGAACCGGGCCCATACCCTGATCCCGTAGATGGATTACTTCCGCGCTGTGATAGATCGCTCGGACAGCGTTACGCTGAAGGTGATCTCGACATGGGTACGGCGTACGACTGCTTAAGTCCGCTATCGGCGACGCTAAGCAGGAATGTCAGCCAGGAAGCCAGGGGCAACCGGCTTCTCCTCCGTGATGCCATGAGCCGCCACCGCTTCCGCAATTACAGCAAGGAGTGGTGGCATTACACCCTCCGCAACGAGCCGTTCGAGCGGACCTACCACGACTTCCCGGTGCGATGAGGAGCGCTTGGTGGGCCCTGATAGGATTGATTTGCATAGTTCCTGCAACCGCGTTCGCTCAGGAGATCTCATCCGTCGATCTTGTTCCACGTCCCCATGATCTACGGGTTGGGGAAGGTGCATTCGAGCTTCGAGAATCAACTCAGATAGCGATTGAGCCAATTCTACCTGTTCTGGATATCGCAGCGTATTTGGGTGAATTGATCAACACGCGTACAGGATTCGCCACATCCATCTGGACGGGTGTGCCTATGGATTCGTCAATCGTGCTATCGACGGGGCTAGTGAATGACAATCCCGAGGCGTTCGAACTCATCGTGTCACCCGCCGAGATCCGAATTAAGGGGGCGGGACCGGGAGGTCTGCTCTGGGGCATCCAAACCCTCCGCCAACTCCTTCCGTCCGCGTTTGAGGACCGCACCGGTGAGCAAAGAGATTCATGGTGGATTCCGGCCGTCGAAATCCGCGATAAACCACGCTACGCTTGGCGCGGCAGCCTTATGGATGTCAGCCGCCACTTCTTCTCGGTCGAGTTCGTCAAACGGTACATCGATCTGCTGTCGCGGCTCAAGATGAACGTGCTGCACTGGCATCTCACGGAAGACCAGGCGTGGCGGCTGGAAATTGACCAATACCCGCGTCTGACGGAAGTCGGGGCTTGGCGGACCGAACCAGATGGTTCGCGCTATGGTGGGTCTTACACGAAGGACGAAGTCCTAGAGATCATCGAATACGCCCGCGTTCGAGGCGTGATGGTCGTCCCGGAAATCGAAATGCCCGGCCATGCGACGGCGGCGCTCGTGGCCTATCCGGAGCTGGCTTGTTCGGATCCGCCGAAGGAAGTCCCTAACGACTGGGGCGTCTTCCCGGACATCTTTTGTGCGGGCAAGCCGGACACCTTCACCTTCCTTGAGAACGTTTTGGATGAAGTCGCCGAGTTGTTTCCGTCGCCGTACATTCACATCGGCGGGGACGAAGTGCCGAAAGATCGCTGGCGCGACTGCTCTCCCTGTCAGGAGATCATTGAGCGAGAGGGCCTCGGCGACGAAGACGGTTTGCAGGCATGGTTTATCCAGCGTATTGGCGAGCATCTCGCGAGCCGAGGCAAGACGCTCATTGGCTGGGATGAGATTCTCGATGGCGGCGGTGTACCAGGCTCCGTCGTTCAAGTCTGGCGCGACCAGGACACGGTACGCGAAGCCATCCGCGAAGGGCACGACGTGATCGTATCGCCCACGAGCCACGCCTACTTCGATTACAGTCCGGCTGCGCTTTCGCTGGAGCAGGTCTATTCATTCGATCCAGCGCTGGGGCTTTCTGAGGAAGAGGCACGGCATGTGCTCGGCGGCGAAGCCAATCTCTGGAGCGAATACATCACCGAGGCCAATTTCGATTTGCAAGCATTCCCGAGGTTGCTGGCGATGGCAGAAGTCCTTTGGTCGGGCAGCGGCGACTTTGACGACTTCAAGTCCCGGCTGGAAAACAATGCCTACCCGCGCCTTCGAGCAATGGGTGTCCGAATCGGGCCGGAAGACAGCGACGTTGTCCGCCTGAACGTGGGGACGGATGCGGAGTCTGGAGAGCCTCGCGTCCGCGTCGAGACCTCGGTCGATGGCCTGGACGTTCGCTATACGACGGATAGTACGTCACCAACGACAGCATCGCCGCTCGTCACGGATTCAACGTCTTTTGTTGAGGGTGACCAGATCGTTCTAGGCGTTTTCGCCGACGATGAGCCGCTGCCCATCCGACGCGAGTTCTCCGTTGTCGATCATCTTGCACGCGGTAAGTCCATCACCTTACAGCATCCACCTGATAGCCGCTACCCCGGTCCGAGCCCTTCCGCGCTCACCGACGGCCTTCTCGGCTCCGCCGACCACCGCGATGGACTCTCGCAAGGCTGGTGGGAGCACGATATGGTGGCGACTATTGATCTCGGGGAGGAACGTGAGGTTGAGCTTATATCAACAACCTTTCTGCGGAACCTCAGGGCGTGGATCGCGCCGCCCGATACCGTCATCGTCGAAGTTTCGCGTGACGGACAAAACTGGCAACCAGCTTCAAAGCCAGTCGGGCGAATCAGTTATTGGGTCAACGGTGAAGACGTCTCACGAGAGAACAGAGTTCAGTGGGGAAATGGTAGGTACAGAGAGGTAGTTCGCTACATCCGCATCACCGCCCGGCAGGACCAACTACCTGATGATCACCCCGGCGCGGGCCACGCGGCATGGCTGTTCGCAGACGAGATCGTCGTTCGGTAGCCTGCCGGTGTTACGCTTGGCGAGACTCAGTTATCGAAACGTGGATTAACCACAGGGTTAAAAATCGAACCAAAGCTATACGTCAAACCAAGAGACGCGAAGTAATTGTAGGACGTGGAGAGCGCACGCTGCTGCGTCAGGATTTCCTCTGGTGTTGCTCCAGTGGCTGGAAGTGCCAGTTGGTCGCGAACGCGCGAGTAGCTGCCGTGGAGGTTGAGCGAAAGGCCACGCACAAGACGGAGATTGAGCCCGCCTCCTATCCGAACGCGATGTTTGTCGGGTTGAGCGAGGTACTGCGAGAGGTCGAGCGAGACATCCACAGAACCCCACGGCTGCTCCAGTTCCACCGTAGTGGTAAGGCTATGTCGGGGTTGTATTTCCTCAGTTTTCCCGAAAATCGTCTCTTCCGCATAATCGGCTACTTCGAGTCCGGCGAAGTAAAGAAGCCGAAGGCTGCGCCGCGTGGACTCTTGGTACGGGAGCAGACTGTATTCAACCGCCGGCCCCGCACGTACGCGAAAGTCGTAGTTCTCAAACGAAGAGGACTCGGCGAAACCCTGTACACCAACCGACCAGTGATCCGACAGGCTCCTGACGGCGAGGATGTTGCCGCCGTAGCCACTAGAGGTACTCGTCACATTCGTCGTGTCGTCGATCTCGAATTCACTGCGGTTGTAGTCGCCAAAAACGCGAAACGAGAGTTTGAGGGCATCCGTAACGCGCTCGGCGGAAAGGTTTCCGAAAACGTTGGCGGATCGCGTACTCTGCTGTCCATTGAAAAAACCACTGCCCCGAATCCGAAAAACCCAGTTGTTCCAGGGATCCGATGCTTGCCTGTCGTTCCCGTCTTCGAGAGTCGTGGTAGACCCATCAGTTGTGATAAGGAGGCGGTCGGCCAAGGATGATTTGGCAGCCAGGCCAGCAAAGCCAAGAGCTACCCTCCGAGCAAGAACACTCCGGCGCTCATCGTGCGATGAGGACTCTGCGACATTCGCGGTCAATGTATCCAGGCGACCTGCAAAAGTCCCCTGGCCTTCGAAAAAAAGGGTGTAGAGGCTACCTCCACCGCCTGTCGACTCAGACGTGACAAGTACGTAGAGATCAGCGGCCGTCCTGTCGCGGACATGCTGAACAAAAGCGACCTCTGTCTGGAAATAGTCGCTGTCGCAACCGCGTGTATTGCAGTCTACAAAAGCCGTCGGTGCATTCTGGGCGACCCCCAACCGCGCTGCAAGCACGAGAAGAGTCGTGAAGAAAACCGTGCGTACGAAATACTGCAAATTCCAAACGAAATTAATGACCGGACGAATCTACGAGGTTCTTCTGTACTCCCACGAGGGCATTCAATGAATCGCCACTACATTTGGTGGACCCAAAATCTGACACCTGCATGACGCAGTCCTATCGCCGCTCGGCGCTCTACACGCTCATCTCAGTTTTCTTCTTCTGGGGATTTGTTGCGGCATCGAATACGATTCTCATTCCACTGTTCAAGCAGTACTTCTCGCTGACCCAGGCGCAGTCGCAGCTGGTGGATTTCGCGTTCTATGCGGCTTACTTCGTTGGATCGCTTTTGTATTTCCTGGTTTCGCTGGGGGTGGGGGATCCTCTCAACAAGATTGGTTACAAAAAGGGCCTTGTACTTGGTTTGTTGATCTCCGCCATTGGCGCGGCGGGAATGGTGCCCGCGGCTTCGGAACAGTCCTTTGCGCTGATGCTGACGGCCCTGTTCGTCATCGGCCTCGGTTTTGCGCTCCAGCAGATCGTAGCAAATCCCTACGTAATCGCGCTCGGGGATCCGGCAACCGGCGCATACCGTGCCAGCTTCGCACAAGGCGTCAACTCCTTCGGTACCACCATCGGCCCACTGGTCGTAGGCTTTGCCATTTTCGGAACGATTGAGACCGAAACGGTTCAGACTTCGCTCGACACGGTCAAAGCCCCCTACATCGGATTGGCGGTGGCGTTCGTGCTGTTTGCGCTGCTGATGGGAGCCTCCAAGCTCCCGCCCATAACGGTTGAGGCACCGAAGGAACGCAGCCTCGGCGCGCTCCGCTACCCACAGTTGTTACTCGGAATGCTGGCAATTTTCGTGTATGTAGGCACGGAAGTGACCATCCAGAGCAACCTGCCGGAGCTGATGCGTCAGCCCGAGATCCTTGGACTCCCGGCCGAGCGCACGTCGCACTTCATTTCGCTCTACTGGGGCGGGCTCATGATCGGCCGATGGGCCGCGGCGGTTACGGTTTTCAACCTGAAAGGCACGGCGAGGAACGTGGCGACTGTAGTGGTTCCACTCCTTGCATTCGGCGTAGTGTTGACGGTAAACGCCATCAAAGGCAGTCCGATGGACGATTTGATCATCTACGCTCCAGCCGTGCTGTTGCTCATCGTTGGCTTTTTCCTCGCGCAGGAGAAACCGGCGCGTACGATGATGCTATTCGGCGGCGCAGGAGCTGCGCTGATGTTGTTCGGCTTGATGGTCGATGGCCGGCTGGCCCTCTACAGCTTCGTTGCCGGTGGACTCTTCTGTTCGATCATGTGGCCGTGCATCTTTGCGCTCAGCATCGCTGGGCTTGGAAAGTTCACCAACCAGGGTTCATCGCTGCTCGTCATGATGATCCTGGGCGGTGCGCTTATCCCGCCCCTTCAAGGAATAATCTCCGACAGCCTGAGCATCCATACGTCGTACATCGTGCCACTCGTCGGCTTTATCTATCTCAGCGTTTACGGTGTACTGGTTGGGCGCGTGCTGATGAAGCAGGAGGTGGAGTATGGTGGCTGAATCCACAGATGTCGCCGTAGGCATCGACATCGGCGGTACGAACATCAAGGTCGGACTGGTTGATGCAGAAGGCGCAATCCTTAACCGGCTCATCCTGAAAACCGCCGCCTATCCTGAACCTCAATCATTGGTTGAGGATCTCGCTGGGAGAATCCAGAGGTTGGTTGAAGGCAACAGCCTCCTTGGAGTAGGCATCGGCGCGCCGAACGGCAACTACTACCGGGGCTCGATTGAGCACGCGCCAAATCTGGAATGGAAAGGCGTTGTTCCGCTGGCCGACTGGATGACGGAGGCGACCGGCGTCCCATGCCTGCTCACCAACGATGCCAACGCTGCGGCACTGGGCGAAATGCTTTTCGGAGATGCGAAGGGGATGAAGGACTTCCTCTTCATAACGCTGGGCACTGGATTGGGAAGCGGACTTGTAGTAGACGGTCAACTCGTTTACGGGCATGATGGAGCGGCTGGCGAACTTGGCCATGTTATCGTTCAACCAAGCGGCAGACTTTGTGGTTGTGGAAGACGTGGTTGTCTTGAGCAATACGCGTCAGCAACGGGCCTCCTGCTTACGTACCGTGAACTCAATCCGGAGGCCTCGTCGAATACTACTTCGCGGGAAGTTTTTGACCGAGCGGCAGCGGGTGAGCAGGCTGCGCTAGAGACCTTTGAGCACACGGCGCAGGTCCTCGGGCTTGCCCTCGCAAACAGCGTGGCCTATACACAGCCAGAGGCCATATTCCTCTTTGGTGGGCTCGCGGCAGCCGGAGACATCCTTCTCAAACCTGTTCGAGAGCACTTCGAGGCCAATCTCCTGAACATCTATCGGGGCAAGACCACAATTCGTCCGTCGGGTCTGGTAGAAAGTGACGCAGCCATTCATGGGGCCGCGAGTTTGATCTGGCAGACAGCGTAATAGCGTACAATCAGAACGACTCTCCTAAGAAGTCATACCCGCCCCCGCCTTCGCGGGAGTGACTATATAGATTGCTTCCGTTCCTGTCAGATATTGCTCCACCATCACGCCTTACAACATGCCCAACCCCACCCGCCGCGAATTCCTCAAACGCACGGCAGCCGCAGGAGCACTGGCGTCGCTTCCTCTCGCATCGAAAGCCGCGTCGCGGCGGCGTGTTCGGCCCGTAGCCATCGCGACGTGGAACAATCAAGCAGCGTTGGAAGCCGCCTGGGACGTGCTCATTGGCAACGGATATGCACTGGACGCTGTCGAGCGAGGCGTTCACGTCCCTGAAGCAGATCCCAACGACCGTTCGGTTGGCCTCGGAGGTCACCCCGATCGCGATGGTCGCGTAACGCTCGATTCATGCATCATGGATGAGCGCTTTCGATGTGGTTCGGTCGCCGCGATCGAGGACATCCTTCACCCCGTATCCGTCGCGCGCAAGGTGATGGAAGAGACACCGCATGTAATGCTCGTTGGCGATGGAGCTCGCCAGTTTGCGATCGAACAAGGCTTTGCGGCAACGAATCTGCTGACCGAACAATCTGAGAGAGAATGGCGCGAGTGGACCGAGGCCAATGGCTACCGTCCCACCATCAACAGCGAGCGCCGCGATTGGCCTGAGGACAACCACGATACCTGTGGGATGATCGCCATTGATACAGAGAACCGCCTTTCAGGCGCTTGCACAACGAGCGGTTGGGCCTACAAGCTGCGAGGCCGCGTTGGCGATAGTCCGATTATCGGCGCAGGGTTGTATGTGGATGGCCAGATTGGCGCAGCTACAGCAACTGGCCACGGAGAGGAGATGATTCGCATGGCGGCGGCTCACACTATTGTCGAGCGCATGCGCGGAGGGCTCTCACCGCAGGAGGCCTGCCAACAGGCCGTTGAACACATTCACCGCAACACACCAACGGATCCGACCGAAATTCAGGCTGGCTTACTTGCCATCGACCAGAAGGGCGACTTTGGTGGCTACGCGCTCCAGCGAGGATTCAACTACGTCGTCGCCTTGCCGGAAAGCGAGCCAGAACCCTCTGTGAAAGGTGAGATCACAGACAGCCGCGCCGTGCAAGGTGGAATCATCTACCTCATCGAAGCACCGTACATCCCCGGATGAAGGCGACGCTGGAGATTGCCTGTTTTTCGCCGGAGGACGCAGTCGTTGCTGCGCGGGCCGGAGCGCATCGTATTGAACTCTGCCGGTACTACGATGTGGGCGGATTGACGCCTTCGGTTGAGGATCTCGAGTTCGTAAAGGAGCGTATCGACGTTCCCGTGTTTGTCATGATTCGTGAACGAGCGGGCGATTTCGTCTTTTTCAGAGATGAACTTGAGAGAATGAAGCAGGAGGCTCGAGAGCTTCTTGCCAGCGGGGCAGATGGCCTCGTTTTCGGCGCGCTTACAAAGGATAGAGTTATCAGCGAGGATGCGTTGAGAGACATTGTGAACCTCGGAACTCCGACGCCGGTCACGTTCCACCGAGCCTTCGATCTGGTCGCCGATCCGTTGGTGGCTCTCGACGTGCTGAAGAGCTGCGGCGTGGCTCGCGTCCTTACAAGTGGCGGAAAGTCGGTGGCGATGGAAGGCGAAAAACTGTTGGCCCGACTAGTTCAGCAGGGAGGCGATGATCTAATTGTCGTCCCTGGTGGCGGTGTTCGCTCGCACAACGTTGACGAACTCATCAATCGAACGGGAGCACGAGAAATCCACAGTGCCGCACGAACAACACAGGCGAAAGTTGATCCACAGGAAGTCGGCAACTTGGTCAAAGCCATCGCATGATCGGATCTTGCGCCATGCGTTCAGCCGCCCTCGTTGTTCTGCTCTCATTAGCCGGCCCTTTGTCGGCACAGGGGAACCGCTTTCCAGTCGAAGACTGGACGCTCCAAACCGAGATTGGTCCAGTTGCAGCTCCAGTCCCCGGCGTTCTCCATACTGCGCTTCACAGCGTGGGCATCATCCCAGATCCCTACTTTGGCGATAACGAACAGCGGGTTGCGTGGGTCGATTCGACTTCGTGGGTGTACGAAACAGTCGTCTATGTTCCCCCGCTGATGGAGAAACCAGAACTCGTGTTCGATGGGCTAGACACCCTGGCTGATGTCTATGTCGATGGCGAATTAGCCCTCTCGGCCAACAATATGTTTCGTCAATGGCGAATTACGCTCGACCCCACCATTGAAGCGTTCGATGTGCAGATCGTCTTTCACGCGGCGGCATTGGAAGCCGAGCGACTCGCAAAGGAGTATCCCTATCCTCTCCCCGAAAGCCCGCGCATGTTTGTCCGGAAGGCGGCCTACCAGTTCGGTTGGGACTGGGGGCCTCGCTTCGTCACCTCCGGGCCCTGGAAGGGCGTGTTTCTGGAGGATGCTGCACTCCCGCGTCTTGAAGGCACATATCTCCGAACGCTGAGCATTTCGGAAAATGTGGCTGAGGTGGAGCTGATCACGTCGATCAAGAACACAGATTCCCAATCTGCCGGAGTGGTTGTCAGAATAGATGGTGAGGAAGTCGTCCGTATGACTGTAGACGCGCCAATTGATGAGGATGTCAACATCTCATTTGCCATCCCCACGCCCCAACTTTGGTGGCCTAGAGGCTCGGGCGAAGCGTACCTGTACAACCTTGGAGTGGACGTGACAGTTGGTGGCCAGACCGTCACCGAGTATCAGCAAGTAGGCATTCGGACAGTCCAGCTGGACCAAACCGATGGCGCTTTCACGTTCGTTATCAACGGTGAGCCCATCTTCGCCAAGGGTGCGAACTCGGCACCGATGACGAGTTTCTATCCAGCCTCCGAAGAGCGCTACCGAACCGTTTTGCAGGCCGCGGCGGACGCCAACATGAATATGATCCGTGTCTGGGGCGGCGGAGTGTACGAGGACGACCTGTTCTATGACCTCGCTGATTCGCTTGGCATCATGGTCTGGCAGGATTTCATGTTCGCGAATGCGCTCTACCCGGATACGGACGAGTTCCTTGCCAACGTCCGGCAGGAGGCGGAAGAGCAGGTTTCGTGGCTTCGGAGGCATCCGTCCATTGTACTCTGGTGCGGCAACAACGAGATTATCGAAGGGTGGCACAATTGGGGTTGGCAGCAGTCACTCGGGTACTCGGAGGCTGATTCGACGGCGCTTTTGCAGGGATACCGAAACCTGTTTGAGGAGCTACTTCCGGGCGTGGTGGAGGAGCACCAACCCGACGTTCCGTATTGGCCGTCGTCGCCTTCCAATGGCTGGGGCCGTGACATCGCCTACGAAGAAGGAGATGTCCACTATTGGGGCGTCTGGTGGGGCCGCGCGCCGTTCGAGATGTACCGCGAGAAGATCGGGCGCTTCAACAGCGAGTACGGCTTTCAGGCGTACCCGGTCGAGGCTACCGTGCGCACGTTTGCCGATGATATCGTTCTGGACACGCTTGAATTCCGCAACCACCAGAAGCATCCGCACGGCGAAGATTGGCTGCGCGAGTACGCGATGATGACGTTTGGCCACGTGCCCGAGGACCCCGGACTCTGGCGCTACATGACGCAGGTGATGCAGGCCGAGGGCGTCGGGATGGCGATTGCTGGCCACCGCGCCAACAAGCCCCGGACGATGGGCACGCTCTACTGGCAGCTCAACGACATCTGGCCCGTGGTGTCATGGTCGAGCATGGACGTGTTCGGGCGATGGAAGCCGCTGCACTACCGCGTGCGGGAGCTCTACCAGCCGTTGTTTTCCGAAGTCTATCAGGAGGGGGATAGCCTGCGGCTCAGGGTTGTGAGTGACATGAATGAGCCGGTATCGTTGTCAGCAACCCTTACAGCATTCGACACGGATCCAGGCTTGACTTGGTTCTTTGCGCTGCCTGGTGAGCTCGAAATTCCAGCAAATGGAATCATTGATTTGGGAGTGATTCCACGCGAGTCATTGAACATTCCAGACGAGAGACTGATTTTAAGAACTGAGCTTCGGACCTCTGAAGGCTTAAGGCAACCAACAGTCACCACGGTCAATGCCAGATGGAATCTCAGACTGCCCAACCCCGGCCTGTCCATTCATGCCGAGGGTGACGTGATTCGGTTGTCGTCAGATCAACCAGCACTGGGTGTTTGGTTAGAGGAAAAAGAAGGTGGCACAAATTTGCCAGTCAACTATTTCGATGTGTTTCCCTTGCATAGCGTGGCTGTTGAGCTTCCACCCGGAGTAGATCCAAACGATCTCGTTGTCCGCTCCCTCTACGACCTCCAACGGCATTGACATCCGCCGACAACCATACCACCCTTGAAGACAACGCCCTCCATAAGCACGTCGAGAAATTCGGAGTCAACAAGATCCAGCGGCACATCTTCCTCTGCGCCGATCAATCCAAACCGATGTGCTGCTCAAAGGAAGAAGGACTGGCATCGTGGGAGTACCTCAAGAAGCGCCTCATCGAGCTGGATCTGGTTGGAACAGGTGGCATCTACCGAACGAAAGCCAACTGCCTTCAAATCTGCCTTCAAGGTCCCATCGCGGTGGTTTACCCCGAAGGCGCGTGGTACCATTCCTGCACGCCCGATGTGCTCGAACACATCATCCAAAAGCATTTGATCGGCGGAAAGATCGCGGACGAGTTTCTCATCACCGAGCATGTGCTACCATTCCCGAACAGAGTCATCCCCGCGAAGGCGGGGACCCATTCCGCAGATTAGCGGCGAGCCAGAACTGAAGTAAAATGACACGAAACACGATTCGCTCGGCCAGTCTCACCGCACTGCTCGTGATCCTAGCCAGTGGACCGCGCGATACCCAAGCCCAATGGACATCCGAAGTCGACCCCTTCATCGGAACGGGAGGAACAGGACACACCTTCCCTGGAGCGACGACGCCATTCGGCATGGTTCAATTGAGCCCCGACACACGCGTGGACTCGTCATGGGAAGGCTGCGCGGGCTACTACTACGACGATCCGAACATCTACGGCTTCTCGCACACGCACCTCAGCGGTACGGGCATCTCCGACTACGGCGACATCATGTACATGCCGTTCTACGGTGAGCCGACAACCGATCCTGATCACTACCGCTCCGCCTTTCGGCATGAGAGCGAAGAAGCTTCGCCAGGCTACTACGCCGTCACGCTGGACGATGAGGACATCCGCGTACGACTTACATCGACCACCCGAGCAGGTTTGCAGGAGTACACCTTTCCTCGGGAAGGCTGGATCAACGTCATCTTGGATCTTACGCATCGCGACCGGCTCACGGAAGGCGTTGCGCTCATTGAGAACACGTTCGATCGCGTGCAAGGATTGCGGCGGTCGTCGGGATGGGCAGAGGACCAACTGCTTTACTTCCACACGGAGTTCTCTCGTCCGTTCGACGAGGCGACCGAATTCGCCGGCCCCGAAGGCACGCGCCAGATGATTTTTCGTTTTCGTGTGGAGGTTGGCGAAAAGCTGCTAATCAAAACGGGGCTCTCCAGCGCGGATGTCACGGGTGCTCTACGCAATCTGATTGAGGAAATGCCGGACTGGGATTTTGATAACATCCGAGCCGCCGCTGACTCGACCTGGAACTCTGAACTCGGCAAGATCGAGATTGAAGGCGGCTCGAACGAAGAGCGGACGAACTTCTATACAGCGCTTTACCACACAATGATTGCGCCCAACATCTGGAGTGACGTGGACGGACGCTATCGAGGTCACGATGACGAGATCCACCGCGCCGACCACGACGTGTACACGGTCTTTTCGCTGTGGGACACCTTCCGGACGCTTCACCCGCTCCTGACGCTCATCGACCCCGATCGCACGTTGGACTTCGTCAAAACGATGCTCCTGATCTACGAGCAAGGCGGACGACTGCCCGTCTGGGAGCTGGCCGCCAACGAAACTGACACGATGATTGGCTTCCATTCCGTGCCTGTCATCGTGGATGCCTATGCAAAGGGTATACGTGGCTTCGATGCAGAGTTAGCGTTGGAGGCCATGATCGCGGCCTCGCAGCACGACGACTTCGGCCAACCGGAGTACAATGAGAGGGGCTTCTTGTCGATTGAAGACGAATCGGAGTCGGTTTCGAAATCATTGGAATACGCCTACGATCACTGGATCGTCTCGCAGATGGCGGAGTGGATGGGAAGCAATGATGTTGCCAACCAACATCGACAGCTTTCTCTCGGGTATCGCAATCTGATGGACCCTGACGGCTTCATGCGTCCACGCCAAAACGGAGGATGGCTCACGCCATTCGATCCGCGCGAGGTCAACAACAACTACACCGAGGCCAACAGTTGGCAGTACTCCTTCTTTGTCCCGCACGATATCGGCGGATGGATGGAGCGTCTCGGAGGACCGGGAGCTCTTGAACGACACATTGACGCGCTCTTTTCGGCTCCGACGAGCACGACAGGCCGCAACCAAGCCGACATCACGGGCCTAATCGGACAGTACGCGCAAGGCAACGAGCCCAGCCATCACTTCGCGTACCTCTACAATTACGCGGGCGCGCCGCACAAAACTCAACAGCGTGTTCGGCAGATTCTTACTACCCTCTTTCAGCCCACGCCAGACGGTCTACCGGGCAACGAGGACTGTGGCCAGATGAGTGCATGGTTCGTTATGAGCGCGCTCGGGCTGTTTCCCGTCACTCCCGGAACTACTCAGTACGCGCTTACGAGTCCGCTTTTTCAGCGGGCAACGGTTCATTTAGATGGCGGCGACTTTACGATCACGGCGAGAGGAACGGGGCCTTATGTCGAACTGGTTACATTGGATGGAATTGAATATGACTTCCTCACGCTGGACCATGCGCTGATGTCCGATGGCGGCATCCTCAACTACCGGTTAACTGCGCAGCCTGGCGATTGGGGACAGATCAATCAGATGCCGACTGTAGACGATAGCGGGTTTGTCCCAGCGCCTATTGTCTCGGAAGGTCGGCGCTCTTTTCGAGGCTCGCAGTCGGTTGCGGTGGAGAGCTTGGATCCCGGCAATTCGATCTCCTTTCTACTGTCCATCCCAGATTTGCCCGAAAGGCGCTGGACCGCATACGGTCAGACACTAACCATCGATACGACGAGCACGCTTCGCGCTGTCGCAATAGATGCGGATGGAAACAGAAGCGCCGATACGCGCGCTGAGTTCATTCACAGGCCCAACGACTGGACGATCACGCTGGACTCTGAATACGCCCCGCAGTATTCCGGTGGTGGAGATGAAGCCTTGATCGACGGCATCAGCGGTGACCAAGAATGGCGCAAAGGAGACTGGCAGGGGTTCTACGATCAAGATGTAGTGGCTACCGTCGATTTTGGAGAGCCGAGGCTGGTCTCTGCCGTCTATGCGAGCTTCCTGCAGGACATGCGTCCGTGGATCATCTTTCCGCGTGAGGTCATCTTTGAAGTCTCGTTTGATGGAGAGACCTATCAGGAAGTCGTCCGCGCGGAGGCTCCACGGCAACCTGAGTATGAAGACGCTGTCACGGCTGAGTTTGGTGGATCTGTCGGGGAGCTTCCGTTTATGGCCCGCTACCTTCGAATGCGCGCAGTTACGTACGGTGCACTGCCCGATTGGCACCTCGGCGCTGGAAACCCAGCGTGGGTCTTTGTTGACGAGATCTGGGTGGACTGGACTCCCTCAACTGGCCCCGAGGAATGAATCCAAGAATTACGAAGGCGATCGTAACGACCTTTGCCGGAATCCTCATCGCTATGGGAATCGCACTGACCTTCCTTCCTGCGGAGGTCGGCGCGACGGTTATTGGACCAGGCACATCGAAGATAGTACTCGCTCTCCTCGGCAGCGCACTCTTCGGGCTGGGCTATTTGAACTGGCTAACACGACAGGCGCCAATCGGCGGCATCTATGGGCGTCCTGTCCTAATTGCCAACCTTGTTCACTTTGTTGTAGGTGGACTCGCTCTTGTTCGCTATTGTCTTGCGGAGTCAGTTTCGCAATGGCTCTGGTGCGTAGCCGTGGTCTACGTCGCAGGGATGGTGTTCTACGGCGCGCTCATGTTCTATGGGCCTGTTCCTGCTGAGAAGTTGGCTCATTGATTGCCATGATTGAATCCGAAGCCTACCAGCCCATTTCCTGCACTTTCCACGACCGACTGGAGGACTGGGCCATCCGTCGCGCGCCCGTAGAGATTGTCTGGCTGGAAGGAGACATCCAACAAACTGAGACAGATCGTATTGCGGATGTGTTTGCGAAGGATGGTGCCGATCACCTTCGTCTGGATTCGGGTACGACTATCCGCTTGGACCACCTTATTTCCGTGGACGGCAATCCTTTGACAGACGACTGTTAAGCGTGCATAAGGCGAATGACACTAGCGCGGTTCCACAGGGATCTGCGCGAAAAGCTCGAAATAGTCGGTGCCGTGTGCGAAGGGTAGACCAATCCACGCTTCGAACCCCGGCAGATCTGCGGGCACATAGCCGCTATTTGGTAGCCAGGTTTTATACAGCCAGTCCAGCGCACGTACTTCCAGATCAATCGGTCCACGTAGTTCAACTTGTGCAACCTGCATCGATGGGAATTCAAGCACGCCTACTTCGCCATCCGGCTGGGCAAGCTCAGCTTCTACACCTACATCATAGCGGCAATTGTTGTGCGCGACGATCTCGGGGTCATCCCACATATAGCCAAGCCATTGGCCGTCTTCAAGCCCCCGCTCTGTTGCCCATGTTATAAGACGCTCAGCAGCGTTGGCGACCACATCCGGGCGGTACGGATCAAGAACGCGGATATAGGCAATGCGGCGCGGTGGCAACTTTCTTATCGCGACGACAAAACCATCTGGATTCTGACCAATCGGTAGCCGGTCCAGGCGGTGTCGAGTAGTCGGATCTTCGACGGCCTCCTGCCATTCCACGCGGCGCAACACGCGAAAAGTATCAACGTCGAAGGCGCTGGGCGGCACTCCGTATCGTTGTTTGAAGCTGCGAGAAAAATCCGACGATGAAGCGAAACCGCAGGCGATGGCTACATCAGTAAATGAGCGATCCGGTTCGAATGACAAAATGTGCAGGGCGCGTTCAAGTCGGAGTCGTTTAACAAACTGGCTGAGCGTCTCACCGATGATGGCACGAAACACCCTGTGAAAATGAAACGACGAGAAACAGGCGATGCGCGCGACATTGTCAAGCTTTAGCGGCTTGTCGAGATTGGCGATCACGTAGTCGATTGCTCGATTGACGGATGCGACGTAGTCGAGTGAAGCACTGGGCGAAGGTGGGAGCTCGTTTCGCAAGATCTGTCAAGCCTCTCCGTGTCTCGCTGAGTAATGTTGGAGATATGGCGTTTTCAACGCGTACCATCGTATTCTCACTGTTCGTGAGTAACACGCTATGCCGCAAAATATGAACGACTTTGCTGTGTGGCCGTAATCGCAGTCCATATTCGGTAAAAGAAAGCCCTGGCCATGAATCCAATTCTAAAGAACGTCCTCGCAGTAATTGCTGGCGTTGTCCTAGGTAGTGTCGTCAACATGGGGCTTGTCAACATTGGTCCGTCCATAATTCCTCTCCCCGAGGGCGCTGACGTTTCTACGACGGAAGGCTTGCGTGACAGCATGGGGCTGTTTACACCGGCGAATTTCATATTTCCCTTCCTGGCTCATGCACTCGGAACGCTTGTGGCAGCCTTCATTGCGGCCAGGTTCGCGGCGAGCCATCATATGAAGCTCGCCGTGGGTATCGGCGTGTTTTTCTTGCTGGGTGGGATTGCAGCAGTCAGCATGTTTGGTGGCCCGTTCTGGTTCAAGGCCACTGATCTTCTCCTCGCCTATATCCCCATGGGTTTCCTTGGTGGCACCCTCGCCGGTCGAACACGATCTGAAACGGCCCGATAGACGATCAATCGGAGTTGTGAGTAGGTAACGAGCACGGTAGAGTCGAGGACCGACGAAAGTTGACTCAACCGCTCCGGGTATGCAATGCCCGTACCTTCCCGGCCCTCTATTGCACCGCGCAACACTCAATGAACGTTCTCACTGTCGAAGGCCTCAGGAAGACCTACGGCATGAAGCCGCTGTTGGAAGGAGTCACGTTTGGACTCGGTGATGATGAAAAGATGGGCCTGATCGGTGCGAATGGCTCTGGCAAAACGACTTTGATGCGCATCATCGCTGGCCAGGAAACTTCGGACGGAGGCCGCGTGATGATTCCAAATACATCCCGCGTGGCGTTCCTTCCCCAGAACCCACCGTTCGAGCCCAACCAGTCCGTGCTGGATGCCGTGTTTGATCAAGGCGATCCCACGCTGCGGCTGCTTCATGATTACGAGGACGTTTCGCACAAGCTCGCGACGAGTGATGCCACTGATGAACGGCTCCTGGCTAGAATGGCTGACCTCAGCCACCAACTCGACGTTTCTGGCGGTTGGGACCGCGAAGCAGGCGCACGCGCAATTCTGGATCGGCTGGGTCTGACCGACACGGACGCTCTCGTCGGCACGCTGTCTGGGGGTCAGCGGAAAAGAGTAGCGCTGGCCCGCGCGCTTCTTCTGCAGCCCGACTTATTGCTATTGGATGAGCCCACGAACCACCTCGATACCGAGACCATCGGTTGGTTAGAGACTTACCTGGCGCGCTATTCTGGCGCGCTTCTTCTCGTCACGCACGACAGGTATTTCCTCGACAGAGTCACGAATCGGATGCTGGAAGTCGAGCCGGGTGGCGTTACGAAATACGAAGGCAACTACACGCGCTACCTCGAGCTAAAAGAGGAACAGGATCGTCTGGCTGAAGCCAACGAACGAACGCGACGGAATCTGGCGCGTCGCGAACTGGCCTGGCTCCGCCGAGGCGCGAAGGCGCGCACATCAAAAGCGAAGTACCGAGTGGAACGTGCAAAGGAACTTCAGGAAGGTGGAAAGAGCGGCCCGGATGCCCAAATCGAACTGGCCGCAGCTTCGACGCGCCTTGGCAAGAAGGTGATTGAACTGGAGGGCGTTTCAAAGGCGTACGGCGATGAGGTGCTCGTCAAAGGTTTTTCGCGGATCCTAACCCGAGACGACCGCATTGGCATCATCGGGCCAAACGGTTCGGGCAAGACGACACTGCTTGACATGATCGCAGGCCGAGTTAAGCCCGATACCGGAACCATCGATATTGGCCCAACGGCCGTGATTGGCTATTACGACCAAGAGAGCCGCCCGTTGGATGACTCAAAGCGCGTCATCGACACCGTTACGGATGTGGCCGAGAACGTGCGAACTGCTGATGGAAGCGTGATCACCGCCAGCCAGATGTTGGAGCGCTTCCTGTTCCCCGGCAAGACGCAGTACACGCCCGTCGCCAAACTATCCGGAGGTGAACGCCGGCGGCTGCACTTGCTTCTCGTGCTCATGAAGGCTCCCAACATCCTGCTTCTTGATGAGCCAACCAACGACCTCGATATCCAGACGCTCGCTGCCCTCGAAGAGTACCTCGACACCTTCGCCGGTGTGCTGATAGTCGTTTCGCACGATCGCTGGTTTCTGGACCGAACGATCGACGAGATCCTGTTCTTCGAAGGCGAGGGCCATATTCGCAGTTACCCTGGCGACTATACGGCCTATCTGAAACTTCGAGCCGCTCAGGAAGCTACCGTGGTTGCAATACCAAAAAAAGACGCTCCTGGTCTGGCCAAATCAGCATCGCCATCCGCAAATGGAACGGGGAAGCTTTCTTACAAG
>JAHEJB010000197.1 GCA_024639085.1 Rubricoccaceae bacterium | reverse complement strand
TTTAACAGCGTAAAGCTGCAAGAACCTAGAGCAATGCGCTACCTCATCATCGCCTTTCTCGCCATGACGTCCGTCGCCTCAGCCCAATCGGATTACGAAATACAGTCATCTGACTGGCCTTCGATGTCTTACGTTGCCCACCGCGATGTCGTCGATTACGCTGGGATGAGTCAGTTCTATGGTCAATATTTGCCTGCTGCCTACCAGACCGTCGCGTCCGCAGGGCTAATACCTGGCACCGCAACAGGGCTTTACTATGCCATTGACGAGGAAGCTGGTGAGTTCGATATGGCGGCGGCGGTTCCTTTCTCTGGAGAGGCGCCCAAGAGTCTCCCCGATGGTTTCGAGATCATAGAGGTGCCCGAGTCAAATGCTCTATCAATCGACTACTACGGTCCGTACGAGTCTCTGAGTGACGCCCACGACGCAATGGGTGCTCACATGGCAGCTGAAGAAATAGAAGCCGCGTTCCTCGTGGTTGAAGAGTACATAACCGACCCAACAACCGAGCCCGATTCCTCGAAGTGGCTCACGAGGATATACTACCTCTTCGCTAAGTAGTTGGTCGCGTTTCTGCTCAACACGAATCCGGCCAGAACAGCGGTTTGATACCGAATTCTGGCCGGATCTTCCTGTGCCCGAGACTGGAATCGAACCAGCACTCCCGTGAAGGAACACGGCCCTGAACCGTGCGCGTCTACCAATTCCGCCACTCGGGCAGTCCTTGAAATTAAGGATTCTTCCGGCGTGACCGCAACAATCTAACAGAGTGCTAGTCTATTAGCACTATACAAATGCGGCTCTGCGGATCGGTACGGTCGTCACTTCTTCTCCACCCTGTCGCACACTCTATGAAATCACTGCTCCACGCCCTCACTGTTATCGCCATTGGGGCGCTCTATTCCTCGTCCGCATTCGCACAGGCTGACCGGCCGATCCCCTACCCTGTCTTCGAACCTCCGCAGTTTGCCAGTGCCGTTGCAAACGGAACTCGGACAGCCTCGGGTGAGCCTGGGCCCAACTACTGGCAAAATTCAGCCGACTACGTCCTGAATGCCACCATTAATCCGGCAGACACCACGTTGACTGGCGAAGGTACCGTCACCTACTACAACAACTCACCCGACGACCTCGCCTTTCTGGTCCTCAAACTGCGTCAGAATGTGCATGCCGAAGGCGTTCCTCGCAATCGCTTCGTCGCTGTAACCGGTGGAGTTGACTTAGCGCGCCTTACGGTTGCTGGACAAGCAATGGAAGAAGTGACGGAAGGCCAACCCGAAGCTGGGCAGTACCGCATCCAAGGCACCATCCTGACGCTCGCTTTGCCGGGCGAACTCGAATCGGGCGACGCTGTTGAGTTAGGCATCCAATGGAGCTACATAATCGCGCCTCACACGGGCTCGTTTCGTCAAGGCCAAGACGGTGAGGTCTTCTACATCGGCTACTGGTACCCTCAGATGGCCGTCTATGATGATGTCTACGGCTGGCACACGGAACAGTACATGGGACTCGGCGAGCACTATATGGGATATGGCAACTATGATGTGCGAGTTACGGCCCCTGAAGGCTGGCTCGTCTATGCGACGGGCTCGCTGCGGAACGCGGAAGAAGTGCTAACAGCGCAAACGCTCACACGCCTGGCCCAAGCCAGTGCGTCGGATGATGTTGTTCACGTTGTAACAGAAAGTGACCGGCGTGCCGGAATATCAACGCTCGACAGCGACAACGATCTCCTAACATGGCGGTTCGTTTCCGAAAATGTCCGGGACGTCGCAATCGCCACGTCAGCAAAGTATTTGTGGGATGCCACGCGAGTGATGGTCGATCAGGATGGCCGTGGCGGCCTCGAGATGGTTCAAATCAACTCGTTTTACCGTCCTGGAACGGCGTCGTGGGAGCGATCCGCAGAGTTCGCCGCCTTCTCGATAGAGCATCTTTCAGAACTCATCATGCCCTACCCCTGGCCACATATGACTGCGGTAGAAGGCATCATTGGCGGCGGCATGGAATTTCCGATGATGACGCTCATCGGCGGCACTCGTAGCGACCAGAGTCTCTTTGGTGTCACCTACCATGAGCTCGGTCACATGTGGTTTCCTATGATCGTAGGCCAGAACGAGAAGGCGTTCACATGGATGGACGAAGGTCTCACGAGCTTCAATACAAACGAAGGCGTGCGCGACTTCTTCGACGGCTCCGCTGATAATCGTCCGCAGGTAAACGCCTGGGATCGAAACAGACAGTCCTTCTATTTCCTGGCGGGAACTGGCCTCGCCGTAGAACCGATGCGCCACAACGACCTCTTTCCTCTCGGGGGTGGAACGCGCCAGGTTGATCCAATTCAGAATGGCGCACGTGGTGTCGCATCTTACTCGACGCCAGCGGTTCTACTTCACGCCATTGATGGCATCTATGGTCGGCAGAGGTTTCTGGAAGCATACAGGGCCTACGCGCAGCGATGGGCCTACAAACATCCTTATCCATACGACCTCTTCAACACGTTCGAGGATGTGTTGGGCGAAGACATGGATTGGCTTTGGCGGCCTACCCTGTTCGAAACCTGGACGGTCGATCAGGGCATTGCTTCCGTTGAAGTCAGTGCCTCTGGCATTCAGGTGACCATTGCCGATTATGGACTCGCGCCGATGCCGGCCATTGTGGTGGCCACGTATTCGAGCGGAGACACGGCTGAACTGCGCGTGGAGGCTTCGCACTGGATGACAGGGACACGAAGCGCCACCCTCTCATTTACAGGCGACGACATCGTCCGCATTGAAATTGACCCCGACGATTTTACACTAGACGTTGATCGCAGCAACAATGTGTGGACGGACGAACAAGCGGTGAATAGCGGCAACTGAGAACGCCAGGCGAGGCAATGGCGGTTGCTACTGCCTCGCGAAAGCCCGTATTTTGGCGACGCCATGACGGAACGTCGTGAAGACATTCCTCGGTAGCTCAGCGGTAGAGCATGCGGCTGTTAACCGCAGGGTCGTAGGTTCGAATCCTACCCGGGGAGCCAGCCCGGTCCTCGTTCTGAGGGCCGGGCTTTTTGTTGACTCCCAACACGTGCACCTCGGAGATGGGCTGTTATCCCGACGTGTCGGGACGTAGGTTCGACTCCTACCCGGGGAGCTGGCCCGGTCCTTCTTTGACGGCCGGGCTTTTTTATTCACTCCCAACATGCGCACCTCGGAGATGGGCTGTTATCCCGACGCGTCGGGACGTAGGTTCGAATTCTTTCCCGGGGGGCTAGCCAGTCCTGCGATGATGGCTGACCTTTTTGTTGGTGCAAGGGAATGATATTGTGTCTCTTACCTAGTACATAGTGAGCCGCGATGGTAGCAAGGGTCCTGCTGGCGATACTAAATCTCTTCCCAGGTACAGCGTATTAATTCATGAAAACACACCACATCGCTCTCTTATCGCTCGCGTTAGCCGTCGTTTTAGCCCTCCCTGCTCAGGCACAAACTGGCGATGCAAACTCAGATGCACTGCTCGTCGACGCCCTTCGCATCGCTACTGACGCTCAGGCTTGGGCACTCAAACCGGCCGCGCTAGGGGGCCCAGCCGATCGTGAAGACATCGGTGACGTAGCGTTTGAAGACCTCGGCTGCGCTGCATCCAGTGGCACATACAGCACGCTAAGCGGTGCCTTCACCCTTACCTCTG
>JAHEJB010000196.1 GCA_024639085.1 Rubricoccaceae bacterium | reverse complement strand
GCTATTCGCAGGAAATTTTCAATGAGTCCTTGAGATACCAACTTGCCCTTTCATCAGATTTCTCAAACGGCTTGTGTCAGAAAATGATGGATTTTTGAAGAAGCTGACGTTCACCAAAATCTCCCTAACGGCTCAAAATGCTCCTGAGCAGCCATTAGAGCGATGGGCATTTAACTACGGCCATCGGCCAGGTGCGGACCAACGGGGGGTAAACACCCCTGGAACACGCTCAAGAGCGGCCACTCGTGTCGAAAGCATCTTCGCCTGGTTGCGCCTGCGCCTCTTAGCTGTCGTAGCGCCGTCTTGAACCGTCATCTCGGCTCTCGTACGTGAAGCGGACGGCCGCCACGTGGGCTTTAATAGCTATTCAGGCAATCCTGCGATGCGTAAACCTTCGACGAAGTGCTCCCAATCTGAGTCATACCGAAAGTTGACTTTGTAGTTGCCCAGCAGATCAGCAGTCTCGTCAGTCGGGACACCAGCCTTTTGCAAATCATTCCGTCGAAGTTCAACAAATGCATCCAATGCTTC
This sequence comes from Rubricoccaceae bacterium, assembly GCA_024639085.1. Classification (GTDB taxonomy): domain Bacteria; phylum Bacteroidota; class Rhodothermia; order Rhodothermales; family Rubricoccaceae; genus JAHEJB01. Next base: position 3,152 of record JAHEJB010000196.1, on the reverse strand, counting down.
ACGGGCCCGTTCGGTCTCGCCTAATCGAGCATATGAGGCGGCGAGCCAAGCGTAAGTCCATCCGTCGGTTCGACCAGCCCGCAGTGCCACGACGGCGTCACGATAACGCTTCGCCTGATAGTATCCGGTGCCAAGCCATCTCTGATAATGCTCTGGAGCGAGCGGATTCAACCGAACTGCCTTCTCCAGAAGAGGAATGCCGATATCAAAATTGTTCAATGTATTTTGAGCCATTCCCAGTTCAGCCAATATATCGGCATCACCAGAATTCAGTGACAACTCCTGGTTAAACTCATGCTCAGCATCATCCCAGCGACCCTCGTCAATGTATACCCAGCCGAGTGCGATCCGTGCTAGCGCATTATTTCCATCGCGTTTCAGAGCTTCCTTAGCGTTTTCCAGACCGTGCGCCAATCCGTCCTTCAGACGTCTCCAGCCCACGAGGTGATCAGTGCTATAGGTGTTGGCTAATCCCGCATATGCGGGAGCAAACTCTGGGTCGAGTTCGATCGCTCGCTTGTAACGCTCCATGGCGATGATGTTGTCATCCGGATTAAACTGAGCGTAGAGCTGATTACCTTGCAGGAAGTACTCGTACGACTTGATGCTCGCTGGATGTTTTCTTGCCGCCCTAACAGAAACCGTCTTGCCTAGTTGCGCGGCGATAATGGCGACTATAGTGCATGTAACCTCATCCTGGACCTCGAAGACATCATCTAGCTCTCTGTCATATCGTTCGGCCCAGATATGGTTTCCCGTATCCGCTTCGATGAGCTGTGCAGTTACCCGAATCCTACTCCCGGCTCTGCGCACACTTCCCTCGACGACATACTGCACCCCAAGCTTCTCACCCACGTTTTTGATATCAACTTTCTCCCCCTTAAATGCGAATGTAGAGTGTCTGGCAATCACGAATAAAAATGGGAAACGTGCTAGTTCGGTAATGATGTCTTCCGTGAGCCCGTCGCAAAAGAACTCTTGCTCGGAATCACCGCTCATGTTCGTGAACGCGAGAACAGCGATGGCCGCTCTATCAGGTTGGCTCAGCGTCGTCGGCTCGGGCTGGGCCGATACGCCAGAATCAGATGTCGAGATTTGAGATTGCCGCACTGCGTAGACCTTGACAGGCTCATCAAACCCCTTTAGTTCTCGCTCACCGAGATTCTCATAGGTAAATGGCAAACGCTTGGGCACGGTTTGGTAAACAGCATCTTGGATACATACACCGCCCGGCTCAGCTAGTTGCTCCAACCGCTGGGCCAAAACGACTCCCTCGCCGGTCATCCGACTATCCGTAACCAGCACCTCACCCAGCGCGATGCCAATCCGAACGACGGGACGAATATCGTCTGGTAGTTCATTGTTGCGCGAAGTGTTGGCATGTTGGAAGGCGAAAGACGCCGTCACTGCATCAGATGCTTTTGCGAACTCGGCTACCAACGCGTCCCCTCGAATCTCGTGGGCCACACCATTGTGGCTGGCTATCTCTTCGGAGAATCGTTGAAAGGCGTCCTGCATCCGTTGATCGGCGACCGTCTCATCAAGCCGCACTAGCTCTGTTGAACCGACAACATCCGCATGCAGGATGACGGCGAGCTTGCTTAACGGCGGATCTGCCAATGGACTGCCTTCATATTCGGATTCCTGGGCTTTAAGAGATACTACAGTGGGCAAATACAAAAAGACAAGGAGAGGTCGGCTTTCCGCTCAGCAACGGCCACAATTTTCAGGAAAACGGGGCCAGCCGCAGTGTCTCAAATTGGCTAAACCCTAACTGCCTCAATCTCGCCAACGGTGTCCGCTGTCACAGCGATGCTACACCACACTGCGAGGGTCCCCAAACAACTGCTCAGGGAAATAGCTGATGTTCACCGAAATAGTTCGAATGGCTCAAGATGCTCCGAAGCGGGCGTTAGGGTTTATCAGCCCAAACGCGTGCTATATACTCGAACCGGACACTAGCCTTAAATTTTGGGCAACGCTAGACTCTAATCGCGAACACGATGTTCGGTTGGACATTTCCCACCGTTCAACGGGTTGAATAACGTGAATTCTGGAGAGATATTATGAAATGGACATTGGTGGGTGTGCCGCTTTTTCTTATTTCTGTCGCGGTTTCCGCCGCCGAGGTGACCGTAGAGAATTTTGTTCGCGCCGAGACGGACTTCATGATCCGTGCCAATATGGATGCCTTTGGTGCTGGTGTAGGCAAGATTGTGCACCTTCGCGAGCCGACCACTCCGGAGAACCAACCCGTAATTCGTATGAACCAGGACACCCTTTATTCGGGGGTGGTGCTGGACTTGTCGGAGCCGGTGATGTTCACGCTGCCCGACACGGGCGGCCGCTACCAGTCGCTGCATGTGGTAAATCAAGATCACTACATGTTCGTAGAGACGAAGCCCGGAACCTATGAACTGACCGAGGAAACGGTCGGGACGCGCTTCGCATTGATCACTGTTCGAACCTTTGCGGATGTCACCGATCCGCAGGATCTCAAGAAGGCCTATATCGAGCAGGACGCAATCGAGGTGACCGGCGGTGGAAGCGGACCCTTTGAATCGCCGGACTGGGACCAGGAAGCACTTGCTGTAGCTCGCAAGGCACTGAGCGACCTTGCTACGCTCGGTTTCAACACCAGGTATGCTTTCGGGGGGAAGGGTGAAGTCCGGCCCGTCGACTACCTCGTGGGCGCAGCTGCGGGCTGGGGCGGTTTGCCAGCGTCAGCTGCCATGTACGTAATTGACAGCGTGGAGAAGAACGATGGGCGGACATCACACAGCGTGACCGCAAAGGATATACCGGTAGATGCTTTTTGGTCGATCACAGTATATAACGCCGACGGTTATCTGGAGGCGAATGATCTCGGCCTGAACAGCTACAACAACTTCACCGCAAAACCGAATGCCGACGGCTGGCAAACTATACATTTCGGTGGATGCGAAGACGGCCGAGTCAACTGCATCCCAATCACGCCAGGTTGGAACTACACTGTCCGCATGTACGAGCCACGAGAGGAGATTCAGAACGGGTCATGGACCTTCCCAGAGCCGGTACCTGTGAACTGAAATGGAGCAGTCGTTATCAGAGATGGCAGTTTAAACGGGTTAAACGGGGACAGACCACGTTTTCTGTGGATGACTGCAAAGGGC
>JAHEJB010000069.1 GCA_024639085.1 Rubricoccaceae bacterium | reverse complement strand
GTTCGGGATGACACATGCGTTGGTTTGGCCTCAGCCATCAAAGCTCGCCCTGAATCTGCCTCAACATGATCGCTGGGTCAGTAGTGGGAGTCTGACACGTCTGTCGTTCGCAGACGTACGCGGTCGCCTTTCCATCCTGCACAACCTGAAACTCCGTGAATGGCGCGAGGGCGACCAGATCGGCATGGCCTGAACCAGGCGTTCGGAGCAGCGACACGGCATTCGGCGCGTAAAGCCCCCTAAGAGCAGAAAGCAGATTGTTCGAATCAGTCGCTCCGCGGTCGCCTGCAATTACAACCTCTAGCGACGGTCCAACAGCAAAGTCAACCGCGGTCATCATGAATGTGTGTACGGATGGACGCGCGTTCAACTCGGCGACTGAAGATCCGACGCGATCGGCCCTGCGCTCCAGTTCTAGATCGCCCGTTATGCGGCTTAAACGCAGGCCGTTGAGCATCGCGACAGAGTTGCCCGAGGGAATGGCGCCGTCGTAGTACTCCTTCTGGCGGAACAGCAGCTCCTCGCTTCCATCGGCGGTGAAGTAATAGCCTCCTCCCTCTTCATCGGCAAAATGTTCGTTCATCGTGCGATGCAGAGCAAGAGCATCCCCCAGATGCCGCTCGTCGAACGTGGCCTCGTACAACTCGAAGAGGCCCCAAACCAGGAACGCGTAGTCGTCCAGATGGGCAGGAATACCCGCCTCGCCGTTGCGGTAGCGATGCAGCAAGTGTCCATCAGTCGTTCGCATCGTTGAAAGCAGGAAATCGGCGGCTCGAGATGCCTGTCGAGCGTATCGTGGTTCATCAAACGCTACCGCTGCTTTTGCCAGTGCTGCTATCATCAACCCGTTCCAGTTGGTTAGCACCTTGTCATCCAGCAACGGGCGCGCACGACGTTCGCGAGCGGCAAACAATCGCTGACGGATCGATTCAAGGCGCTCAGCATCGACTGCGATTGACCCAGGCCTATGAAGAACATTGTCGCCGGTCGATTGCCCCGTTGCCTCCTCTGCGAAGTTGCCTTCTGATGTCGTTCCAAACACACGCCGGGCAAAGGCGGCATCTCCTTCGCCAAGCACATCGATCAGTTCAGCTTCGCTCCAAATGTAAAAAGCACCTTCCTCCTTCTCGCCGTTGCGGTTGATTGAATCGGCGTCCTCAGCGCTGAAGAACAATCCTTCCGGGCTCCTCATGTCCCGCTCGATGTAGGCAAAGATCATCTCGGCAGTCTCACGGTACTGCTCGTCGCGCGTGGCTTGGTAAGCCTCTGTGTAGGCCATCGCCAGTAATGCCTGGTCGTAGAGCATCTTCTCGAAGTGTGGGAGTAACCATCGCTGATCGGTCGAATAGCGGTGGAAACCATAGCCGACCTGATCCCAGATGCCTCCGCGCCGCATGGATTGTAGCGTGGTCTCGACCATTTGGAGGGCTTCTGAATTGCCAGATCGCTTCCAGTAACGTAATAGGAAGAGCAGGTTGTGCGCGGTGGGAAACTTGGGAGCGGTTCCAAATCCTCCGAGATCTGCGTCGTAGCGCCCTCCTAGCTGCTCGAATGCCCGAGTCAGTGTTTCCTCACCAAGAACTACTCCGGGCGTTGGGCTGGTGAAATTTCCCTGTACGGCCTGCGTGATTTCTTCTGCGGAATACAGGATGCCATCGCGATCATCCTGCCAGCTTTGTGCAACGCGAGGGATAAGGTCCAGCATCCCCATCTGTCCGTAGCGGCTTTCCTTTGGGATGTAGGTGCCCGCGAAAAACGGCTTACGATCAGGGGTCATCAAAATCGTAAGCGGCCAACCGCCGCGCCCCGTGATTGCTTGCGCTACGGACATATACACGCCGTCGATGTCTGGCCGCTCTTCTCGATCAACCTTGACGTTGATGAAGGCGTCGTTCATCAGCGCGGCCACTGAGTCGTCTTCGAACGACTCGTGCTCCATTACGTGGCACCAGTGGCAGGTCGCATAACCGATGGAAAGAAAAATTGGCTTGTCTTGCTCTCGTGCAGCTTCGAAAGCCTCTTCTCCCCACGGATACCAGTCAACCGGATTATCGGCATGCTGAAGGAGGTACGGACTGTTGGAGTCGACGAGACGGTTCATGATGTCGTGATTCTCCTGCGCCGAGCAACCAGAAAAAACCAGAAGCGCCACTAGGACTAAGAAAAACGTAGATGTTCTGTTCATACCGTGAATTACTCCACGTCCTGGGTCGTTCGTGCTTTGAGTCTTCTAGTGTGACTCCTCCCGTGCATCAGAATGCAACGAACGTGTGAGCGTCATTCAACGTCAGGGTCAATAGGCGGAGGCTCGGGTGCGGCAGCAATGGCCTTCGGACCATACTGCGCTTCCGGCAGTGTGCCGTGCTTTCCTTCGATGGCATTATGGAAGAAACGCTGTGTCGGGTAGGCAAAGTCGATGTCATCATGAGCCGCAAAGGCGTCTAGAATTGCTTCCCAAATCTGCTGCTCTATGCCCCGGATACGACGCGGTTCGACAATATGGCGTAGGGTCAGTTCGATGCCCGATTCCCGGACCGTTGTGTACACGGTTGGCGTGAGCTTGGAGTAGAAAATGAGATATTCTTGGGCTTCACGACGGAGTTTTCGTTCGGCTTCCTCAGATAAATTGCCCCCGTGTTCGTTGGCAAGCTCAAATAGGATCTGCTTGGCAGCGCGCCAGTTGCTCTCGAATGTTACGAGGACCGCGACTTCGTTCCAGACGTAAGGAAAGCCACGCGTGAAATTGGTTATCGAATCCGTGAAGAGCCAGCCATTAGGGATGTGTATGACCCGCCCTGTGGATTGCGCGGCGCCACTTTCTGTGCCCACTTCTAGGAGCGTGAACATAAAAACGCGCTGATCAATCACGTCTCCCGTATGCGTGCGAACTGAAATGCGATCTCCCGAAGCAAATGGTCGTCGCCAGAGGAGGAATAGCCAACCCGCAAAGTTTGCCAGCGGGTCTTTGAGAGCAATCGCAAGACCCGCAGACAGCAGGCCAAAGAACGTAGCAAGTGAACCAATCGCTCCAACCCACACCCTAAAGAGGATGAAGAGTCCCAGGAAGACAGACACGTACATCGACGTCTTCCGCCATTGATACCGAGCACGTACATCTGTCGCTCGCCGATACGCAACGCGAAGAACCAGCATGCGTAGCGCCCAAAGAATGGCAATGACCAGCGCCGAGAGGATCAGATTGACCAGCACATCCTTGCTGAAGCCAGTCGCGTCGTGCAGACCTCCCAGGACACCGTCGAATAGCCCGGAAACTGCCTCAACCGTCTCCGATTCCTTGGCCCGCATTAACGCCTCACGCAACGCGCTCGCCGAATCGTCCATCGAAATGGAGTCGGTTGCGATGGAGTCCCGAACAGCCAAACTATCCGTCACCAGGCCCGTATTGCTGGCCAACGAATCGCCGAGGTTACCTTTGAGAGAGTCCGATTGGAGAAGTGCAGACATATGTCGGAGATGACGATCTCTGCAATGTAGAGAGGAACGACCCGCGTGGACACGCGATTGTGCGACGGATTAAAACGTCCCGCCGAAGAACACGGCGTTCAATAGCAAGCCATCAGTCCCGTACCAGAACGCACGAAACGAAGGGTCGAAATCCATCAACACAACCCGGCCTCGGCCTTGCCTCGCCGCCATGATGGCCGACTTGCCGCCGAGTCTCTCAAGATTCTCGTCCGAGATGTAGCCACTCAACAGCGGATCGGTTGTGTAAACACCCACGTCGTTACCAGTTGGAACGACGTTTTCAAAGAAGAGCGTATTGGTTTTGAAAACGGCCACTCGATTTGGATGTCCAAAGCCAAGCGGGTGCGTGATGTCCAGATCAATCTCAAAAATGGCCCCGCCTATCTGTTGGGCTCCGGATGCTTCGTCCTGATCGGCGTACGGAATGCGCGTTGAATCGGGCTCAGGCTCGTCCTGTTCAGCCTCCAGGAAACCATTCTCCGATGCCCAACCGGCTGCCTGGCCCGTCGCAACAAACGTCCCTCCTTCCCGCACCCATGACAGAAGCGCCTCTTTGTCGGCCTCTTCCATTCCCCACAAACCACCCGCAACAATGGTCGTGTATCGGCTTAGGTCCAGTCTGCCCACGTCATTCTTTTCAATCAGCGATGCCGGGATGTGCATCCGCTGGCTGAGAAGATGCCACGCCTCGCCAACCCGGTAGCTGCTCGTGCCTTCTCCCGAAAGAATGGCCACACTGGGTTTCTCGAGCGTTCTTGACGAGGAACCTCCGAGATCAGGCCCACCTGGCGTGAGGCCAGTTGACAGGGCAACTACTTCGATCCCGTCCTCGGCACGTACTTCCTCAACCAAGCGATGAACGGTCTCCTGATCGACGTTCACCTGTTGGACTGGGATGATGATGGCTCCTCGTTCAAAGGACCTGCGAGCACCGCCAACGGATGCCTCGAATGCTTCGTTAGAGAGACGGGTCATTATGCCCGCGTCCTGAAGCCGATAGAGCGCTCGTGGAGCATAGTAGTGGCCCCATGGCATCACGTAGGCGTAGGAAGCCTGGCGACCGCTGATGGGTTGTTCAGTGCCATCAAGGCGCTGACCCTGAAGACCGTTGATGTTGGAGAGTTCGGCGTACGCTAGCCCGAAGGCGTAGGGGAAGGTCCAGGCTGAGACATCGTAGAAGAGCGAATCCTCGAACGTTGTGACCTCCTCAAACATCGCCTTGATGAGCTGGGCTTGAGGTTGATCGAGAGGCACGACGAAGGCCTCGCCCGGCTCGAAACGGATGTCATCAACCTCAATAGACCTGGCCAATTCGAACGTATGAATCCGATGGCGACCAAGGGTACTCACGAGTTCAGCAGCTCTTTGGGGATAGCGCTCAATCGCAACCACGTAACCTTCAGCATCCGCACGCCTCGCGACATTTGGCGCATCCCGATACGTGTCCCGCTGGAATCGCAACAAGGCCTCTCGGTTCGCCAGGACGCCTTCCAGCGACGAGAGCGAGGCCATGAATTGATTGCGCACCGTCGTTGCATAGGTAAGCGTACCGTATGAAGTGCTTCGCTCCAGCGCTCGCGACGAAGCCTGCTCGAACAGGATGCCCACAGCGCCGTTTACGTCTGGGTATGTAGAGCCTTTCCCGTAGTAGAAGTCGTCGAACGATTCTTCGCTGTAGTAAAGCTGCCCGACATCGTCGAAGGCTGCGGCATGGTGCTCAGCAATCGCTCCGGCAAGGCGCTGGTTCTCGTCAGGAGTGTTTGGATTCGTACGGCTCGGGATACCCGGCTGGAAGAAGAACGTCGCTTCCGAGCCCATCTCGTGGAAGTCCGCGAAGTACTGTGGCCGCCAGTTGTGATAGACTTCGAGGCGCCCCTGGCTTTCTGGAAACTGCGCAGGTAGCCAGTCGCGGTTGAGATCGAAGAAATAGTGGTTTGTCCGCCCGCCCGGCCACCCTTCGTTGTGCTCGCGGTCCTGCTGATCCTGGGTGGGAGCAGGGGGACTGCGGTAATTGTTCGCCCAATCCGTAAAGCGGTCCCGACCATCGGGGTTCAGCATCGGGTCGATGATGACAACGGCGTTGTGTAGCACATCGTCAACCGCTTCTCCTTGCCCAGCAGCCAAGTGGTAGATGGTGAGAACCGCAGCTTCTGTACCGCTGGCTTCATTGCCATGGACGCTGTACCCGAGATAGACCACGGCAGGCATTCCACTCATTTCACCGTCGCTCACCCCATTTGGGTCATCAGAAAGGCGAAGATTCGCATGCCGGATGCTTTCCAACCGTGCGTGATTGGTCGAACTCGTGACCGTTGCGTGGATGAGCGGACGGTGCCCGTAGGTCCTGCCGTGTTGGGCCAACGTCACGCGATCCGATGCCGCGGCAACAGCCTCGAAATAACGCACCACCTCATCTGGCCGCGTGTGGCGCTCGCCGATGCTATATCCGAGCACTTCAAACGGCGTAGGTACTGAAGCATCATAACTCGTCGTGCCGGGCGCAGCGTATCCCTGAATCAGGGGGGTCTGAGCGACGCCGGCCAAAGCGAGGCATCCCGCCAGACAAAACGAAAAAAACAGGCGAATCATAGTGCGCTGAGCAAGTCGGCGCATGATACGGGATTGTTCGTTACCAGCGTCTCCAGGCAGCCTAGGAGGTTATCCACCTGTTGGACCCGCTTGGGCCTGGTCGATGAAGTACGCAATGCAATCGGGGCTGTACGAATCATAGGTAGGCTGAATCATACGATTATCGATAATCAGCTTTGGTACGCTAACCCGGCCCTCCGCATCTCCAATTATCCCCTGAAGCGCAAGGCGATCCGACATGATATCAGCCAGAATCGGCTGCGACGCTGCCTGATCATTCAGCTGCGCTCGGAATCCAGGTCCATCGATTCCAACCTCCGAAGCAATCTCAATAACTTGATCCAGCGTAAGGCCCTGGGGCTGTTGGCGTGCGAACATCAAATCCAGCATCGGAAAGAACTTGCCCTGCCCTGCGGCCATCCTCAAAGCTTGAACTTGTCCAAAGGAATGCTCCCATAATGGGTAGGGTATATAGTAGAACCGCGCTTTGTCACCACTTGTCTCCGCCACCTGCTCTAATGTTGCATGGAGATCCTTACAATGCGGGCAGTTCGGATCGAAAACCTTCATAACGCGAACGGGCGCATCGGCCTCGCCGAGATAGGGTCCATCCATAAAGGCCTCAAGACCCGTGAAGGGCTCATAGACCGGGTCGTACGTGCATTGCACCGCTGGATTTGTAATCTCGATTTGCGTTGCCGGATTTACCTCTTCAGTGCCTTCAACCGGATCGCCGTTCTCGGTTACTTCTGCCGTCGCAGGCCCGGGCTCTCCGCCAAAGAGCCCTTTCGCGTTGGCGACGCCACCGAGGATTATGACCCCGGTTAAGGCGGTCATTATGATGTATGGCTTTAACGAAACTGTACCGCGTGCCGTTGATGGCGCGGCTTTCTTACGATGTTCCACGATATGCAAGATGAAGAGGATGGTGGTAGTCAACGCGGACGCCAGGCAAAGCTTGCACGGATCCACATCGGCCAGTTCTGCGGAGAAATACTGGTAGTACGTGAGGTAGGCAGAGTACACGAATCCAATTGAAACCAACCCGAACGAAGCCTTCCGGATCGTTTCGCGCTGTGCTGGTTTAACAGCCGCATAGGCAAACCGAAGCCCTGCAAGAAGGATGTAGTACAGGAAACCCATGAGCACGTTCGAGATTCCGAAAAACGTGCCTGCCCCACTTTCAAACACATCGTCGCAGGTCAGCTCGTTAGCTGCGTCGGGGCTGAAACACCCACGCCCAAACGTTTCCTCCAAATACATCTCCGTGACGAGAAAGACGCCGAGGAGGGCAAACCCAAAGATGATGCGTGGAAGCCAAACGGCTGATTTCTTGACCATGTGTGTCCGGGGGTAATTGGAGCCCAAAAGATACAACCAAGCAATCACTGTGCTAAACGCGGGATGGCCAAACAACACTATTGAAACGCACGTGCACTGTTCGCCTCATCTGGATCCAACGACCTTAAAAGATGCATTCCGGCTGTCGAATAGCCTTGTCTTCTCACACTAATTGGCTAAGCTGATTAAAGCCGACTCAATTTCCAGAAACACATGTCAATCCATGACCCGCCTACTACTTCTTTCCAGTCTGCTGCTTTGTTCGGGATGTAGTAGTCAAAGCCCGGCAGATCCAAACGCGTTGCACGTGTTGTTCATCGGCAACAGCCTGACCTACACAAACGACCTTCCCGCGATGGTCGCCGCTTTTGCCGAATCTGAGAATCGGCCGTTTGTGTACGAAACGATAGCCTACCCAGACTTTACGCTGCAGGGTCTTTGGAATCTGGGCGACGCTCGGCGAGCCCTTGCTACTGGCCAATGGGATTTCATGGTGATGCAACAAGGTCCTTCTTCGTTTGCCGACCATCGCGAAATTCTCCTGGAGTGGTCTGCACGCTTCGCTGTGGAAGCGCGTCGCAACGGCACGGAGCCAGCACTATTCATGGTTTGGCCGGCAAGCTTCAGCAACGCTTTTGCTGCTGTGATTCAGGTATACACCGAGGCTGCAGAAGCCAACAACGCTCTCCTTTTGCCAGCGGGAGCAGCTTGGTTGGCTGCCTGGGAGGAGAATCCGAATGTTCCTCTGTATGGCCCAGACGATTTCCATCCGAGCGAAAACGGAACCTACCTCGCCGCATTGGTGATATATGCGGGGCTATTTGACACGACTCCAATTGGCCTTCCGTTTACACTCGATTTGCCGAATGGTCGGCTAAATATCGTCGCTGCAAACGGGAGGCTTTACCAAGAAGTCGCGCACGATGTTCTTTTGACTCCGTAGCGCGAACGGTGCAAAAGCTACGTCTGGATAACGCCAGGATTGAACCGGGGGATCTCCGGGTTGTGGTCGGCAAGTTCGATGCCTGTTGAAACCCAGTCTCGCGTTGTCACGGGATCGATAATCTCATCCACCCAGAGCCTTGCCGCTGCGTAATACGGGCTCATCTGCTCCTCGTAGCGGGCCTCGATCTCCTTCAGCATCGCGTTTTGGTCATCTTCCGAGAGCTCCAGCCCTTGCTTCTTCAGCTTGGATGTCTGGATTTGCAGAAGTGTCTTCGCTGCCTGGCTTCCACCCATCACGGCAATCTGTGCCGACGGCCAAGCAAAAATCAGCCGAGGATCATAGGCTTTCCCACAAAGCGCGTAATTCCCTGCTCCGAACGAGTTGCCGATAATGATAGTGAACTTCGGGACGACAGAATTTGCGACTGCGTTGACAAGCTTCGCACCATCCTTGATGATGCCGCCTTGCTCCGCCCGGGTGCCCACCATGAAGCCTGTCACATCCTGAATAAAAAGCAGAGGGATGCGCTTTTGGTTGCAGTTCAAAATAAACCGCGTGGCTTTATCCGCTGAATCGGAGTAGATGACGCCACCCACCTGCATTTCAGGAGAATGCCCCTTCTGCGACGCTGCACGCACAACCTGGCGCTGGCTGGCCACGACGCCGACGCTCCATCCGTCAATTCGGGCGTAACCCGTCAGGAGTGTTTGGCCATACCCAGCTTTGTACTCCGTCCAAGAATCAGCATCCACGATACGAGCGAGGATATCGCGCATATCGTATGGCTGCGTACGCGAATCCGGCATCACCCCGTAGAGCTCGTCGGAAGGATATTTCGGCTCCAACGGATCAACTCGATCGAATTTGGCGCGGTCCTGGGGACCCAGCTTGGAAACGAGATCACGGATCGTTGCGAGGCACGTTTCGTCGTCCGGCATCTTGTAATCCGTGACGCCGGAAATCTCTGAGTGTGTGGCTGCACCGCCAAGAGTTTCCGAATCAGTTTCCTCGCCAATCGCAGCCTTGACGAGGAAAGGTCCCGCCAGAAAGACGGAGCCTGTACCGTCTACAATTAACGCCTCATCGGACATGATGGGGAGGTACGCGCCGCCGGCAACGCACGAGCCCATGATTGCCGCGATTTGCGGAATCCCGAGTGAACTCAGGCGGGCATTGTTGCGAAAAATGCGCCCGAAGTGCTCTTTGTCGGGGAATATCTCGTCCTGCATCGGCAAATAGACGCCTGCAGAATCGACCAGGTAGATGATGGGGACGTGGTTTTCCAGAGCAATTTCTTGCGCTCGGAGATTCTTCTTGGCCGTTATCGGAAACCATGCGCCTGCCTTCACGGTGGCGTCGTTCGCAACGATTAGACACAACCGACTATGGATGCGCCCAAAGCCCATGACAGCACCTGCCGCAGGACATCCACCCACATCCTCATACATGCCGCGTCCTGCGAACAAGCCCAATTCCATGAACTCGGTTTCATCGTCTATCAATGCCGCAATGCGCTCACGTGCTGTCAACTTGCCGCGGGCGTGCTCACGCGCTACGTATTTCTCACCCCCTCCCCGCCGAACCTCAGCAGCTCGCACTTCCAGATCTTCCAGAAGCCCTCCGAAGTGAGCTTTGCGGGCGTCAAGGGACTCGCTTCTCGTCAAGGGCGCTCCGAGAGGGAACGTCTGCGTTTCGGTCTGGACTTCAGCCATATTCGGGGAATGGAAGGCAAAGCATAAGGTTGAGGAATGTACCGAAGATGTAAAAGTGAGACGGGCCAATAAAATCGCCCGACAGCTTTTCGAAACTGTCGGGCGCAGATCTGTGAAAACGCCATTCTCGTTACATGACAGCAACAATTTTGGAGCGAATCTCAGGTCTTGGCTCCCCAGTCTTTGCCTCGATGAGCGTGATCATTTTTCGGAGACTACCCCGGGTTTTCTTCATGTTCGTGTCTTCGAACTCCTCTTCTGGCCAGGCCTCCTTAATGCGGTCCCTGATTTTGCGCCAACTTCTGTTCATTCGCTCGGTAGCCATTCGTTCACGCCCTCTGTCCGTTGGTTTGCAATAACAGTTATTGTATTAGAGAGGCTTTAAATCGTTCCATCGCCGTTGCCTGCCTGAGCCCGAAGAGAATCACAGAGCTAAAAAAAAACGCCCGGCACAGCGAATGTGCCGGGCGAAAAGATGCGTCGCAGATGGTTAAACCAGTGTTGCCATTTTCTGCATAATCACGGTGCGATCCTCGCCCGTCGATTCGTGGATGAGGTTCACCATCTTATTCAAGTCTCCTCGAGCCTTCTTCATATCCGATTCGTCAAGATCTCCCCAGACTGCCAGGATTTGTGTCTTGACTCGAACCCAATTTGATTCCATTCGCGCCTTGCCCATGCATCCCTCTAAAATTTAGTTGTAGACTGCTCAAGTACGCGGGACAGCATACCGAAAAAGTCCCATTATGTAAAAAAGCGGCCTACAAGATACGTTTGTACCAGCGTCTTCAAAGATGAAGAGCTAGTCCGAAATCGTCGAACTGGCAGCTAGACACGCTATGCCTCGCCCCTATCGCTGATCATCCGAAGCAATTTGCGCTTTGCTATGGGCAGCATGGTTTCTTCTAGTGGAAAGGCCAATTCCGCATTGAGCTGGAATGTGGCCGGAGTTGGCAAGTCAGGAAAACGTTCAACGAGTCGGGCTTTCCACGTGCGTGGTGGCGCGAGAGGCGGTAGCTCGGCCGAAACTGGCTTCGTTCTGAGGCTACGATACTTGCCATCCTCACCCGTCAGAGGAGACATCGTGTAGCGCAAGACAAGCAGGTCGGAGTCCTCGTAGGGCAAAATCAGGTACCCTTCGTCTTGATAGGCTGGTACTACCCCCACGGCGGCTAATCGCGCATGTTCGTCCACAAATTCAAACAGCGTCCGTCCTTCTTCGATGGCCTCTGTGAGAAGAGGTAATGCCCAATGGGCCAGATCCTCAGCAAGCAATGGTGCTTCACCATCGGGGGGATCGAAAAGCACCTCCTGGCTATCCCAATCGACTCCTGCAATGCGCCCTGATCGGCCTTCGCGATACCGCTCGACACCATCCAGAAAATCTCTCAAACATCGCCGGAGCCGAATTAACTCAGCCAGATGGGGATAGACCTGGCTTCGAACGAAAGCCGTATGGGCTTCCTTGATTCCGGCTAAAACACGGTAGCGCGAAGCTTCTGCATCCGTAGCCGCGGCGAAGAGATTGAGATCAAGAACAGACATGAAGACGCTCCACGTTGGGGGGACAAACGGGAACGCGGCGCTCTTTCGCAGAAGCTCAGAGGCCCCGCCGGGCCGTAACTACGGCTCCTTCACAGAAATTGCAAATTTCCTGCCTAAATCCATTTAGGGAGAACGTTGTGCCCTTCCCAATTTCTCTTACAACCCGAACCAGTACGTGGCTTTGATCAGGAACAGGTTCTCAACCGGCGCACGGAAGACCTCGCCAAGCTCCTCACCGACGCCGAAACCATCGAAAGGTGCGAAGTCTTCTCGCTGCTGTTGCCACACAAAGAAGAGCGTTGAACCTGGCCGCCATTCCCAACGGAGCACGGCATTTCCTCGAAGTGATCGGAAGTTGAAATCGCGATTGCCCAGCGTGAACGAGTTGCCGCCGTCGCCAGGATTCACCATGTATTCCGTCACGCGACCGTTCTCTGTGACCGGAGTCACAGTCCCTCTATCCTCTCCATAAATGTCAAAATCGAACGATCCGGGTGTGGTAAACTCCTTCAGGTTCAGATACTCGCCGGATGTTACGAATGGGCGTGCAAAGAGCTGGAGCGTTAACTCGGGCGTGAACGTCATATTCAACCGCACACCCAGGTTGAACGATCGCTGCATGATGTCGGCAAAGACATACCGCCTTCCAAAGGTGTTCGTCGCGACCGGGTCGTCGAAACTGGTAACGAACTGGTCGTTGTCGTATTCGGAACCGTACTCAGGTTCGAACGTGATCGAGATCGCATTGGATGGTCGTACTCGGACGAAAAACCCAGCGTAGCGGTCGTACTCGGCCTGCGCTCCGTTGTAATCGTTCGGCAGCTCAGAGCGAATACTGACAAAAGCGCCGCCGGAAATTTTCTTTGCGCTGTCCGTATTGAAGCTGATGTTTCCGCTCAGGGCCCGGGGCAGCTCAGCAAGTGGTCCACCACGCGTAAGCCTGTCATTTACGTTGCCGGGATTGAAGTTGAATCCAGGATTTATCGACCATTGATTTCCAAATTGGAAGTAGCCTCCACCGCCGTAGTAGTGGTTAACGATATCACCACCGAAGTTTGAGCCTACGCCTCCATATTGCCAAAACTCGTAGTACTGCAGACTGCTGGGCTCGGGCTGGTTATACGACCACAGGTAGTTCATGGACATCACATCGGACCTGCTCTGGAACCCGAGGTCGTTGATCTCGAAACCGGGCGTGGTCATTGTGCCCGTCAGCGAGCCACGCCACCGGCCCGTATTCTTCGCAAGGGATGTCTCCGTGTGGAAGCCAGTAAGGCTCGTTCGTGTCTCATCCACATTGAGGTGATCAGCATCTGGACGCTGGAAATAACGCTGTGGCCGACGCTGGAGGCTCGTTATGATATCTGACGAGCCGTTAACATTGCTTAGTGCGTAAACCCCACTCACGACCCAGTTGCGATCCGCAAAGCTATGCTCGAAGTCTAGCCCACTCACGTAGGCACTGGACGGCATGATGCCGTCGAACAGACCGTCCGTGCCCATGCGGCGATTAACCGCAGTCACGATTCCTCCAACCACCGTTGAGCCCTCGCGAAAATCCCTTCTAAACCGCCCAACAAAGTAGTTGGAGAGTGGCTCGACGGGAGTACTCAGTTGCTGGCTGGCATCGTCGAAGTAGCGTGCATTTTCCTGCAAAGTGACTGCGTTCAACAGGCCGATTGACCAGGGCCCAATTTTTCCGCTCACTTTTCCAGCCGTAGCGATCGTCGATTGCTGGGGCGCATCCACATATAGGATCTCGTTACCGCCCACGCCCCTTTGGGGACGCCGGCCTATGCGGCGGGAGTAGAAAAATGTAGGGCGGAAGGAGACGTTGTTCGTCCGAGTGCTGCCATAGTCGAAGATGTCAACTCCCTCAACAAAGAAAGGGCGGCGCTCACTGAAGAACGTCTCGAAGGCCGAGAGATTCACGGTGGCCGGATCGGCTTCGACTTGCCCAAAGTCTGGGTTGACGGTTGCGGTCAGAGTGAGATTGCTAGAGAGGCCGATCTTTGCATCGAAGCCAACTCTGGGGCTGAAGTCGTTCTCGCTGTAGAACGGATTGGATGCATCCCCGGGAGCGCGTGTGAGCTGGCTTGCCGCGTATGGTAGAATTTCAATGCGACGGGGAGCCGAGAGATCGCGAAGGCCATCCAGCCGACCAAAACGGGAAACGTATCCCTCCACATCGGGAAGGAT
>JAHEJB010000068.1:9949-13894 GCA_024639085.1 Rubricoccaceae bacterium | reverse complement strand
TTCAGATAACAGAGTTCATCAGGGAGGCCAATACCCGCGTTTGTTCCTTTCGTGAATAGAGTTGAATCGAATCCGAAGCAGCAGCCTGAAGTGGGACATTCGTCTCCCATTTGTCATAGAGATCTTTAAGACACCGTACAATGTGCTCGCGGTTATTGTGGTCAGCCATCTGCCCGGCTGACAACGACGACAACAAGCGTGCAGCATCTCCGTCTTCAGGCCCAAGCCCAATAATTGGCCGCCCGGCAGCGAGGTATTCGTAAAGCTTTCCGGTAATCATTCCGGCAGCGTTCTGGAATGGCTCAATAACCAGCAGTAGTGCTGTCGCTCGTTGCATGGCCTCAACTGCTTCTGTGTGCGATACATACGATGTAATGTTAACAATAGAACCTAAGCCATTCATGAGGATGCTTTTGCGGACGGTTTCGTCTACCATTCCTAAAAGCTGAACTCGCAGGCCGGATATCTCGCCTTGACTACGAAGTTGTTTGATTGCCTCCCAAAGAGTTCTAGGATTTCTGGACCCATACAAGCTTCCTATGTGCGCGAGCGTGAACTCATTGCGGCTCGCATTGCCAGCGTCAATACCGGCATGAAAGTCGTCTGGATCAAACCCGTTGTGAATGACCGCGATCTCGTCTTCCCTTCTTCCAGATTTATATAGCAACACCTCTCTCCAGAAAGGGCTGACCGTGACAATTCGATCTGCCTCCGCCAGGACCTTCTTTTCCAGGCGTACATCGAACCTTCTGGCAATTCCTGTTGCGCGCAATTCGTCAGCGAAATTGGAGTCACTCCACAGGTCTCTGAAATCTGCAATCCACGGGATATGGCTTCTTCGTTTTAGCCATTGCCCAATCAGATGCACAGAGTGCGGTGGTCCCGACGTAAACACTACATCAAATGGGTTATCACCGTGCAATCGAAGACTCTCACGAACGGCAAAAGGCACCCAGCCGACTCGCGCATCGGGTAAAAATGCATTGGCGCGGACCCAGCTTGCCATACGCTCAACGAACCCTCCCTCGCGCTTCACGGATCCCACAAGGACGGCTTCCTTCTTTGAACGCCCTGTCAAACGAGCATAAATGCCAAAAGGATCTAGCGACCGTGTACGGACAACAGCTACTCCTTCCGGGATATCGCGGGCAAGAGGAAGGTCGTGCTGGGGGTAAGCTCCCTCGTTGACCGTTAGCACTGTTGGCTCGAAACCAAATTCGCGGAGGTACTTCACGAATTTTAGTACACGCTGGACACCCGGCCCACCGGATGGGGGGAAGTAGTATGCCACAATTAGGATACGTCGCACGCCTTCCTCCATCGACGGGGCAACATCACGCTGGGTGCCCTCTTCTGAACCACCACCAACCACCCAGCGCAACAAGCCCGAGGTAGACCAATAGCGTCGACAAGATTGAAGTCAGCAAACCAGTTGTATGAGATGTTGGCTCGAATGCCATGCGAACGATATGACTACCGGCAGGTACATAGACGCCTCTTAGCAAGTGATCGGCGCGAATAATTTCGGCTGGATTATCGTTGACTTGGGCCGTCCAGCCAGCGGGATAGTAAACTTCACTCACCACCAAAAGACGTGGTTGATCGGTTTCCACCTCCCAGACGATCTCCCGCGGAGTAAAACGACGCAACTCCGTCGTTCTTGTACTGGTCGTGTCTGAAGTCGCAGGCGTATAACCATCAATAGGCTTGGGAAGAATAGCCGTTTGGCTCAGGTCTAACGTGCTGTCACCAAGTCGGACAAGCGCCTCTTGCTGATCTGTTATCACTTCTACAGTGTCTACGAAGAAAGCCCGCGGCAAGTAGTTGGCATTCTCCAGAACCAGGAGGCCGGTTTCCTCGCTTCGGTAAACGGGCTCCAGACCCGGAATAGGACCCTGTGATATCACAAATCGTGTGCTCATCAGGTCCAATGCGTTCTTGCTTAACTCGGACCCTTCAACCATGAGCAGCCGATCAATGTAGTCCTGATACAATGCTAGCTTCGCCGCGTGGTACCCACCTGTTGATTCGTAGAAGAATGGAGTGCGCCCATCGTTCATCGCGTTGAGTGCCAAAGGCAGCGTGCGGAAATGCCCGGGTCCTCCAGCTTCTTTCACTTTATTCCTAATGAAACGATCGAAATCATATTCCGTGATGGCGTCCGCGATATCGCTCCGTGCGCGTAGTGACGGATTTTCGTCATTGAAATAGCGCCGGTCAACTCCCCACAAATCAAATGTGACGAGCAGAATGAAACCGACGGCGATTGCCCAGGGAGGAATGACACGTTTCCTATATAAGAGGAGTAGGACTAAGGCAAAAGCAAGCAAGCCGAGGCTCCGTAGAGCATCCCTCTTAAACAGAGCTTTTCGTTCAGCATTCAGCGTTCTGAGGTATTCATCAGAGGCCGCCTGTACCCGAGGATCCGTGCGAGGGGCGCCTGCTTGTTGAGCCACAGCCATTTCAACTTGCTCCACCTCTCCAACTTTATTGAAATCAAACAGCATCCCCGAACCAACGTACAGAACCGCCAGAAACACAACGGCGGCGCTAAATCCGGCATACAACCCTTGTGTCTTCCGCTTCTCGGCACCTTCCGTCGCTTCCCTGCGAACCAAGTAGTAAAGTCCATAGCCCGCCAGAACGGCTACAATAAGTGCAACGGTCGAGAGCCATGTTTCCGGAACACGAAAACTATCGAAGCCTGGAAAGAGTGAGAACATCGTTCGATTGACTAAGGGCATGTACTCTCCCAACGCAAACAACGTCATCAAAAAGGCGGCGATTCCAAGTCCCGTCGTGGCCCTGCGTGCGACACCAAATATTCCGAACCAAGACAAGAGAACAACCAGCGCTCCGAAGTAGTGGGGTCCAGCAGTGAATACTTTCGCCCCCCAGTACGTTTGCCCTCCGCCGCCATACGCATCCGCAACGACAAGCGTAACCATCTCCTTGATTCCCTGGCTCCATGCCATTGCGTATTCCCAGGCTAAACCCCCTCCTGGGCCTGCGGTTCGGATAGTAAAGTCCTTGTATTCCCACTGCGCCAAATACGGCTGGGCCACCATAAGAAGTGCCAAAACACTTCCCAAGACAAGTAACGACGTAGAGACACCAAAGCGCTTCCAATTTTTCAGGCGAATGGCGGAGATGCCTTCTGCCATCCACCAAACCCCAACAGCGAATACGAGGTAATAGATAATCTGCGGATGTCGCGCGCGTAGACATGTAGCGGCGGCGATTGCAAATAGCAGGGCCAGAACAAGATTGCGGTACCACTTTGAATCTTCAGGCCGATATAGAATTACTGCGACGGCCAAGAGCAACCAGGGCGCAAAAGCAAGTGCTACGAATTTGGTGTTGTGACCTGCTATCAAAAGAAGGTGCAGGTAGGTAGTGAAGCCAAAAGCAACAGCCGAAAAAACACCCGCCAGCTTTGCTCGCGTCAGAAAGAAGACAAGTAGGTACATCCCGCACAACAGCACGAAAAAGTGTGCTACCGGCCATAGACCCATCGTACGAAGCCTTGAAAGAACGACGTCCACACCCAGCGCGTGCGGTGGGTAGTGGATCATGAAGCCCGGCATTCCCCCAAACACGTACGGTGCCCAGAGGGCGTCTTCTCCATTGCTTGAGGCCTCGTATTGCAGCATCGCCTCCGCCGATCCGCGCCATTGTACAGTGTCGCCTCCTACCAACGTGCGTCCACCAAACGTAGTTGGTGCAAAAAAGCCCAGAGCGACAACCAGCAAAAAGCCAATACAAATGGCGTGCTGCGACCACGACGGCAGCTTTTCCCACGCTGTTTTCTCGCGGAGCGTAGGTGCCGATTTCCTCACGCGTCCGCGTTCGCGCCAGATCTTGTTGCCCTCCAAAGGTGCAGGCTTCTGCGTCTTACTTGTTGGCTTGCTACGTGTCGATTTTGCCATCGGAATACGAAAAGAA
>JAHEJB010000068.1:0-9849 GCA_024639085.1 Rubricoccaceae bacterium | reverse complement strand
GCGGATCTGGGCTTCCCATCCAACTATCCCCTCTCCCGGATCTCGATCGATCCAGTCTTCACCCACCATTTCTCCATCCCGCACTATCACGACGGCAATTTTATCCTGATCCAGAAGCATTTTCAGGCCTTCGTCCGGGTCTGCTCCGGCCTGCGAGGCGTCGGCTGGGCTCCACGCAGCCAAAACTGCCGGGTTGTCTATCGCTGCAAGTAGCTCACGAAGTGT
The DNA here is from genome assembly GCA_024639085.1 of Rubricoccaceae bacterium. Taxonomy (GTDB): domain Bacteria; phylum Bacteroidota; class Rhodothermia; order Rhodothermales; family Rubricoccaceae; genus JAHEJB01. The sequence continues at coordinate 9,624 of JAHEJB010000068.1, read as the reverse complement.
GCTTCCCGATGAGCAGTTGGTCGAAGCATCATTGCTGATCGCAAGAGTTACCCCATGTTTCTGTGCAATGGGACCGGCCTTTCGAAATACGTCGGCCGCTGCCTCCACGTCAAAGGCAATTCCCGAATCTGCCAGCCCACCTGTCATGATGAGGGGGCAACCAACTCTCTTGCAAAATTCGGCAGCTTCATCAAGCAGCATTAAGTCATTCATCCAAGCGGCCTTCGCATCGAAGTGTCCTTCAAACAAGCCCGGATCTACTGCAAAGATGGGCAATTCTGCGTCTGCCAACCGACTTCGAAGTTGATGTTCGTTGACGAAAGGGACACGACTCGCCAAAGTGCCTACTGTGCGCAGGACTACGCCTTCGAGACCCCAGAGTAGCGTATAGTGGATGCCACGGCTGAGGTTAGGTGTAACGGAATCGCTGAGCCAAACAGGAAACATCTACAGAATACAGATACAAAAAGGTCGACCCCGCACTTGTGCGGGGTCGACCCTTAAAGAGCGTCAACAAGCTTTGTGCTTATTCGAAACCAACGGTAAGGCCGGCAGTGAAGCCCGGAACTCCAGCCTTGACGTCATTTCCGCCACCGAGGGGGAAACCATAATCGGCGTATTCGCGCGCCACTCCACCCTTAACAAAGATGGAAACCGGAAGAGATGGGGGCGATATGCGGAGATATGGAACGAGACTGCCAGCATGAGAACCGCTCGCATTGATTTGTCCAGTCTTGTCCTGGGCGCGCATAAGGAATGCGGTGCCCAACTCGAATACGCTGAATTTTAGGCCTACACCCATAGTGAACAAGAGGATATTGTTCTGGGGGTCTGCGGGACTCGTTACGACTGCACCTGTTGCGTCCAGGGACTCGATGTCTCCAGACTGAGGCATGAAGTAATCCAAGCCGCCAAAGAGTCGAAAGCGCTCACTCGGATAGTCGAAGTCGGCGCCAAAGAAGATGGCATCGAGCTGGTCCGTAGTGACGTCCAATTCTGTCGGCGTCGGACCGTCCGCAAGATCGAGGATGTAACCGCCATGGATTCCCACCACGCGACCCCTCGCCATACCAAATATCTTTGCACTCTGAAGTCCAAAAGCCGACTCCGCCACGGTTGTTCCACCGAGTTCAGTCTGGTCTTGAGCGACATTTAACTGACCACCAACGCCCAGCTTGAAGCTCGAGAAGTTGATCACGTTGAGCTGCAAACCAACGCCGAGGCGCTGTGCGCTAATTCTGTCAGCGGTTCCGCCGGTCAACGCAGAAACAGTGGCCTCCGTGCCATTCGGCAGGAAGACATCCTCTGTAAAGCCGCGGGCATACTCAACCCAAAGCTTAATTGGGGCAGAGTCGGCAGCACGACCGAATGCATAAGTATCGGCCGTGACGGAGCGGACATCGGTTACCGCTTCAAGTGCGACCGGTGCTTGGTCGCGCTCACAGGCTCGTTCCTTTTTGCAATCGCCATCCGGCGCTGCAAAGAGAGATCCTGAGAGTAGGGCTACGAGTGCCAAATTCAGCATGGGGGGTTCCTCCTAATGAACAGGAAACAGGTGAGGGAGAGATCCTCTTAAAGTAGGGGTTTTGGCGGAACGGCACAACTAACCGTCGAAGGTCTGTATGCGAAGCGCCTGAAGATCCAAGTTACTAAGCTGTGAGACCGGATTACAACACGTACCTTGCTCATAATTGCGGTATTTCGCGCTAAAACGTTTCTTCTTCAACTAATTCAACTCACCTTGATGGACCTGCTTACGGGCGCCGCTGAGGCCATCCTGGAGCGTGAACGGGCGCTTTTGACCAATCTACACGGTCTCTTGACGGAGGTCAGCGCAGATAGCGAAACCGTTCGGAGGTTAAAGGAGCTGGCAGAAAGCCTCTCCAGCCTGTTTCTGGTAGTTGTGGTAGGTGAATTCAATGCAGGCAAATCGACCGTGATAAATGCCGTATTTGGTGAGGTTGTGATGGAAGAAGGTCCAGTCCCTACGACGGATAAGATCACCGTATTGCGCCATGGAGAACGAGCAGAAAGCCATAGAAAAGGAGATTTTGTGACAGAACGCTTTTACCCTTCGCCACTTCTTAAAGGTCTTGCCCTCGTTGACACGCCCGGTACGAATTCAATTGTTCGACAGCATCAAGAGATTACTGAGGACTTTATTCCGCGCGCCGACCTCGTTCTCTTCGTTACATCGTTCGACCGCCCTCTATCGGAGTCTGAACGGCAATTCCTTGGGTTCATCCGGGGCAATTGGGGAAAACAGCTCGTCGTGGTGCTCAACAAAGCTGATATGGCGTTTGGTGAATCGGATCCGAATGCATCACTGGCGCAAGTTCTGGAGCATATCCGAAAAGGGTTCGCAGAGCATCTTGGTTTTGAACCTCAAATTTTCCCGGTCGCAGCACGACCTGCTCTGGCTGCCAAACTGAAGAACCCACAGGGGCCTGAAACTGAGGTTGGATGGAAAAATACCGGCTTCGGGGAGTTTGAGACGTTTCTTGTAGAGAGCCTAACCGCGAGTGATCGCGTGGCAATAAAGCTTACATCTCCACTGGACGCAGCCGATGTTCATATTCGCTCTGTTTCATCATTTGTGGATGAGCATTTTGATGTTTTGGAAAGGGACGAAACCAGTCTTAGCGCTCTACAGATGCGATTCGATGAGAAGGAGGAGCAATTGCGGACTGCTTTCGGGAAGGCCGTGTCTGAAGTGGACGTTGAACTTCTGGAGATGGAGAAACGAGGTGTACGATTTTTAAACGACACAATTCGCGTTTCAAAATTGGGCCTCCTTCGGAATCGAGATGCTTTCAAGGAAGAGTTTGGGCGCCAGGTCATCCGAGATTCTGAACGGCGAATCGAAGAGCGAACGGGAGTAGCTGTAGATACATTGTTACGACACGTGTACGAGTTGTGGAACGAAACCTCCGCACACATCGCGCAGCAACGCCGTGCGGCAGACCCGGATGCGACGAAACCAGACCAACGGGACACGTTCCTTTATAATCGGGACGAAGTGTTTCGTGATGTTATGCGAGAGGCGGATCGGACTATCGGTGCATACGACCTGAACGAAGAGGCTCGCCGTATTCTTGAAAACGCCCGTGCTACGGCTGCACTATTCGCGGGCGCTCAAGCCGCTGCTCTTGGACTCGGTGCCATCGCCGCGGTTGTTGTGGCCGCCAGTGCCTTCGACGTGACAGGAGGATTTGTCGCAGCCGGCGTGTTGGCTGCTTTTGGCTTTGTTCTCCTTCCGCGGCAGCGCAAGAAAGCTGTTAACGAGTTCACGGCTCGTGTAGAGGCGCTTCGCGCGGACCTTTCCAAAGCACTTCAGGCTCAACTCGATGAAGAGGTAGCGGATGCCATGGCGAGAGTCCACAAACTTGTTGAACCTCTTTCTCGTCTACTAGCCGATCACCGGACCTTACTAGAAGGCGCCCGGAGCCGAACGGCATCTTTAGCTTCAGAGTCAGCGACAATCCGCGATGAAGTTCGCCATCAATTTGGCGAGCCACCCAGCGTCGCGACAAACGCTCGTGAATAGCTAAATAGAATGCGGGGAGCGTCGATTGACGCTCCCCGCATATTTCCAGCCACACTGAAGTTGCTGGATAATCCTGCCCTTATGCCATACTACTGCTGTGAATCCGGCAGTTCGTACGTGTTGCGTTCTGCGTCCGGCGTAATCGTATCGTAGTGCTCGCCTGTGCCTGGACGGAAGCGATCAAGGCGCTCGCGAAGGCTATCACGCTCGTCTTGATACAGATTCTGACGTAGCGGACGTCCGGCGCGAGTTGGGAGTGAATCCACAACGCCTGCTTGAAGAACTACAACCAGCTCTTTCTGCAGAACCGAACGGGTGTTGTAAGAGAAGAGGTACTTCAATAGTGGGATGTCACGGAGAATCGGGATGCCCTTGCGGAACGTCGACTCTTCCGTGGAATACAGCCCACCAATTACCGTCTGCTCTCCATCCAGAAGGAGAACCTGTGTGTTCACGTCGCTTTTGTCGATTGTGATACCAGCCTCAGATGGACGGCCTGCACTCTTCTCCACCTTGATATCAAGGTGAACGAACTCAACCCCTTCGCCATCCTGGCCAGCGGCTGGGTCGTTTATGAGCGTCGGTGTTACATCAATGATGATGCCTGTCGAGATGAACTGGGTAATCGTGTTACCCTGAAAATCCTGCAGGTTGACCGGAATGTCCGATCCACTCTGCATGCGACCCTGCTCACCACTCTGAACGGATACGCTCGGAGAAGCAATAGTTTCACCATATCCCTGGGTTTCAAACCAACGGAACAGTCCAAGCAGAACGGACATGTCGATCTGATCGGAGCTCGCCGTGATGAAACCGTCGAGTGCATCGAAGAACGAAGAGCCATCCACGGAGAACCGTGGAATCTCTACGTCGGACTCGCCACCAGTTCCACCTCCGGTTCCGCCGGTAGAGCTGCCGCTACCACCTGTGGCCTCGCCGAACAGGGTTGCCCAGTTCGTACCGGTCTCACGAAGACGGTTGGTGTTCAGTTCAAAGATAATCGCGTCAATGCGAACTTCGCGGCTTTCAGCCGTGGCTGGCAAATCGCCCCCACCAGCTGCTGCCATGTAGCGATCAGCCATTGGGTCGCCCATAGCCATAGCATCTGTAGTGATGGCCTGTGCAGCGCGCTCTTCGATAACGAAATAGCGTTCCGACTCGCGGAAATCGAGGCCAGAGCGGTCAAGGACCAGCTCAAATGCATCAATAAAGTGAATGCCATTCAGGCTGACACCGATGGCGTCGGTGCGATCCATTGGATCGACGAGTGCTTTCCCTGTTACCCGAAGGAATACCGGGTTCATCAGGCGCACAAACTCGTTGAACGGAGTCGTGGGCAAGAACGATACAAGCTCTTCCTGGGGGACGTAAGACAGCACTCGGCGGCCCGTCGGGGAAGTCACGCGTTGGGCTACGGCTTCGTGGACAGGGCCAGCGAGCAGCGCAACCAGCAGGCATAGTGGCGTGAGCCGACTAAGGAATGCCTTGCGTGGACGATGAGTCATCTGGTTCATGACGGCGTTGGGTTTGTAGGCAGGATTGGAATTCGGAACAGGCAGTGCACTTCCAACAGGAAGTAATGATGCCCCCTCCACTGACTTGTTGTTACTGTTCGTTTGAAGCTGGAATTGGCGCGTCGCTATAGATGCCAGCGCGGCGTGCTTCGGGAGTACCCGGGGCTGGCGGCGCATCGCTCATAACGGGACCCGTCGCGGCGTCTAGCTGGACAGAGCCCAGAGCCTGGCGATAGCGCTCGCCAGTCTGGAGGTCCAACTCGAGTCGCTCTCGGATTCCACCCTTATTGAGGTCGATAACTACGCGAGCCCGGTTGGGATCAACGCTGCTGATGTGGCCGAGGTAGACATGATCGCCAGCACGCAACGTGCGCATCTGACCACCGTGGTTGAAGATGGCTGCATCACCGATGACGCTGACCAGCTCATCAACTTCCAGGTCTACGAGATCGTCCGTGTTTGGCGGAAGCGTCTGTAGAACGAGCGGGAAGAACGGGTTGATAGACGGGCGACGAGGTGGGAGAACAGAGTCTGGCACATCCACAAGGCTGTCGGGTGCACTCATTCCACGTGATCCACCGAAGTACGCGTCGATAGACATCGAGAAGCGAGCAAGGACGACCTGGCGGTCAATTCCCGTTTCAGGATTGGGGATCGTGGTGACCGCCTTGTCGATCTGGATGTCGCTCAGGCGGTAGAGGCCGCGGCCGTTCTCAACATTCCAGATGAAGCCATAGAGGCTTTCGTAGAATGCCACGCCTGTAATATTGTAGGTGTACACCGAGAAATTGGCACCTGGCGTAATTCCGCTCAACGAAATGTCGAAGCTGCGGAAGCCTGACTGCGAGAGCGCGTTCAGGTAGGTCACCACATCTGGCGATGAGAGGCGGTCGGGAAGAACTTTATAACGTGCATTCCAGCGCGTTAACGCTTCGGCTGCGCCTTGAGAAGCCTGAGCTTCTTCAATCAGTAGCGTTTCAACCTCAGCCTGGCTCAGGCGGATAGCCTCAGCCTCCTCTTCCAACCGAACGAGCTCGGCCTTCTGCAACTTTTGCGTCACGTAGTACCCAACACCAACGGCCACGGCCATAAAGAGTGTCAGGATGAGCGTGTTTAGAACTTGATTCGACATGGCGGTTACGCGTTGTCGCGGTGTGTGACGACCGCTCGATGAGGGCAGATTTCAAGTGAAAGTCGTGGGTTACTCAGGCGCTTCTTCGCCGGTCTCAGCAGACTGCGCGTCGTTCGAAGACGGCGGCGGAGTGCTGCGGTCGGCTGCCAACGGAACACTGGCCGCCAGAGGCTCTGGCATCATTTGCGGTGGAGGTAGTGCTTCGCCAGCTTGCTCGCGCAGGAACCGCGCAGCAGCAGGCAACTCGTTGGGCAGTACGAATCGCATTCGGTAGTCGTAGACCGGGTATTCGCGGATTTCGCTGAAGCTCAACTGGTCGATTGATGCGCTCAAACGCGAGGCGAGATCAACAACCTTGGCGCGCGAGGTCGCGAAGCCGTGGAGGGAAATCTCTCCCTGTCCCGGGCTCCACTCTTCAACCCAGATGTTTCCTGCACCGGCTGCTGAGCGGTTTACCAGGGCAAGAGTCTGGCTCCACTGGTCCGTTCCGTACATGAGCGAGTCAAGTACAACCATCGACTCCATTATCTGCGTCTGAGCAAGACGAAGGCTGTCGATTCGGTATTGCAGTTCCACACTCGTCATTGTCGCTTCAATCGGGAACTCAGCGAGGCGCTGCTCGGCTTCCGCGATATCGGATGACTGCTTCAGGAACAAGCCCATGAAAAACAGAACGCTCATGAACAGCAAAACGCCGATCACTGCCGTATGCCATGAGAACGACAAGTCGAACTTGCGCGCCCGCTTGCGTAGCTGCTTCGGCATCATGCTGATTTCCTCAAACGAGGAGTCGCGGCGAATGAGCGCCTTGAGTGCAATACCAGATGCCGGGACGGCCGTAGTAGGCAGCGGTCCATAGGGTCCAGAAACGCCCATGGCGGCTAGGCCTGCGCGCATCGTTTCCACACGTGCTTCTGGGTAGAAGGCGGAGAATCCCTGAACGAGTTCTTCCTCGCGCTCCTCACTGCTGATGATCACATTATGGACCGTTCCAACACCCTGTACGTCCTGCTGAAGGAGTACACGACTACAAATCGTATCCGGACCATCGAAGGTGGTTACACTGCGCATGTGATCGCAGTGATGAAGCTGGTTGCCTTGCAGAAGGATGACTAGCGTGTCCTCTAGTCCAACACGCACGATGGCCGTGTTTTCCTGAGGCTCCGTTGGGAACGCCATGCGGGCCATTCCCATCATGATCGGCACTTCGGCGTCAATGTCGCGGAACGGAATTCTTCGCATGCCCTGCTGCTCGCGCAGAAGCTGGAGTGAATCGACTACTGGCTCTTCCGGACGTGGAAGGATGGCCAAGAACCGCTGCTGGTTGTCGCGGGGCGTCATCGAGACGAACGCAATCCGCTCCTTATCGTAGAGAACTTCGCTTGGTGGAAGAAGCCCAAGAAGGCGCTCACGGCGTACTGTCTTGTTGCTGACGGTCGCATTCTTCGCACTGCTCTTCTCCTCCTTCCCCTTGTTGTCCTCCTTAGCCTGGCGACCAGACTTGGCCTTCTTGTCGGTCCTACCACCATCAGCTGGCACGACTACTTCAACATAGTCCACGTCTGGAACGCCAATAACGAACGCCAACGCTGGCTTCTCGAATCCTGCCGTACGGCATTCTTCAATAATGTCCTTGAGCTCGAAAACAATAGGCGTTCCTGTCTTCCGCGCAGAAGGCGTTGTGGCCTCAAAGGCACCATCTTCAGAGATACCCGCGAGACCCTGGAATTCAGTTTCCAGAAACAGGTCGGCGGCGGTGCTCTGCCCTTCGCCAAAGTGGATCGTTACGCCATCTTCGCTGATCGGCGCTTCCTCGGGCGTAGCTACCTCGCGCATTGAAGGCGCCATGTCTGGCGTATAGTCGCCTCCACTCGAACGCTGGCGAGAAAACTGACGAATTGGCTCATAGCCATTGCTCGTCGGACGCATCAGGACGGCATAAACCGTCTGTGCGGTGACGTGGACGCCTAGAACGGGCGCCGCTGCACGCTGGCGCTTTTTCTGCTGAGCCGATGTACCCTTCTGGGCCTTATTGCTGCGACCAGCGACCGTGGCTGTCTCCTGCGCGGCGGGATGAAGATCCTGTGCCGAAGTGACGTTCTCGCTCATGAGTAGGACTGTTTGGCGGTGGCTGAATAAGCTCTGCGCGCTGCTTTACTGAAGCAGCTGCGCCAAGCGACGTTTGTTATTTGCGTATTGGCGGGCTATTTCGGGCGTGACCTTGCGTTCGCGAACAAGTCGAACGAGATCCTGCTCGAGCGTAATCATCCCCTGCTTCCCTCCTTCCCACATCATCTGGTAGATTTCGTTGGTATTGCCATTCATAATGGCGGCCTTCACCGACGGCGTGACCCACAGAACTTCTTTGACAAGAACACGACCACCACCAATGCGTGGGGCCAGTTTTTGCGATACTGAGCAACTGAGAACATCCGCGAGACGCATGCGAATACGTTCCTGCTCTTCAAACGGGTACTCGGCAATTATTCGATCCAGGCTTTCAACCGCGCTCGACGTGTGGAGCGTAGAAAACACTTTGTGACCAGTATCCGCAGCTTCAATGGCTGCTGAAATCGTCACAGGATCACGCATCTCACCAATCATGATGATGTCGGGGTCCTGGCGAAGGGCCTGCGTAACTCCGTCTTTGAAGGACGGTACGTCTGGGCCCACTTCGCGGTGCCGGATAATGCACTTGTCGGGCGAGTGCATGTACTCAATTGGCTTCGCCACAATTACAACGTGCCCGTTGAAGTCGTGGTTATTGGCGTCGATGATGGCATCCAGGGTGGTGGATTTACCAGAACCAGTAACACCTGTAAAAAGGGTGAGGCCATCGCGAACCTGGCGGAACATGAATCCGCGCTGGATTGCAGGATGGAAGCCAAGCGATGGAAGCTTGCGCACCGTTTCGTTGATCGCGCGCATACACAACGCCAAGTGTTGGTTGTCGAAGTAAGCCGTACAACGGAAGCGGCGGTCGGTACCTGTGCCAACATCAAGGAAATAGGAGAAATCAGCGGACTGCTCTGCAAACAGGTCGGTGCGCTGGCGGGGGCTCAGCAGGTTCAAGATGAGGATGTCCACCTCATCGTTGTTACGTGCGCCTACCTCAGTGTGCGGCGTTTTCTCACCATCAACACGGTACCATACTCGGCCGACACAAGCCGGGCCTCCGAGGTCCATGTCACTGGCACTTAAAGAGTGGAGCTGCCCAACAAAGCCATCGAGGTAGTCACGTAGGCCTTCGCGCTTGGCAACGTCTACCTTGTCAACCTCAGAAGCATAGTACTTCAGGCGATCTTCGCCCTGAATAATGCGAGGTGCCGAACGGGCGATCTCCGAAACAAAGGCAGGGAGGCCACGAGAATCCGAACGATGTACACCATTGGGGATTGCAGCGCTTGCATCGAAATCAGCCAAGGCTCCCG
>JAHEJB010000195.1 GCA_024639085.1 Rubricoccaceae bacterium | reverse complement strand
GGTCATCCTCGCCAAATATCCGCAGTTGAGTCGCTGCTTACGAATTACGACGGTGTACTCATATCAGATTTTTACGGAGGATACGACTCGCTCCCTTGTCGGCAACAAAAGTGCCTCGTGCATCTCATCCGGGATTTGAACGATGATCTCTGGAAGAACCCGTTCAACGAGGAATACGAAACGTTTGTGAGTAAACTGCGCGACATGTTCGTGCCGATAATCGAAGACGTTGGAAAACGCGGTTTGAAATCTCGGTACTTGAAAAAACATATAAAATCAGTCGATGCCCTTTTTCGAGACGTGATCGAACGTCCGGAATGCAATTCGGAGTTGGTCGAAAAATACAAAAAGCGATTTAAGCGATATCGAGAGTCGCTTTTTCGCTTCCTCATTGAAGACGGAATCCCTTGGAACAACAACATGGCTGAGCGCGCTTTGCGTCATCTTTCGGTTCAACAGAAGATTTCTGGATGCTTTGGTCGCACAGGTGCGGAAAACGACCTGCGGCTGTTGGGGATTTCTCAGACTTGCCGATTCCAAAAAAAGCCGTTTCTTGATTTCCTATTTTCGGGTGAACGTGATGTCGATCAATTCAAGACAACACGACTGCGTCGTAGGACAGGGACGTCACGTCCAAACAAACACACGTGATCGCAGACAAATGGATTGAGGAGGATGGAACTGCGATCAAAAAAGGAACAAACCGGCGAATCGAAGCAGGACCAGTGCGCCAAGCCAAAAAAGGGTCCAATTTTGGATCACTCCAACAATCAAAACGGCCTGCCACGGGTTTTTGAGGAGTGCAAATGCGCGTTCACCCTGCGCAAGAGTGCCGATGCCTACTGAGGTCATTTTCATCTCTGCTCCGAACGATCATCAGCGGCTTGGATGCGTCGGCCGATGCAATCGCTGTCTCGAAGAGAGTAAACTATTTGTGGTCGGTGTGCCCAACCCGCGCACGACTGCGAACTGAACAGGAAGACTCATGAACACCGAACCCGCCCTTCGATTCATGCTCCGTTTCTTCGGCACGATGTCGCTGCTGGCGATCCCCTTCATCTTCGTGCCCTACTCCGTGATGGACGATATCCATCAGCAGCTGCAGCTCGGCAAGCTCCCTGACGAGCCAATCGTCGGTTACCTGGCGCGATCGTTGTCGGCCTTCTACGCGCTAGTCGGCGCGTTGTTTTGGAAGATCTCCTTTGACCTGCGGCGGTATCGGTCGTTGTTGATCTTTCTCTGCGGTGCGCTCACTCTCCTCGGTGGGACGGTCTGCTTCATCGACTGGTGGGAAGGACTACCGACCGTGTGGAAGCTTTGGGAAGGACCGTTCATCATCATCGCCGCGTCGGTAATGTTGAGTCTGAGTCTTAGGATCCAGGCGGAATGAGATAGGAGTTACGGGTTCTTGAATTACGGTCGTTTGTTTCCCGCGCGACTGATCAATTCAAACGACGACGGCGAGACATGCCGAGCATGGCGATGCCGAACGCGAGGATGGTGAAAACGACAGCACTTGCCAGACCAAAACCTAATTGTGGATAGCCCTGAATCGGAATTCGATTGCCAAGTGCATCCACCGGGATTCCCATGAAGGGCGTCGTTTCCAGAATTTTCAAAATCGCATGCCCCGACACAGCAATACTGAATAGAACCATCGCGATGCAGGCAACCAACATCACGGCAAATGCCAATCTGGAGCCCAATCCTCGCTCATCGCCATGCATCGGTGGCTCATAGGGATTCGTCCTTTGTTCACCACCTGACATGCATGCCCTCGTAAACGAGCGTCGTCTCCGATCACGTCATCGCACATTTGGCCTTGTCGCCAAACGAATTGCAATCTATCCGGCTCCAGCGGAGACGGATGGATTGTCCGTTGTGCTGAGCCGTCTTCGCGTGGTGTGCGTTTGCGGATTCAATCAGGCGAAGGATTGCGTTCGTGACAGGCTACCACTCCGCTGAGACGATTTCAACTTGTTTCAGTTCCGTGCTTGGATCCTGTTTTGCCGCTGCCATCAAAGGGTCCTTTTACGAGCGCTGCAGCGCAGACAACCGGAACGGAATCCATTGGAGTCTCCGCGAAGCGGCTTAGTTCAACGGCGGTGAAGAAATTGACACGAGGCGAGGGCAACTGCGGGGAGGTAACGAACCGTGGGGAGGAAGCCTGCGATGCTCGATCGGCTTAGCCACCGGCAGCATCCCGCCAAGACCCGCAGGAACCTCATACCAGGCCGGTAACTCCAAGGTGAGCGTGCATGACAACGCGAAACCGAACTGGAAGACGGGGTACAGGTAGATGAGGAGCTTGGGCGGGGATGCATCACGCTCTTATCTGGGGAGATCCGATTGGCGTACCCGTGAGTAGGGCTTGCCCGAAAGGCGGGGCCGTGAATGCGAAAGCAACTCGGTGCCGCTCGGAAGTCAGCAGAGGGTATAGTCATCCCCGCGCATCCCTTCATTTTTTCTTGGTCAATTTCCAATTTGTTTTTCCCGATTTATCGACAGTCAACGATTGGACGCCATCGTTTGACACGACAAAGCATTCAATGGATGAATCGCGAGTTGGGAAGCATAATGATTCCAATGATGTTGGAGGAGCGACCAGAAACTTGAGTTTTTTCGGGTCAATCGTTATCGGCGTCTTGATAAATCCCTTCTCGCCAGGTGGCAATTTAACATTCAACGGATCCACATCGGTCCCAATACGCCAAGATTCCGTAATTCCTTTGGGGGTGTTGACGAAAAAATCGAACTGAAAGTGTTTTTTCGAGTGCCCGAGCGCGACTGCCGATTCCGGCCAAGCTTCGTTGTATTTGAGTCCTATTTGGTATTTTGCGAAATCAAAAGTTTTATTGTAAACGAAGATACGTATCTTGTTGATCTCTTTTTTTTCTATCCCGGATGGGCTGCCAAAAAATTCAGGTTTGCCGTGGTCGATTTCGACGATCTTAGTTGGGTACAACTCTTTCATCGATTCGACTGCCCGCACAAGTCTCCCCCGATACTCCTTTGGCAAATTGGTGATATTCAGTTTTTGGTAGCCGGCGTAGCCGCATAACATGAATGGCAAGTGGTCAGGCCGGTCGTAATTTATCGTCGATAGTTCGCCGCTCTTGAAATCGGCCCATTCCGATTGTTCGATTTCGAAATAGAAAAATGCGTCCCCAGGAATAAAGTAATTATTATTGGCGAAGCTTGGCGCGACCATCACGAAAGTAATGCAAGTTGCCAGAATCACTCTGCGAGGGATCATTCCACGCTCGTTGTTCAAATTTCTCATTGATTCCCAAAACCGTGAATATGTTAATTGGTCTAGCGGGATAACGTATTGCGTTAACCGGGCGGCGACGGTTGACGTTGATCTCAAGAACCGCGTGAATCGCCGCTCCGGTTCAACGCGTTGGTACGCCAGGCATGGCGATTAACTTGTGGGGTGTAAGTCCCCTGTATGAGAACGAAAGTCTGAAGGAAGGCAGTATACCAACTGTGAGTCCGATTGACAAAATTTAGACGAGGGCAACTGCGTAAGGGTGACTGAGCGTGGGAAGGAAGCCTGCGAATGTGCCGGTAAGCTGACAGCGAATCGTCGTCAGCCACATTCCCGTCAAAGCTGCGAGGTTACGTACAGAAACTGGATACAAGGCCGGTTCGAACAGGCGAGTGAGCCAACCATCACGAAGCCGTTTTCGTTCATTCGGATTGGTAAATCCAGAGCCAGTGCAGCGAAAGTTAAT